>JACZYW010000031.1 GCA_022570885.1 Chloroflexota bacterium | reverse complement strand
CGATGGTGGTGCCTACTTCGACCTCGAGTCCGGCCTTCGCCTGGCCCTGCTGGTTGGTCAGGAACAGGTTGGAGAGGGACGGCGTCTTCAGGTGGAAGACCTTCTCGCCCGGTGTCGGCGAAGGGCCCTCGGTCGGCGTCGGCGTGACCGTCGGCGTATTCGTCGGGGTGGGCGTGTTCGTCGGCGTGGGCGTATTCGTCGGCGTGGGCGTAGGTGGCGCGTTGCACTCGATCTGCTCGCTAGCTTCGCTCACGATCGCCTTCGCCAGCGGTACCGCGCTGCCGTCCTCCCGCAAGATCGTCACGGTAATGCTCACCGTGTGCGTGCCTACCGTGTCCAGGCTGCCACAGCTAAGAATAAGGCTGTAATTGACGGCGACGGTCTCCTCATTGAAGGCCGACGGCGCGCCCTTATCGACAACGGCCAGACAGCCGCCGTCCACGGACTTGGCCGATGTGCCGGTCTGGATACAGTCGCTGTTTGCTCCGCTAGTAACGGATAAGGATCCCTTGCTGGTGAGATTGGCTGAGGCCGACTGCGCGCTCCAGGAGATGGTCGCAGAGATCTTTGACCAGCCAGCAAAGCCATCGCCGTCCATATCCTGCTGGAAGATGGCGCTGGCTGTGACCTTGATATCGTTCACGGAGCTCTGGGTGTCGCCGGGGGCGAGCGCGATGGCCTTGGGCGGGTCGAGTTTTAGGTTGGCATTCTTCCGTAGTTCCACCGTGGCGGTCGGCGTGGCGGTGGACGTGGCCGTCGGCGTGGGTGTGAGCGTCGGCGTCGCCTTCTTCGCGTCGCAATCCGGCCCTTCGATCATCCCATACATGGGGCCGTTACCCACCTTGAATACGATCAATATATCGGTTGCCGGGAAGTTGTTGCTCAGCGTGTAGGTAAAGTTGCCGGCGACGAAGTCCACAATCTCACTCATGTCATTGAACTTCACCCCTGAGACGCCGGTCGTGGGGTCTTTCTCGACGAGATTGATGACATTCGTTTCGGTGGAGCTCCCTCCTACGTATGCGTCGGTGGCGTTGGGCTGGCACAGCGAAAACACTATGTGACTAAGCCCGCAACCCTGCCCGTTCACATCCATGACTTCGTAAATCCAATCGTAGTTGGCTCCGTTGAGGAAGACACCTTTGAGCCGGATCTGGAAGACGCAGGTTTGGCTGCCAAAGGTCCCTTCGAAGACCCGAGCCTCGCCCCCTGCGATCTTCTGGGTTGTGGACGGCGTGGGCTTAGCGAGCGTACCAACCGGGGTGGCGGTCTTTTGAATGCTGGGTACCGGGGTGGGGCCGGTAGCCTGAACGATGCTGTCGCTCGGCGCAAGGGCGATCGCCAAGAGCACGGTGAGGACGAGGAGACCCAAGCCTAGGGCAACGAGGGGCACTGTACGCCCCCACTGGGCCTGCTCTTCGCGGAATTTTCGACCCACGGCACTCCCTCAGGCAGGGCCTGAAGCTCGCTTCTCTGCCTCGCGCACGGATCCAGAAATTCCGTACGGAGACGCTGCTCAGCGCCTAAGTCGGCGGGGGGACAATTAGGACTAAGCCACCAGTCAAGGCGCATTCAACCACAACTGGGAAGAGATGTCAAGTAAAAACTGCGGAAATTACGCGAAACGGAATTTAGTGAACTATCGAACTGGTATAGAGATGAGGCTTGCGCGCTCTTTAGGGTGCGGCGTCACCACCGCGACGGCGCATCGACAAGCCGATGCCGCCGCCGATGACCAAGAGTGCGACTACACCGATGGCGGGCCCAAGGATCAGCCAAGGCAAGCCATCGCCGCCCAGCAGCTCTACAGAGGCGCCCTGGAGGGTGTGCGGTATCTTCGGGACGGTGAAGTTGAGATCGCAGGGGCTGTAATCGTCCAGGACCAAGGTTGTCGGGTCGCTCAACGTCAGCATCGCCACCCCTTCGCCACTGGCCTTAAAGAAGACCCGCGCCAGCAGCCCCGATCCAGAAGCGCCGGCCGGCGCGCCCACGCAGTACGCCCCCAGAACTCTGGTGACACAGAAGAGGCTGAGCTTGCCATCTGTGGCGATAGCATCTGGACAGCTGATGTTTTGGCGCTCGCCGGTGGCGAGGAACAGCCCCGCGTCCTCGACTCGCTCGTAGCTCATCAGCTCGGGATCGTACGAGATAGCGAAGTCGAAAGCGGCCAGGTGCTCCACGTTCTCTACCAGTAGCTCCACGGCGAACTCCTCGCCCGCCTCGATCGGTTCGGTGGGCGCGTCGATTTTCACCAGGGCGGGCTCCTCCTGGACTGTGTGGCCTTCGCGGGTGATCATTACCGTGCTGGGCTCGGTGCCGTGGGCAATCTCATCCCCAATGACTTGACCGCACGGCTCCACGTCATCCGAGACCAGAGCGGTCGCCACCAGGTCGAACTTCGCCTCGCCTGCGCTGCTGCTGTTGAAGAAGAGACGCACCAGCAGCCCCGAGCCCGACGCGCCCGACGCTCCGCCCGCGCACACCGGCTGCCCGCCGGTCTCGCAACTGAAGGCAACGGTACCGTCATCAACCACGGGATCGTCGCAGGTCACGTCTCCGCGATCGCTCGAATCGAGGAGCGTTCCCAACTCTTCCGCCCGCTGGTAGCTGACCTGCTCCGGATCGTACGTGATGGTGAACGCAAAGCCGGCCAGCTGCTCCACGTCTTCGGCCAGCACCTCCACAACGAACTCCTCGCCGACCTGCGCAAGCCGGACCGGCGGCGAGACCGCGACGCTGGGGCCCGCCTCGTCGGTAGTATCCTCTGGCGTTGGCTCGGCTGTCGGCTCGGGCGTCTCCTGTGCGCGGGTTGGGGAGGCGATCGCGAGGGCGAGGAGCACCGCGAGGGCAAGCAGGCCAACCAGCCGGCCAGCTAAGCGAATCTTACGAATCGTCACGCGTGTGCTTCCATTCAGGCTCGATTATACAACGCAGAACGCCTTACGTCTCTAACAGGTGAGCCTCCCTCAAGTTTGCTCCGGCGACGAGAGCACCAGCACGACGTTGTTACCGCCGAAGGCGAAGGAGTTCGATACGACGTGCCGCAGCCGCACGCCCTCTCGCGCCTCGTTCGGGACGAAATCGAACCCTTCATAACCCTCGATAGCCTGCCGCCAACCGATGGTGGGCGGCAGGAAGCCCTCTTTCAGAGCGAGGGCGCAGATGATCACTTCGGCTGCGCCGCTGGCGCCAAAGGCGTGGCCGAGCATCGCCTTTGTCGAGGAGATCGGCAGCTCGCGCGTCCGCGGGCCGAAGACGCTCACCAGCGCCGCCAGCTCCGCCGGGTCGTTCTGCGCAGTGCCAGTGCCATGCGCGTTCACGTAGTCGATCGCGTCCGGCGTCAACCCAGCGTCGGCCAGCGCCCGGCGCAAGGCGAGCGCAGCGCCTGCGCCCTCGCCATCGGGCCGGACGACGTGGACGGCATCGGCGCTCACGCCGGAGCCGGCCAGGCGGGCGTACGGGCGAACGCCCCGCCTCTCGACGCGTTCGCCCCCCTCCAGCACCACGAAGGCGGCCATCTCCGAGAGGAGAATGCCATCGCGATTGGCGTCGAAGGGGCGACAGTCGGTATGGGAAACGGCCCGCAGCGCCTCGAAGCCGGAGATGGACATGCGGCTCAGCACCTCAACGCCGCCGGCAATGGCAAGCTCTGCCCGGCCGGCGCGGATCAGATCGGCGGCGACCGCGATCGCCTGAGCGCCGGCGGCGCAGGCGTTCACGAAGCTGATCTGCCGGCCTCGCAGCCCCAGACGCCTGGTTAGTTTGCTGGTAATCGTGTTGGGCGGCCTCAAGGGATCGGTAATATCGAGCGGCAGTTCAGCTTCCGGCGGGCCCAGACTCGCCTCCGACGCCCGCATCTCGCCCGAGCCCGAGCCGAGCGCGAGCGTCGCGTCCTCGGGCAGCGCGGCTGGATCGAGCCCGGCGTCGGCCAGCGCCTCGCGACAGGCGTGGAGGGCGAACGCGAGGCAACGCTCCTCCGTGAGATCAACGTCGTTGTTGGACAGCGCCTCGACATCGACCTCGCCCCCGCGACCGATGCGAAACTGGGAGGCGTCGAGCCCCTGCAGCCCGGCCAGCCCGCAGCGGCCGGCCCGCAGCCCGGCCAGGAAGTCCTCTTGCCCCACGCCGATGGGCGAGACGATGCCCAGGCCGGTGATGTACACTTCGCGGGTCACGGCCTCGCGGGTCACGATGGTAGCACCCGCAGCACCAGGCTGGTTACCGCGCCTCCCGATTCGAACGCGTTGACCAGCGCGACAGTTTCGCCGTTCGCTTCCAGCCAGGCCAGCGTCGCCAGCAGGCTCAGGCCGGCGGCTGCGCCAAGCCCCTCCCCCATGAGCCGCTTCGGGCGAAGCAGCGTCAGCGAGTCGAATCGCGCCCCAAAGACGGCACGCAAGGCGGCCAGCTCTCCCGCTTCCGCGGCATCATCCCCCGCCGCCAACGCGACCGAGCTCACTCCCTCCGGGGCGACCGCGGCTTCGGCCAGCGCGTTTCGCATGGCACAAGCGAAGACGCACCCCTCCTCGTCGTCGCTCCAGGGCAGCGAGATCTCCTGCGGCTCGGAGGCGGCGCCGACGCCCAGCAGCTCGGCTAGAGGCGTCGCGCCGCGCTCCTCCGCATGGTCGCGCGTTTCCAGCACGATGAAGGCGGCGGCCTGAGCCAGGAGCGCCCGCTCGGCCCCAGAGCCTGCCGCGAGTGCGCGATAGTAGCGCATGCTCTTCGGCGACTGGTACTCGCCGCCGCCGGCAACGACGGTGTGCTCGCGCCCGAACCGCACCCAGTCGAGCGCCAGCTCGAACGGGCTGCTGCCGCCCAGCACGGCGGTGCTCCCCCGCAGCCGCAGGGCGATCCCCGCGCGGCTGGCCGGCATGTTGAGCACGGTATCGACGAAGCGGGACGGGCGGCCCGCTCTGGGCCCACGGAACCATAGCTGCTCCAGATACTCCTCCACTGCCGCCGACGGGCCAAAGACTGTGTTCATTACCAAGCCGACGTCGTCCAGGGGCGAGCCTTCCGACGCAATGCCAGCCTCGTCCATCGCCTCCTTGGCAGCGGCGATGGCGAGGGTGCTCAGGGGCTCGGCTTCTCGACCCGAGGCGAAGGGCGCGAGCGCCTCCGGGTTAGACAGGCAATAGCAGAGGATAGGATCATCCAGCAACGCGCCGGGAAGGGGGCCGGCGGAGGCGGCATCACCAGCGCGCACCGCCGCCGCGAAGGACGGCCAATCGCAACCCAGGGGCGAAAGGACGCCTCGGCCGGTGATCACCACGCGCCGATTCGCGTTCACGACGAATCACGCTGCTCTTCCAGCAGCCGTTCGAGCAGCGTCATCATCGCTCGCACCGTGCGGATATCGGTTGGGTTGATCTCCGCCGGCAGCACCAGATCGAACACCTCCTCCAACTCGGTCGCGATCTCCACCGCGTCCAACGAGTCGAGGCCGAGCGACTCCTCCCCTTCGTCCAGACTCAAGAGCGGAAAGTCGCTGTCGATCTCCTGCCAGCTCAGCGAGCGATCACGCGGCGAGCGCATGTACACATCGGCTATGATCTCCTTCACACGCTGTTCGCTGAGAGCGGGGGTAGACACGGAACGCCCTCCTGTTGGCGCTGTGGGTAATGGCGCTGTGGGCTCCACGTTATCAGATGGAGCCTTCGCGCGGGAGCGCAGGCGGCGCAGTTCATCGACTGATTACCTGTCGTTTTTTAGCCAGGACTGGTACAATAGCCCCAACCTAATCCCCGCACTTAGGATGCATATTGGCGCCTGTCGCCATTGGAGGTGGATCGATGTCTTGTACACGACGGGGGTTCCTAAAGACGATCGCCGCAGCAATGGTAGGTCTGGGGCTGACCCGGCTGGAACCGCTGCGCACCTTTGCCGTCTCAAGCGTGAACTCGCCGGAGGGAGGCGGCCTGGGCGGCCCACCCGCCGGCCCCTATAGCATCGATAGCCTGCGCGCGCGGGCGGTGGACTCGGCCCGCTGGCTGGGCGAAGAGTCACTGGCCGCTGAGCTCAGCGACGTCTGTTGCTGGGCGCCGGCCGCCACCGCCATCCGCCGCCTACCGCTGGAGGCCCAGCTTCGGAGTGGCGAGTACTTCTTCCGCGACTTCCCCGGCGGCGACCAGCTCGCCCAGATCCTCCAGTACACGAACAACACCGCCTGGCGCAGGCCGCGCTTCAACTTCGACGCGGACGACCTGGTAGCACGGCACTACGCGCTCCTCCAGCGGCCACAGTCCGGCCTGCGAACGGAGGCGCTCACGCCCGCGCAGCTCAGGAGCAGCGCCAGCACAGCCCAGCTCGACCTGGTGCTGGACCGCGCAACGGGCGAGCGGTTGGCGAAGCAGGCCGACCGGGCGGAGCCGATGTGGGCCGCCCTCTCTATCTTCACCGGCATGATGCTGGACCCGACCGACGACCTCTCGCGAAGGCTCCGGCCCCAGCTTTCGCTGAGACGGGCAACGGACCGTTCGCTCGCGCGCACGGCGGCCGTTCGCTACAACCAGATCGTCATCGGCTCCATCCAGCGCGCCATCTGGGCGGACGAGCTGAACGGCGAAAATCCAACCCTGCCCCTCCTACAGCTTAGCGCCGCCGGCTACCTGCCTCTCGGCGAAGCGGACGGCCGCTTCCTGCTGCTACGCGTTGGCGGGAGCAGCCTGGTCGGCTACCGGTCGGAGAGCGCCTAGCGAGGCCGGAGGCAGCATGACGCCACTACTCGATGCGCTCGATCAGCACCACGCTCAGCTCCTGCTCCGGCTGGTGCTGGGCGGACTGTTGCTGCTGGCCGGCGTCACCAAGCTGGCCGACCGGCCGGGCTTTCGCCAGGCCGTCGCCGAGTATGAGATCCTCCCCGAACGGCTGCAGCGCCCCTTCGCCACGCTGCTTCCCTGGCTAGAGACGACGCTAGGCGTGCTGTTGCTGCTGGGGCTGGGCACCGCCATCGCCGCCTCGTTGGCGACACCGCTCTTCCTCAGCTTCGCCCTCGCCATCGGCGTCAACCTGTTGCGCGGCCGAGACTTCGACTGCCATTGCTTCGGCTCCGTCCAGTCCGAACAGATCGGCTGGCCGGCGTTGCTGCGCTCGACCGCGCTCGTCCTCGCGGCGCTCGTTGTCGCGATCTGGGCCAGCCCCTTCGGCGCGCTCGATGCCGTCGTGCTGGGCTCGACGGACGGGCTGCCGCCGGTGGCCGAGGTGATCCCGGTCGTCTTCCTAGCAGCGGTCGTGTTCGACGTGCTTATTCTGTTGCCGGAGACGCTCGCCTTCCGCGCCATCTTCGCCCGGGCGAACCGGGTGCGCATCACGGGCAGCGGGAGCAACGGCCACCATCCGAACGCATCAACGCTAGAGACGGAAAGCGCAACATGAGCGGCATCTGGCTGGCCAGCTACATCGCGCTCTGGGCAGTCGTGCTGTTTCAGGGCGTAGTCATCTTCCTGCTGCTACGGCAGTTGGGCACGATGTACCTCGGCACGGCCCAGGGCGTCGCCCGCGATGGTCTGCCGGTGGGCGAGCGCGCGCCCGACTTCGACGTACGCGACGCGGAGGGCCGCCCCCTCTCGCTGGCTGACTTCCGCGGCATGCCGCTGCTGCTCGTCTTCGGCTCGCCCGACTGCACCCCCTGCCGGCAGCTAATCCCGGACCTCAACGCCTTCGCCCAGGAGCGGCCGCAGGAGCTACGCGTGCTCTTCCTCAGCCGCGGCGAGGTCGAGGACGCTCGCCGCTTCGCCGACGAGCACAGCGTCCAGGTGCAGGTGGCCGCGTTCCCGGACGACTCGCTGCCCGACCAGTACCGCGCGCGGGTCAGCCCCTTTGCCTTCCTCATCGATGGCGAAGGCGTGATCCGGGCCAAGGGCCTCACCAACAATCGCGAGCACTTAGAGCTGCTGCTACGCATGGGCAAAACTTCTGAGACGGCTGAGGTGGCCGGTCGCAACGGAGCAGCGGCTTCAGAGCGGCCGGTAGCGGAGGAGGAGGGTGCGATGAAAGATCCACTACGCCCAATTGCCGAGGGGCTGGCGCGCACGACGACGCGTCGCGGGCTCTTTGGCCGCGCAGCAGAGCTGGCCACAGGCGCCCTCTTGGGCGTGGCTGCCGGTACCCTCACGCGCTCCGGCGGGGCCAGCGCGGTTCACATCCGCAATACCGTCTGCGCCTTCCCGGGCCCGGCCTGTCCCTGCGACGGCTGCACCGACACGGGCCCCTGCGCCAAGCCCTGTATCTTCAACACTACCTGGTACGCCTCCGGCTGCTGGGTAACCGGCGGCGTCACCTGCTGCGACTGCGACTGTCAGGGGATGGATGGGATCCACACCTGCGGCTGCGGCACCGACTTCCACAACGATCCGCACAACTGCCCGTAGAAGCCAGGGAGGAACGCATGGATCTCTTACGAAACCTGAGCGAAGGACTGGCGCGAAAGACCACCCGCCGCGGCCTCTTCGGCCGGAGCGCGGAGCTGGCCACCGGCGCGCTCCTGGGCATCGCCGCCGGTACCCTCACGCGGCCCACCCTTGCGGGCGCTGGCGCCGGTACCGTGTGCGCCTTCCCCGGCCCGCCCTGCCCCTGCGATGAGTGCACCGAGACCGGGCCCTGCGCCAAGCCGTGCGTCTTCAATACCAACTGGTACACCTCCGGCTGCTGGGTGACCGCCGGCGTCACCTGCTGCGACTGCACCTGCCCGGATGTAGGTGGACTGGGCTGGTGTGGCTGCGGCACGGACTACCACAACAACCCGTCCAACTGCCCCTAAACGTTACCCATGCTCCGAGCACAGGCGTTCGACGCTACGCGGGGCCTGCTGCTGGCTGCGGGGCTGCTGCTCGGCCTGGGGCTCGCGCTGGCGATAGCGACTACCGAGCTCTCCTGGCAGACCGGCGCCATCGGGCTGAGCCTCGGCCTGGCCGCCCTCGTCGGCCTCGCCCAGACGTGCAGCGCCTGAGGCTACAACGCGATCTATACGATCGCCCCCTTCGTCGAAGGGACCGAGACCTACCGGCGCTGGTTCCAACGGGCCACGCTCTACGCCCTCTCGATGACGGCCGCTGGCACCGCCACGGGCGTCGCCTTCGCCGCCGCCGGAGCGGGCGCAGGGGCGCTCTGGCCAGGGCTGACCTTCTCGCTCGCAGGAGTCCTCGGCGGCATCGCCCTGGCCTACGCCCTGCACGAGCTAGGACTGTTGCGGCTGCCCGTGCCGGGCCGCGACTGGCAGGTCCCCGCCGGCTGGGTACGGGAGGGCTTCTACCGCAGCGCGGCTATCTTCGGCGGCACCGTCGGCTTCGGCGTGTTCACCCGAGTGCCGTACGCCAGCCTGCCGATCTGGCTCGCGTGGCTCTTCGTCTCGGGGAACATCCTCTACGGCGCGCTGGCTGGCCTGATCTACGGAGCGACGCGGGCACTCTCGATCTACAGCAGCGCTTCGACGAAAGACTCGGCCCAACTCGTCGAGCTGAACCAGCGCGTGATGCAACTCTCCTCTCTGGCGCATCAGGTCACCGGCCTGGCGCTGGCCGCCTTCGCCGCCTACCTGCTCAGCGCCCCGTACCTGCCCTAGCAGCCGGACGAGCGGTATACTGGGAGGACGATGTTCCCACCGCTCCGCTCCGCTGCCTTCAGTCGCCGCACTGCCCTCGGCCTGGCGTTGCTGGCGCTGACCGTGCTTGCCGCCTGCAACAGCGGCAACGGCGACGTCGAGCCGACCGCCACGGAACCTGAGGCGACAGCGCCAGCCGCAACGGCGACGGCTGAGCTGCCGCGCAACGCCTTCGAGCAGGGCACGGCGCCGATCTTTTGGCAGCCGCTGGATGAAGAGTTCAAGTCGCTTCGGGCCGGCGAGCCGTACAGACTGCTCTTCCGGGTCACCAGCGGTTACGCGGAGACAACGATGAGCATCGTGGCCGAATGCGTAGACTGCGCCGAGGCCGCGAACGGCGAAGCGCCTCGAGTCGAGTTCGAGCCGCTTCGGGCCGATTCCGTGGGCCCGGAGGCCCCCGGCGCCTACTACCCGCTCAGCCTCGACCTGCCCCAGCCGGGCAACTGGGTGCTGACCGTCGTTGCGGGCATCAACGCGATCAGCATCCAGGTCGTGGTGAAGCCCGCCGCCGACTAGTCTTCGCCGGCGGGGCCCAGGTACAGGTTATCGTAGAACACGTCGGCCGCTGAGAGGCCGTCGCCTGGCGTTCGGTCGTCCCACCGCACCTCGAAGAGGATGCGCGTCGTGCCGAAGTTCTCTGGCGCCGCGCCCCACAGCTCCTGGAAGTCCTCGCGGATGTTGCGCTCGAAGTAGACCCACTCACCCACCTTCGGCTCGTTACGAGAGAGCATCACGTAGCGGGCGTTGCTGATGAAGGTCGGCTGGCTATCGACGCCGGCGAGGATGTAGCGGATCTGGTGGTTCGGTTCAGGCGATAGGTTCGGCACGCCAAACACGATCACGACGAACTGGAGGTACTGCCTGGGCGTTCCCTTCTCCCAACGGTCGACGTAGTAGTAGCCGGAGAGAACATCCGGGAACTCCTCCAGCTCCAGCTCCTGCACCACGCCGTAGACGAAGGCCGAGCCAGCGCCCTCCTCCGTCGACCGCAGCTCGAGCAGGGCGCTATTCGCGCCGCTTTGCACCTGCCGTTGGCTGACGGAGAACGGCTTCCCCCAGGCCGCGGTCTCGAGCGAGATCCAGGGCCCCGGCCCTTCCTCGAAGCTGGGGTTGACGAAGAGGTTCGCCCCCTCCGGCCGGGCGGACGGGGTCAGCGGCGCCTCGATGTCGCTATCGTCGCCGCATGAGGAGAGCGCCAAGGCGCCCAGCATCAGGGCGACGAGCGGAACCCAGAGCCTGCGGCCAGTGGCGTTCGTAAGGAAGCCCTTCATAGCATCTCGGACAGTGTACCAACCTGCCGCCGTCGAGACCACGCCCCTCACGTCTACTGCTGCTCCGGCTCTAGCAAGGCCTCCGGGTCGAAGGTCACCGCGTCCCCGATCTGCACGCCCGCTTCTCGCACCACGCCGGCGTTCACCTCAAGCATGTAGAGCACGGCCTGGTCCGGCCGATAGCGCGGTAGCTCCCCGTCTGGGACGCTCGGCTCCACCGTCGGCACATCTATTGTTATGTCTACTACAACGCGGTCGCTGGAGATCCAGATGAAGTCCAGCGGAAAGAGCATGCCGCGCATCCAGAACGAATACTGCCCCTCGCTCTGGAAGATGAAGAGCATCCCCTCGTCGAGCGGCATCGCTGGGCGGCCGCCCAGCCCCGGGCCTCGCTCCTCCGGCGTACGCGCCATCTCCGCTCGAACGGTCAGCCCATCGATGCGCACTCCGATGCGCTCGACGTCGTCCTCGACCGTTGGCGATGCGGTTTGCGACGCTGTGGCTGCGGGAGCGCTGGTGCGTGTCGGCGCAGGCGTAGGTGTCAGCGTCGCAGCGTTACAAGCGACGCCGAGCAGCCCGAGCGTGATGACGGATAGCGTCAGGAGGAGGCGCTGGATGTATTGGCGCGTGGCGCCTTCCCTCACCGCCGGCGCAGCCGGAGCAGCCCCCAGCCCAACAACGCGAAGCCGGTGAGGCTGGCAACTGCCAGGAGCGACCCGAGCGATCGCGATGCCGCGTCGGGCAATCCCTGGTCTCCCGTTTCCGGTCCGGTGACGGGCCCCAGCGTCGCCGTGGGAGTGGGCGAAGGGGTACTCGTGGGAGTAGGCGTCGGCGTCGGGGTCGGCGTAGGCGTTGGTAGTGGGAAGATGGCCTCAGCGAAGCAGGTCATCGCATTCAGGTCGTCATCTTCTCGAAGGCCCAGATCGCCCGCGGCGAAGAGTAGCTGCGGCCCCGGCCCCAGCACATCGGCGGGGCTGGCCCCTAACGCGGCCAGCGTTGGCGAACCGGGCGCGAGCGAGAAGGCGATCGCGTCGACCTCCGGCTCGTAGAGGAACCCACCTTCGTTGATCAGGCAGAGCGCGTCGATGTCGTCATCCGGCTGCAGCCCGAGAGCTTCGGCAGAGGCGTAGATGCCGGGCTGGAAGCCACCTACCGTCCAGAGCACATCGGCGGCACTCCGAGCCGCGGCCACCAGCGTCGGCGAGCCGGCCGCCAGCGAGAAGAAGACGGCCTCGTCTATCGAGCCATCGCCCTCAAGATCGACGAAGCCGGGTGGCTGCTCGTTCAGAGCGTCCAGGTCGTCAGAGAGGGGGCGCTCCACCAGGCCCAGGGCATCGGCGGTAGGACAGCCGGTGTTGATGCCATCGCCATCGAAGCGGAGGCTATTCGAGCCGTCCAGCGGCGCGGAGAAGGTGTCGGCTTGGGGCTGGGCCGGGTCGCAGGCCGCCTGCCCGGCGACGGCGGTATCCGGCAGGCCGGCGCTCCCCGGCGCAACCGAGAAGACGATCGGCGCATCGCCGGCGCTGGAATCGGCGCCGTAAGAGAGCGCGTCCACATCGTCCTTGGTTTCCACACCCAGACAGCCCGGGGTGGTGAGGCCAAGCGCCAGACAGGAGAAACGAACGAAGGCGGCCTGCCCGGCGCCTCCTGAGTACGCAACGTTCAATATGAGGTTGCCGGTGCTTGCGCCGAACCCGCCCGCCTGAATCGAGTAGGTCGTGCCCGCCACCACGGGAAAGATCGCCTCTGACCGGAGGCCGGGGCCGCTGTCGTCGTCGCAGGTAACAAGCGTGAGTGAATCGACGGCGCTTCCGGTATAGACCGCCATCGCCGTATCATAAGCGCCGCTGCTGCCGGCGGTGTTGGCGTTCACCGTGCCGTCGGCGGGCGGGGTGAACTGATACCAGACCGTTGCGCCGATAGACATAGCCGCCACCGGGCAGGCCGGATGCGAATCCGGCTCGCCGGACTCCAACGACATCCCCCCAGTGGTCTGCTCACCGATGAAGGGGAGCGACGGGACGATCCAGGCATCGGCGAAGTCGTCGTTGCCGGAGACGGCCACTCCCTCCGGCGGCGTGGGCAGGATCGAGGCGCCCGGCGCCAGCCCCAGCAGGCCGGCCTGCGGAAAGCCGGAGGGGCCGTCCGCAGCTACTGAGAACGTCATGGGCTGCTCCGGAGTCGGTGTCGCCGTGGGTACCGGCGTCGGGCCCGCGGTCGGAACTAGCGTCGGGGCCGGCGTCGTCGGAATTGGAGTGACGGTCGGCGTCGGCAGTTCGCCGCCCAGGGTAAACGAGAGGCTCGTCACGCAAACATTCTGGGGCAGGATGGGAATGAGCGGCACGCACGGGTCTGGCGTAGCCTCGTACTTCACACCGGTAGGCGGCCACTCGCTGAGTGAGACCTCGCTGCCGCCCGACACGGGTACCAGGCGCAGCGGCACTTCGTTGTGCCGTACAACGGTCGGCGAAGGGCTGGCGGCCAGGGTCACGGCGATGAAGATATCGAAGAAGCTGGAGGCGGGAAACTGGTCGGGCGGCGGTTGCAGGCTACGCAGCTCGCCCGAGGAGACCAGCGTCGTGCTCTCTACGACAGCGATGGGCCCAGTGACGCTGGCGCCCAGCAGGGTCATAGCGACGATCTCCGCCGCCACCACCTCCGTGTCCCCATCCATCTGGGGGTCGCCCCGTTCGATGGTAATGCTGCCGGTCAGCGGGATCGTCTCCGAGCCCAGGAGGCTGGCCACGCTCACCTCGCCGGTCACCACCAGCACGTCGAGCCCGGCCGGTGGCAGGGCATGCCCTGTCGGCGTGGGGCGAAGCAGGCTTGTGCTGGCAAGCAGGAGCGTCACCGCGAAGAGACCGAGGAGCAGGAGAACGAGCGGGCGGCGCATCCGTCAGCACCCTCCTCCACGAGGCAGGCTCAGGCGAAGAGCCGAGCCACCCGCGCATGTCGAAAACCCCGAACGAGGCCTCATTGACATGAGCCTACGGCCCCTCAAGGCTTGGGTCAAGCCAAGGCATCCGTTCGCAAAGCTCGGAAAGCGGCGACTGCGCTGGAATCTCTGGCAACCTCGCCGGTTCGGCCTGTTCGCCAGGAGCAGCGCGGCCGGACGGTTTGCTTGCTCCTTCGACGGATGCGGACTACCATATACTCATCTATCCATCCCATCCATCGTGGTTGGGATTCGATAGCGAGCAAGGAGGCACTCATGGCAGAAGAAGACAGTGGCATCGTCGGTTCCGTGAAAGCCGGCATCATCGGTGCGATCCGCGGCGTGGGCGAGATCACCGACGCTGTGGTGGATACCGTCAGCGGCAGCCTGATCAACGCCGTCAAGAAAACGGGGGCGGTTGGAGGAGCGCTGACCTCGGCTATCTCGGAAACCGTTCGCGGAGCCATCCAGGGCGCCGCTGAGGTAGGCGGCGATATCGGCACCACCGCGAAGGGCGCTGTCATCGGCGTCCTGCGAGGCACCAAGGAGGTCGGCGGCGAGGCGATCGACACGATCGGCACCACCGCCAGCGCCGTGGTGACGAGCACATCCGAGGTGGGCGGTGACCTGGGAGCCGCGGCGAAGGGCGCTGTCGAGGGCGCCATCGAGGGCGCCAAGGACATAGGCGTGAGCGCGGAAGATGCGGCCGCGGCCGCGGCCAGCGGAGCGCTCAAGGCCGCAGGCGACATCAGCTCCACAGCCGTGGAGCAGGTGCGCAATGCCCTCACCGGCACCATCTCCGGCGTAAAAGACGTGCTCAAGGAGCCGTTCAAAGAAGAATAGCACGGCCGAACATAGTACTTGACAACCGGGCTTCGTTCATGTGAGTTAGCCCTAGGTAGGGGAGCAACCCAAGTTGGGTTGCTCCCCTTTAACGCTGGAGCCACCGACACCCACGCCATAGGCAGCGCTCGTTCGCCGAGCCGCCGGAAGTTTGACGCTCTTAGCGTCCCGCCGCTATTATCGATCTGACATGTCGGGAGAGCCGCCTGCCTCCAGCGATGTCGCCCATCGTGCTGAGCCTTCGGGCCAAGCCGAGGGTCTCCTCCCCCACCTTCGCTATCTCCTCCGTTCGCTGCGGCCACGCCAGTGGACCAAGAACTTCATCGTCTTCCTGGCCCTCATCTTCTCGATTAACCAGGAGTGGGAGCTATCGGATCCATCTTCCTGGGGGCCGATGCTGGGCCGCAGCGCCCTAGTCTTCCTCCTCTTCTGCCTTATCTCCAGCGCCGACTACCTGGTGAACGACGTGGCGGACCGCGAGAACGACCGTCACCATCCGCGAAAGCGGCTACGTCCCATTGCGGCCGGGCTGCTCTCGCCTCGGGCGGCGCTGTTCTGGGCCCTGGCGCTTGCGCTCGTATCGCTGGGCGGCGGCTTCGCCATGGAATGGCGGGTGGGCGCCGTCCTGTCCGGCTATGCGGTGCTCATGCTCTCGTACACCTTCTTCCTCAAGCACATCGTGCTGCTGGACATGATGACCATCGGCGCGGGCTTCGTCCTGCGGGCGATGACCGGGGCGTTGGCCATCGACGTGCCGATATCGCCCTGGCTCTACATCGTCACGGCGCTGGGAGCGCTCTTCCTGATCATCCACAAGCGGCGGGCGGAGCTGACGACGCTGGATGCGAGCGCGGCGGAACATCGTCCCATTCTGGACGAGTACTCGACACCCATGCTGGACCAGATGGCCTCGCTGGTGACGGCTTCGACGCTCATCTCCTACGGGCTCTACACCTTCACGGCCGAAAACCTGCCCGAGAATAACGCGATGATGCTCACCATTCCCTTCGTCCTCTACGGGCTCCTTCGCTACCTCTACCTGGTGCACCAGCGGAACGAAGGCGGCAGCCCGGAGGAGATCCTGCTGCGCGACCGGCCCCTCATGATCGACATCTTCCTCTGGCTCGCGACGGCGGCGACGGTGCTCGTCGTATACGGAGATTAGGGGCGCTCATCGGTTGCACCGCTAACGTGTCGCTTATATACTCAGTCTAGACTGCCGATACTACCTGCGAGGAACGGAGAGACCCAGCGTGCCGTACACTATCATCGAAACCTGCATCGGCTGCACGGCCTGCACCAAGCGCTGCCCCACCGAGGCGATCACCGGCGAGCGCAACACGATCCACGTCATCGACCCCGACCTGTGCATCGACTGCGGCGCCTGCGGCGTCGTCTGCCCGCCCGAGTCGATCCTGGACGAGGTGGGCGAGGTCAGCCGTACCTTCCCGCGCAAGGAGTGGCCGAAGGCGAAGGTGATCGAGGACAACTGCATCGGCAGCGGCTGCGAGCTCTGCATCCAGATCTGCCCCTTCGACGCGCTCTACCTGGGCGACACGGACCGCCTGGTGGGCGACTTCTTCGGCGTAGCCATCCTGGTCGAAAAGCGCTGCACCGGCTGCCGCCTCTGCGAGGACGCCTGCGGCTGGGGCGCGATCTACATCGACCCGCCGCGGGAGATCCTGAAGAAGGACGCCTGGGAGCTGGAAGTCGTCAAGGAGCCGGCCGGAGCGCCGGCGGGCTAGCCTGTCCCACGACTCCAGTAGGGACAGAGCTTTAGCTCTGTCCTGGGCCGAGCCTCAGCTCGGCCCTTACAAAATCTAGCCGACAGGCTCGGCCCTACAGAATAAGGAAACACCGCCCACCCCCGTGGCGCCGTTACGGGGGTTTTGCTATCGTCGCAGCGTGAGCGAAGGTTCCGTCCTCAAAGTCCAGCGGCTGCACCCCAAGGCGCAACTCCCCACGCGGGCGACTGCGGGAGCCTCGGGCCTAGACCTCTACGCCTGCCTGCCCGACGGAGAGCTTACCCTGAGCACAGACCCGGTGCGCGTGACGACCGGGCTGGCGATCGAGATCCAGCCCGGCTACGACGTGCAGATACGCCCGCGCTCCGGCCTCTCGCTCAAGGGCGTGGGCGTCGCCTTCGGTACCATCGACAGCGACTACCGAGGCGAGGTGTTGGTGACGATGTGGGTCTTCGGCTCGCGAACGGAACACCGCGTGCGCCACGGCGACCGCATCGCGCAGCTAGTGGTCACGCGGCTCGCGACGGTATCCGTCGAAGAGGTGGATGCCCTCAGCGTCAGCGAACGCGGCGCTAAAGGCCACGGCTCCACCGGCTCCTAGGCGCTAGAGCGCGTCCTCGATCGGGCTGTCCTCCTCCTCGCGATCGATGAAGACGTACTCGTAGACGAGAGCGGCCACCGCAGCG
>JACZYW010000030.1 GCA_022570885.1 Chloroflexota bacterium | reverse complement strand
AATGCGTAGGCGGGCCTTCAGCCCGGCCAGCGACAGGCTAACGCCTGGCCCGCACGAGACAATGCGTAGGCCCGGGCCTTCAGCCCGGCCGGCTTGCTGGCGCTACCCACCCCAACCTCGACAGGCTAACGCCTGTCCCGCGCGAGGCAATGCGTAGGCTCTCGCTTATCACTGCCTCCTATCGAGCGGGGCATAAACTAGGGGCCGTCGTTACGACGGCCCCTAGTGCTGTAGCACCTGTGTACCACCTGGCTCCGCAGGCTGAGGCTACTCCACCGTGAACGCCACGGTCATGCCAGACTGGTAGTGGCCAACGAAGTTACAGATCAGGACGTAGCTACCCGGCTCCAGGTCGGCACTCACATCCCTGCTTTCACCGGCTCCAAAGTCCTCGGTCGACGCGATAACATCCAGTTGACTCTCGTCGGCCTCCCCCGCGTCCGTGGGAAGGGCATCGGGCGCGAGGTCAGTCTTGATCAGCCGGAAGTTGTGATCGATGGCGCCGGTATTTCTGACGACAAACTTGACGGTGCCGGCGGGCACCGTATCGACCAAGGAGGTCACCGAGAATTCCGTCATGGTGACGTCAACCAGCGTCCCTTGGTCCGCCGGATCGGCGTCCGCCGGTTCGGTCGCCTCCGGCTCCGTGACGGTGGGTGTGCTACCTCCGTCATCGTCGTCGCTACAGGCGGCCACAACGACGGCCAGCGCAACCATCGCCGCGAGGACGCCTGCGAGCATAAACCAACGCTTCTTCTGCATGATCGTTCTACCTCCTTCTACTGCTTCCCATCTTCTCGGAAGTCTGCCGACGCACTCGTTTGACTTCCGCCGCAAGGCCCCAATTGACAAACAAACAGGGCCGATGCACCATGCAACGACCCTTCCACGCCTACGGGGTTAGCTGACGGGTTAGGGTGGAAGGTTCACCCTTTCCTCCGAGTGGCATCGGAGAAATTCACCCCAGAACTTGGTTCCCCCGCCCTCCGGATGGAGGTTCGGCGATTCCGATACGATTCAACCAAAGCATAGTCCGCCACCACGCTGAAGTCAAGCGCAGCGCCCCGCCCCTAGTACCCCCGGTAGCGGTTGGCGAGGGGAAGCCGGCGGTCGCGGCCAAATGCGCGAGGTGTGATCTTCACGCCGGGAGGCGCCTGGCGTCGCTTGTACTCGTTGCGATCGACCATCGCCATCACGCGGCGCACCAGCGCCTCGTCGTGGCCCAGGGCGACGATCTCCTCCAGGCTGCGGTCGTTCTCCACGTACGCCTCCAGGATCGGGTCGAGCTGGTCGTAGGGCGGCAGGGAGTCGGTATCGAGCTGGTCGGGGCGCAGCTCGGCCGAAGGCGGCTTCTCGATGACGCTGCGCGGGATCAGGTCTCGCCCGGCGATGGCGTTCCGGTGCTCGGTCAGGCGGTAGACCAGCATCTTCGGCACGTCTTTGAGCACAGCGAACCCGCCCGCCATATCGCCATAGAGGGTGCAGTAGCCAACGGCATACTCGCTCTTGTTGCCGGTGGTGAGCACCCACCAGCCGAACTTGTTCGAGAGGGCCATGAGCAGGTTGCCGCGGATGCGCGCCTGGACGTTCTCCTCGGCCGCGCCGGAGTCGCCTTCGCCAGAAGCGAAAGGTCGCTCCAGCATCTCCAGGAAGGCAGCGTGGGCAGGCTCGATGGGGACGATCAGCAGCTCGATGCCCAGGCTCTCCGCCAGCCGCTGGGCGTCGGCCAGGGAGCCCTCCGAGGAGTATCGCGAGGGCATGGCGACGCCCACGACGTGCTCCGCGCCCAGCGCGTCGACGGCGATCGCGGCCACCAGGCTAGAGTCGACGCCGCCCGAAAGGCCGACCAGCGCGGTCTCGGCGCCGGCTTTCGCCCAGTAGTCGCGCGTGCCGGTCACCAGCGCGGCGTAGACTTCGGCGTCGGCCCCGAGCGGCTCGGCGACGCGGGGCGCGACGGTTGGCTTATTGTTCGAGGAGGACGCGCCCGAGACGACGATACGGGCAGGCGCGCCGTCTCCCGCGCGCTCCGGCTTCTCCTTCGTCACGGCCAGATCGCAGACCAGCAGCTCCTCCTCGAACTGGGCGGCGCGGGCGATCAGCTCGCCGCGCTCGTCGAAGACCATGCTGCCACCATCGAAGACCAGCTCGTCCTGGCCGCCCACCAGGTTCACGTAGCAGACAGCGACGGCGTTATCGGCAGCGCGAGCGGCCAGCATCTCCTCGCGGAAGCGCCCTTTGCCGGCGTGGAAGGGCGAGCCGTTGATGTTGATGATCACCTCCGCCCCTGCGAGCGCCTGCGCCCGCGTCGGCCCTTCGGAAGACCAGATGTCCTCGCAGACGTTGACGCCCACGCCGATGCCGCCGATCTCGAACACCGGCGTCTCCACGCCAGCGCAAAAGTAGCGCATTTCGTCGAAGACGCCGTAGTTGGGGAGGAGCTGCTTGCGGTAGACGCCGGCCAGCCGGCCATCGTGAATGACGGCCGCAGCGTTGTAGATCTCCCCGCCCTCCTCGTCCACGAAGCCGACGATGAGCACGACGCCCTGAGCCTGTCGAAGGGTGCCCTCGACGATGCGCTTAAGCGCCGCCTTGTTATCGAGGACGAAGTGATCGCGGAGCAGCAGATCCTCCGGCGGGTAGCCGGTGACCGTCAGCTCAGGGAAGGCGACCACGTCGACGCCCAGCTCGCCTGCCCGCGCCGCATGCTCCAGCACCTTCGCGACGTTGCCATCGAGATCGCCGACGGTGGTGTTGATCTGGGCGAGGCCGATTCGCAGGCTGCGCATAGTTAGTGTACTCGATACGCTAATTGGCTTTCCTACATTATCGACGCTTGGGCCGCGAGGCGTCAAGGGAGGCGCAGGGCTCTGGATTCCTCATGCCGCACCATTCATGGTGCGGTGGCGCTTCTGGCTCTACCTCAGCTTGAAAGCTAGGGCATGCTCTGCGTTCCTCATGCCGCGCCATTCATGGTGCGGTGGTCGAACTGCCCCGTTCCCTCACGCCCGCACCCGCGCTACCATACGTATGGCTCTACCCCAGCTTGAAAGCTGGGGCATGCTCTGCGTTCCTCATGCCGCGCCATTCATGGTGCGGTGGCGCAAAGCGAACCTCACAATCTGGAAAGGATCACTGCCATGCGAAGGCTCTTCACCCTAGCCGCCATCCTCGCCACGATCGTTCTGCTCGCCGCGGCCTGTGGCGGCGGGACGACTTCCGAGCCGGACGACAACTTCTGGCCCGAGGTGCTGGAGCTAAAGGACCGCGAGATCACCGTTCTGCTCGGCAACTCACAGCTCGCCGTAGGCGACGACCGCTTCCTCTTCATTCTCCAGGACAGCGAAGGCCAGCTCATCCTGAACGCGCAGGTAACCACACGGTTCTTCAAGCTGGAGGGCGAGGAAGGAACGATGCGGGCGGAGACGGCGACCAGGTTCGTCTCGCTGGAGGAGAACTTTGTCGACGAACACGAGGACGGCTCGCTCCACACCCACGCCGGCAACGTCGTCGGCGGCTACGTCGTTGCCTTCCGATTCGACGAGGCCGGCAACTGGGGCGTCGAGGTTGGAGGCGAGCGCGATGGAGAGGAGTTCGACCCGCTACGCGTGCGGTTCACCGTGCTAGAGGAGGGCGCCGTCCCCGCCATCGGCGAACCGGCGCCGCGCTCGCAGCAGCTCACGCTCAGCGACGTTGCGGACATCTCCGAGATCGACACGAGCAACCCTCCCCGGCCAGAGCTGCACGACCTGACGGTGGCCGAGGCGCTGGACGCCGGCAAGCCGATCGTCGTCGCCTTTGCCACGCCGGCCTTCTGCACTAGCCGTATCTGCGGGCCGGTGGTGAGCGAGGTGATCGTACCGCTGTACGAACAGTACGGCGATCAGGCGACCTTCATCCACATCGAGCCGTACGTGCTGGAGGACGCCCGCGCCGGCCGCGGCCTGATCCCGGTCGATGCGCTGCTGGAGTGGGGATTACAGAGCGAGCCGTTTATCTTCGTCGTCGACAGCGATGGCCTGATCGCGGGCAAGTTCGAGGGCATCACCAACGCGGAGGAGGTTGGGGCGGCGCTGGAGGAGCTGCTCGGTCCGTCCTGAGCAGCGCGCTACCAGGGCAGCGCCTGGTCGAAGCCCATCGCGACGAAGAGCAAGCCCAGGTAGGGGATCGAGTAGAGGAAGAGCGCCCTCGTCGCCTGCACCGTCGGCCATCGCCACGACCGCAGCGCCAGCCCGAAGAAACCGCCGCCCAGCACCAGCGCCGCTCCGAGATAGAGCAGCCCCATACCGGCGACGGGCACCAACGCCAGCGTACAAGCGACGAGCAGGCCGCTGTAGATCAGCGACTGCCGTCTCGTCTCGGCTTCGCCCTTGACCACCGGCAGCATCGGCACGCCCGCCCGCGCGTAGTCGGCGCGGTAGCGGAGCGCCAGCGCCCAGAAGTGCGGCGGCGTCCAGAGGAAGACGATGCCGAAGAGCACCAGCGCCGGCCAGCCCAGCCCGCCGGTGACGGCCGCCCAGCCCACCAGCGGCGGCATCGCCCCGGCAGCGCCACCGATGACGATGTTCTGGCTGCTGCTACGCTTGAGCCAGATAGTGTAAACGAAGACGTAGAAGGCCAGCGCCGCTATCGCCAGCAGCGCGCTCAGCAGATTCGCTCCCAGCAGCAGCACGACGAAGGCGAGAACTCCCAGCGAGATGCCGAAGAGGAGCGCTCGCTCCGGCTCTATCGTGCCGGCGGGCAGCGGCCGATCTCGGGTGCGGGACATGATGCCGTCGATGTCTCGATCGAGGAAGCAGTTGATCGCGTTGGCGCCGCCAGCGGCCAGGGTGCCGCCCAGCAAGGTAACCAGCACCAGCCAGAGCGACGGCATCCCTCCTTGAGCGACGATCATCGTCGGCACCGTGGTGACGAGCAGCAGCGAGATGATGCGCGGCTTGGTGAGGGAGAGATACGCGTTCGCCATCCGCAGCAAGCTAACGGTTGGGCGTCGAACTGCCGCATTTGGCAGGTCTAGCGTCTGCTGCACAACGTCCTGTCGAAGCACTCGTTTCTCCCCTTATTCTTCCTAAGAAGCCCCGCCGGCCGGCAGAGTCGCCGATGCCGGCTCGACCGTGCCTTGCCGTGGCAACGCCCGGCCGGCTCGTTCGTCTTCAGTCTGCGGCAGCGGCTGCGTCGCTCGGTGAGCGAGCAGCGACGCAGTTACCAGAGCCGCCCAGATAGCCATGGCTAGCGCCAAGTGGGTCGCAGTCGCCGAAGGTTGGAGCAGCGTCCAGATATTTGCCGCACCCACCAGCACCTGGGCCCCGTAGAGCGCCATTGCGAACCGGACCGTCAGCAGTACGGGCCGATTCCAGTGTTGTTCGCGCTTCGCGCGGACAGAGACGTACACCAGCAGCAGGCCGACGCCCACGACGGCAATCCGATGTCCGGCGTGGATCATCGCGAGGCGGCCGCCCTCCGGCATGAGCTGCCCATTGAACAGCGGCCAGTCGCGGAAGGCCAGGCCCGCGCCGCTGCCGCTCACGAAGGAGCCGGTCAGCATCAGGCCGAAGGTAGCCAGCGCGGCGAAAATCGCCAGGTTTCGGAACGAGGCCGCGCTACGCCGCCGTTCGGCGCTGGGCGCGGGCTCGATGTCGAACGACGCGACGGCGATGAGCAGCAGCGTCGCCAGAAGCGTCGCCGCTAGCGCCATGTGGGCCATCACCATGTTGGCCGGCAGGTCGTTGAGGACGGTCAGCCCGCCCAGCACGATCTGTCCCGCCACCAGCGCCAGCGCCGCCGTCGCGCCCCACAGTATGACGGGCGCTTGGCGCTGAGAGCGCCAGGCGACGACGGCCATCGCCAACACGAGCAGCCCGACAACGGAGGCGAGCAATCGATGCGAGAACTCGATCAGTATGTCCCGCTCCAGCGGCGGTATCAGCTCCCCCTGGCAGCGAGGCCAGTCCGGGCAGGCATCGCCGGAGCCCGTGGCGCGCACCACGCCGCCGAGGACGATCAGCCCGAACGTGGCAGCGCATGTGGCTACGGCAAGCCAGCGGAACCCGTTCGGGGACGACGCTCCCTCAGCTACGTTGGTCTCCGTCTTCATCCGCTCCTGTTTTCGCGCACTCGTTTGTGATGCAAGGTACAAGGGGACTATATCAGGTGCCACGTCTAATCGCAAAACGCGCCGAGCCGCTTGACCGTATCGGCACATTGTGATACGAGATACAAAGCATGGCTCCTGACGAAAACGAGTCTCCGCCCGACCAGCACGCAGAGGACGAAGAGGTCCACCAGCGGGTAGTCATGCCCCTCGTCCTGCCGCTTGGGGTCTTCCTCTTCGCCATGCTGGTGATCTACGGCCTCTCCCGCATCTTTCTTGAGCTCAACGAGGTGGAGATGGGCGGTGTCACCCTGGCGACGCCGTTAGCCATAGCCGTCTCCCTCGCGATCCTGGCCGCCACCTGGTATGTAGCCAGCCACCCGCGCATCTCCCAGATGCAGATCGGCGCCATGGTCTTCGTCGCCGCAGCGCTGCTTACCGGCGGCACGATCTTCGCCGCCGTTTACGACGGAGGCGAAGAGGAGCACGTGACCGGCGAACCGACAGCGACGCCGGAGGGCGTCGTGGATGGCATTGTGCTGGGGGATAACTTCTTCGTCTATAACGACACAACGGCGCCGGAGATCGTAGTCACTGCGGGGCAAGAGGTCACGCTCGACATCACAAACGACGGCAACGCCCTCCACAACATGCACATCGGTGACACGAGCGGCAACTACGAGATCGGCGTCTGCGAGGTGGGAGATCCTGAGCCGTGCTCCGACCCCGCCGCGATGCTCGGCGGCGAATCAGGCTCGATTACCTTCCGCCTCGACGAGCCCGGCACGTATTCCTTCCGCTGCGACTTCCACCCGCTCGAAATGGTCGGGACGATTCGAGTCGAGTAGGCCGCTAGCTCCACTTCGTTACCCCCACCTGGCCCCGCTCTTCCTCTACCTCCGTCCGTCGCGAGCCCTGCTCCTGTTCCTTCTCCAGCGCGTACCACCTGAAGAAGACTACGACGAGGAACGACCACAGGATCAGGCTGCCGAAGAGCTTCATCATCCCGCCCGCGATCTGCTGGTCCTCGATGGGCGAGAGACCCCAGATACGAGGCGCCTCCTCGTAGAACGAGTAGACGACGCTGTCGGAGAAGGTGATGAACGATGCCAGCACCGCCGGCACAAGTGATTGCAAGAAGAGATAGCCCATCTGGAGCGGGTGGGAGAGCCGGGGCAGCTGCGGCGTCTGGCTCAGGATAGGCCACCACATCAGCACCCCCGCCGCAAACCACATCGCGTGCATGAGGAAGTGCGGCCCCTCGTTTTGCAGCGCCCAGTCGTAGAAGAACGGCAGGTGCGTGATCAGCAGCACGCCGTTGTACGCGCCAAGGCCGACCAGCGGGTGGGTGACGAGCCGGGCGACACGCGCCACGCCAGCCGAGCGTAGCGCGTAGGCGACCAGCCAGCCGGGCGTTCCCGCAATGAGCAGCGGCACCGCCACCAGGGTGATCATCACCAGCTCCACCACATGGGCGCTCAGGAGGTAGTTGTCAGCCAGGTGATCGACGATGGAGCCCGTCGCCAGGTAGAGCACCAGCATCCCGGACGAAAACAGCGCCACCTGGCGTCGGCTCACCTCGCCGGCGTCGGAGATGCGGGGGCGAAGCTCGGAGACCGCGTAGAGGTACGCCGCCTCCAGCAACAGCAAGGGCAGGATCACCTCCGGCTGGAAGGGCCAGTCCAGCCATTCGCGACCGCCGATCTGGAGGAGCGACACAGCCTGCCTCTTGTCTTCAGGCTAAAGAAGCGCCGAGCGTGGACAGGACGACGATGAACAGCAACACGGCCAGCACCACTCCACTCGTGAAGAGGATAGAGAAGAGCCGGTTATCGAACCGCAGGTGCATGAACCAGGCCGCGACGAGGATAAACTTCATCGCCGATAGCACCATCAGGATGCCGAGCAAGGCGCCTTCCAGCGCGTCGACGTAGTACACCGCTACCTCAGCTGCCGTCACGACACCCAGGATCAGGCCGATCGCGATGTACTGACTCGGGCTGGGGTGTCCCTCATGCGCAGCGATATCGGTCGGCGCCCACGCGGCATCCATCCTCGCGCGCGCAGCGTCGGCCGCCGGGCCGGGTGGTAGCGACCACGTGATCTCGGCGGGCGCGAGGACAAACAGCAGCCCGATGACGCCCAGCACCACGAGTGGGACGCCCAGAACGTATGCCGGGTTCTCCAGCCAATCCGTCAGGCTCAGCACCACCAATGCCAGGTCTACCATTTGCACCGCTCCATCATGCTGCCTACCTCATCGGTCACTCGCTGCATCTTACGTTTGGACCAGGTAGATCAGGGTGAAGATCACGATCCACACGACATCGACGAAGTGCCAGTAGAGACCGATCAGCTCCACGTTGATGCTGTTCGCCGGCGTCAGCCGCCCTCGCAGCGTCATGACGAAGAGCGAGAGCAGGATGAGGACGCCAATCGAGACGTGGGCGCCGTGAAAGCCCGTCAGAACGTAGAACGTGGTACCGAACAGGTTCGTGTCCAGCGACAGCCCCTGCCGATAGAACTCGGTAAACTCGAACGCCTGGCCGGCCAAGAAGCTCATGCCCAACAGCGCCGTCGCCAGCAGCCAGGCCTGCGTCCCGCGCCGGTCTCCTCGCTGGATCGCCGCCAGCGCCAGCACCATGGTCACGCTGCTCATCAGCAGCACGAAGGAGGAGACCGAGGTGAAGGGGATGTCGTACAGATCGCTCGGTATCGGCCCGATCCCGATCTCCTCCGTCTTGTTCCGGTAGAGAAGATAGGTGGCGATGAGCGACCCGAAAAAGAGGCATTCGGAGCCCAGGAACAGCCACATCAACAGCTTCCGGTGGTCCATGCCGGTCGTCGTCTGTAGTTCTGCTGCCGGTGCGTGCTGCAACGTGCGTACTCCTTACTCGGTCGCCGGTTCCAACGCCCAGCCGTAGAGGCCGACCAACATCACCACGGCCCCCACAGGAAGGAGAGCGAAGTCGTACATGAAGCCAAAGGCTATGAACGGGAAGCCGCTGGCGACGATGATGGGGAAGTAGGACGGCGAGGGCATGTGGATATCGTGATGCGCGTCGTCCTCCGCTTCCTCGGCCTGCTCAGCCGCGCCCGCCACGACCCGCACGAGCTGGCCCTGCTCGTTCTCGACGTACTTCGTGTGCCAGAAATCGTCGAGCTCCTTCACCTGGGGAATCTCGGCGAAGTTGTAGACCGGCGGCGGCGACGGGATCGCCCACTCCAGCGTGCGCCCATCCCACGGGTCGTCGCCAGCCCGCTCCTTGCTGCGGAGGCTGATCACCACGTTGTACATGAACACGAGGACCGAAACGGCGATGAGGAACGCCCCCACAGTCGATAGCATGTTCCAGAACTCCCAGCCCAGCCCCTCGGAGTAGGTCGAGATGCGACGTGGCATGCCCAACATGCCCGAGATCATCATCGGCTGGAACGTCACGTTGAAACCGATAAACATCAGCCAGAAGTGCAGCTGGCCCCACTTCTCGTTTAGCAAACGGCCGGTGAACTTGGGGAACCAGTAGTAGACTCCCGAGAAGAGGCCGAAGAGAGCGCCGCCCAGCAACACCTGATGGAGGTGGGCGACAACGAAGTAGGTGTCCTGCTGTTGGTAGTCCGACGGCACCATGGAGTGCATCACGCCCGTCAGTCCGCCAATGACGAACATGGCGAGGAAACCCACCGCGAAGAGCAGCGGCGTTTTCAGGCTAATCGAGCCACCCCACAGGGTAGCGATCCAGTTGAAGATCTTAATGCCAGTAGGGATGGCGATCAGGAGCGTCGTGAAGCCGAAGGCCGAGTTCGCCACAGAGCCCAGCCCTGTCGTGTACATGTGATGCGCCCAGACGCCCCAGCTCATGAGGCCGATGGCGACGCCCGAAAAGACCACGAACGGATAGCCGAAGAGCGGCTTTCGGGCAAATGTGGCGAATACCTCGGAGACGATGCCCATTGCGGGCAGGATCAGGATATACACCTCCGGATGGCCGAAGAGCCAGAACATATGCTGCCATAAGAGCGGCGTGCCGCCCAGCTCCGCGTTGAAGAAGTTCGCGCCGAACAGCCTGTCGGCGAGCACCTGGAAGAGCGCGACGGTGATTATCGGCATGGCGAAAATAATGAGGAACGACGTGACTAACGTCATCCAGATAAAGAGCGGCATGCGAAAGAAGGTCATTCCCGGCGCCCGCATGTTGATGATCGTGACGATGAAGTTGAAGCCGGAGGCCATGGAGGCGATGCCGAGGATGAGCAGGCCAAACGCCCAATAGTCGATGCCGTGGCCAGGGGAGAACTGGTTGAGCGTAAGCGGCGCGTAGCCGAACCAGCCCGCACCCGGCGCGCCCAACTCGCCCTGGAAGATGTTGCCTCCGGTAAAGAAGCTCACGTTCATGAAGATGCCGGCCCCCAGAAACACCCAATAGCTGAAGGCGTTCAGGCGCGGGAAGGCCACATCACGGGCGCCGATCATCAACGGCACAAGCAGATTGAAGAATGCGGCGCTCAGCGGCATCACCACCAGGAAGATCATCGTCGTGCCGTGCATGGTGAAGAGCTGGTTGAACTGGTCCGCGTTCACTACACCGCCGTTAGGCGTGGCGAGCTGCAATCGGATCACCAGCGCCTCGATGCCGCCCGCGAGGAAGAAAACGAAGGCGGTGACGCCGTACATGATGCCGATGCGCTTGTGATCGACGGTGGTGATCCAGCTCCAGATCCCGCTGTAGCCCGCAGTCTGATCGCGAACATCGCGCAGCGCATCCCGCAAGGTCCCCGGCCGCTCTCCTATGGTCGCTCCTGCCATGGCTTACTCCCTACAGCGCTATCGCTGGCAGACCGGCGCGCCTGGCTCCAAGGCCAGCTGTTCTTCGCACCACACCTGAAACTCCGGTTCCTCCAAGGCGATGATGGTAAACTTCATATTCGCATGTCCGATGCCGCAGAACTCAGCGCACTGGCCAGAAAACGTGCCTGGGCTGGTAGCGTTGAATTTCAGATCGTTGGTTCGCCCCGGGATCGCGTCCAGCTTACCGAAGAGCTTCGGTACCCAGAAGCTATGGTTGACGTCGACAGACTCGAGGTGGACGACGATCTCTCGGTCCACCGGAATGAGCAGCTCGTCGACCTTAGCCCTCAGCGGCGTGCCTTCGGCATCCGTCAGCGACGGATACTCGAAGAGCCAGCTAAACTGTTGGGCCGTCACGTTCACGTGGAGGGCGTCCGCATCCGGATCACCGCCCAGGTCGATGATCGCAGCGATCATCGGCACCGCCAAGGCTAGGAGCACGATGGTAGGCGCGATCGTCCAGGCGATCTCCAACCGGAAATTCCCGTGGACCTGCTTGGGAATCGGATCATCATCGCTCCTGCGCCGAAAACGAATGACCGCGTAGAGCAGCGCTCCGGTGACGAGAATAAGGACGACCACCGCCGGCCACAGGGCCCAGTAGAACACCTCGAGTTGCTTCTTGGCGACGTCCCCTTCCGGCGCGAACGTGTTCTGATCGCCGCCGAAGGCGCTGCAGCCAACGAAGAGAACGGCGAGGGCGAGCAGAAGCAAAGCTGCCACCAGTCGCGCTCCGTGCCCGCTACGAAGGTTCACAAATGTTACTGCCTCCTTGTACCTTGTATCACAAGCTAAAAATCAGCGTCAAGTGCACGCAGGTTCGTCTCAGCATTCTGCCGTGCCCGCTTCGGGCGCGCGAGGACGGCGCCTGGAGCCGATCACTGAGCTGCTGGGCAAAGGTGAGGGGGCAGATCGAGGACGAGTAGGGCCGTGTCAGCCCTACTCGTCCTAGTTGGCGAACGTCACGCCGCTGCTATAAGCGAGCGGCTCAGGCCGCTTTGCTTTCGGAAGACCGCTCCGGCGTTTTCGTCTTGGCCTGTTTGATGAGCTCCATCAGCACGGGTACAGGCTGAAGGTCTTCTAGAAAAATTGGGCCCTGGCACCGCTCACAGCGGATACGGTCGCCTGGCCCTGGCGGAGATCCTTTATAGCCCTCGCGAGGTATGAAGCTGTGCAGCACCAGCCTGTCGGTGCGAGTGCCTTCTATCTGACCGCTGACGTGTCCACAGTGATAGCACTTAACATCTCCAACCACACGCATGATGCACCTCCTATTCGCAGCTAGCCTTTGGTGCAAACTATACAAACCTCTTGTTATTCGATCTTTCGGTCATCTCCTGAAAATCTGTGGGAAATTCCCCTATCTCGATATGGGATAGGAGTGGATTGGCGAAATGTCCTCGGTGGGAGCGCGAACGGGGCGCGCTAAGCTTCGATGCGTTCGATGCGAAAGCGCAGGGTGCCGGAGGGAGCGTCCACCTCGACTTCATCGCCAGCGCGATGCTTGAGGAGCGCCTGTCCTACCGGCGACTCGATGGAGATGCGGCCCTGCTTCGCGTCGACCTGGCCCGGCCAGACCAGCGTGTAGCGGGTCTCGCCGCCGGAGGCCAGGTTGCGGAGCTCTACGGTACTGCCGACGGTGACGATCTTCCCATCGCCCTTCACCGATCCATCGACGATCACGGCCTGTTCGAGCAGCGCCTCTAGCTCCTGGATCCGCCCCTCGTTGAAGGCCTTCTGCTGACGCACGGCGTCCAGTGGGGCGTTCTCTCGGAAATCCTTATCCTCCATCGCCCGCTTCATGTCTTTCTGGATCAGCGGCCGCTGGGCCTTGAGCGACTCCAGCTCCGCGGCGCGGGCGACGCGATCCTCTTCCGTGAGCCGCACCTGCTTGGCCTCCTCTTTTTTCTTGCGGACCGCCACCCTGCTTCCCGCTTTCTTTCGTAGGCGAAGGTGCGTACCCAGGTTGGTGGACGTATAGCCGGCCTTTTTGGCGAAGGCGAGGAACGCGCGCGCAACCTCCGCGCGACGCGTCGGGTCGGTGACACCTCCGCTGAGGGTCTCCGCGTAGTTCGCCACCTCCTGGCCGCGCAACCTGTCGCATGTGCGATCAGCGCCGCACCAGCGAACGAAGCGGTGCACCTCCGAGCGGCTCGCGAGCCGCTCGTCGTCGGCCAACGTCTTCAAGTAGCGATCGGCCGCCTCGGTCAGAGTTGTCGTAGAACCTTCGGTCATCGTCTCCTCCATCCCGATTCTGGCACAGCGCTTCAAAGCGTGTCAACGTTACTAGCGTCTGCCGAACCACTCCGGTACGATAGAAAGTCATGGCTATCCGTGCCGTCCTCTTCGACCTGGGTGATACCCTCTGGCACTTCCCCGTGCTGCCGCCACGCGAGAAGATCCGGAATGAGACCGTGCGCCGCATCTTCACGCTGCTCCGCTCCTGGGACATCGAGCCAACCGACGAGCTCCGCTTCCTGGGCCGGGACATCCGCCTGGCGGTGGTGAAGGCGGAGCGCACCGCCTACGACGGCGACTGCATCAGCGCCCACTACCCCACGCTCATCGGCCAGATAGCCGCGTCGAAGGGGCTGGAGCTCAGCCCGGAGCGCGCCGAGCAGCTCTGGCATGCCTGGAACCTGGGCGGCATCTTCCTGGGCCGTCGCCTGCTGGACGGCGCGATCGAGATGCTGGAGGCGCTGCGCGACCGGGGCTACACGCTCGGCTCCGTCACCAACCGGTCGTACGGGGGCCCCAAGTTCCTCGAAGAGGTGGATGAGTTGGGCCTGGGCCAGTTCTTCGACGAGATAACCATCTCCTGCGACCTGGGATACATGAAGCCACACCGAAAGATCTTCGAACACGCACTGAACGCGCTCGGCGTCGAACCGGAGGAGACGGTGATGGTGGGCGACTCGCTGCGCGCGGACGTCGCCGCCGCCCAGGCGCTGGGGATGACCGCCATCTGGCTTCGGCCGCCAAACCCACGCGAGGAGCTGGACGGCTACCGGCCCGACTTCGTCGTCGAGGAGCTCCGCGAGATCGAGCAGCTATCCTGCTTTCGACCAGGCACGCAGTCCAGCGCCTGACGCCATGCCAGTCGACAACGAGTGGTACCATCGCCTGGGGGACGCCTGGTGGGACCCTGACGGCACCATCGCTCCCCTGCACGAGATCAACCCCACGCGCGTCGCCTACTTCTGCGACGCGCTCGGCGAGATCGAGGGCATCCGCATCCTGGAGATCGGCTGCGGCGGTGGCCTGATGGCAGAAGCGTACGCGCAGCGCGGCGCCTTCACCGTCGGCATCGATCGCTCGCTGCCCTCGCTGCGCGTGGCCCGGCGTCACGCAGCGGCGGAACGGATCGTGATCGACTATTCGGGCTCGCTTGCGGAGGAGCTGCCGTTCTCGGACGGCGCGTTCGACGCGGTAGTAACGGCGGACACGCTGGAGCACGTGGAGAACGTCGACCAGGTGGTGGCGGAGGCAGCGCGCGTGCTGAAACCGGGTGGCCGCTTCGTCTACGACACCATCAACCGCACCTGGCAGTCGCGCCTGCTCCTCGTCTGGCTGCCCCAGAACATCTTTCGCATCGCCCCGCCGGACACCCACGACTACCGCAAGTTCGTGAAGCCGGAAGAGCTCCATGCGCTGCTGACGAAGCACGGCCTGACCAACTGCGAGACCTACGGCCTGGCTCTCAAACGCCACCCGATAGCCGCCGGCCTCTCGTACGCGCGCACCCGGCGGCTGGGCGGCTTCGTCATCGGCGACGACACGAGCATGTCCTACGTAGGCTACGCCGTGAAGGCGGCGTCTCCCTCCTCTGCGTGAAGCTGATGGCTAAACAACGCAACACTCGCAAGCCCGCTCCTTCGCAGCGGAAGACCGCCAAGACCTGGGGCGGCCGCTTTCGCCAGGCGACCCATCCCCTGGTCGAGGCGTACACCCTCTCGCTGCCCATCGACCGCCGTCTCTGGCGCGAGGAGATCGCCGCCTCCATCGCCCACGCCCGCATGCTGGGCCGCCAGCGCATCATCCCCCGCGCCGACGCCAACGCCATCGTCCGCGGCCTGCGCGAGATCGAGCGCGAGATGGCGGCCGGCCGCTTCCCCTGGCGCGACGAGCTGGAGGACATCCACACCAACGTCGAAGCGCGGCTGGCCCAAAAGATCGGCGAGACGGCCGGCCGCCTGCACACCGCCCGCTCGCGCAACGACCAGGTGGCGACCGACCTCCGCCTCTACGCCAAGCGCGCCTGCGATCGGGCGGAGACCGCTATCCGCTCGCTCCAGCGCGCCTTGCTGACGCTGGCCGAGGCGAACCGCCGCGTGGTGATGCCAGGCTATACGCACCTCCAGCGGGCGCAGCCGGTGCTGCTCGCCCACCACCTGCTCGCCTACCTGGAGATGCTGGAGCGCGACGCGGAGCGCTTCCATCAGGCCCGCGGCCGCGCCGACGCACTGCCGCTGGGCAGCGGCGCCCTCGCCGGCGTCCCCTACCCGATCGACCGCCGGAGCGTCGCCCGCGAGCTGGGGTTCGCCCGCCTCTGCGAGAACAGCATGGACGCCGTCGCCGACCGCGACTTCGTCGTCGACTTCATCGCCGCGGCTTCGCTCTGCATGACGCACATCTCGCGGCTGGCGGAGGAGATCATCCTCTGGTCGAGCGCCGAGTTCGGCCTGCTGACGCTGCCCGACGGCTTCGCCACCGGCTCCAGCATCATGCCGCAGAAGCGCAACCCGGACGTGGCGGAGCTGGCGCGGGCACGCACGGGAAGAGTCGCCGCACAGCTCCAGACGGTGCTCGCCATGCTGAAGGCGCTGCCGCTCGCCTACAACCGCGACCTGCAAGAGGACAAGCGCGCCTTCTTCGAGGCCGAGGACACGCTGATCGAGACGCTCGACGTCTTCGCCGCCATGACGCCGGAGCTGCGCTTCGACGCGGAACGCGCCCGCCAGGCCGCCACGGCGAACTACGCCCTGGCGACGGACCTGGCCGACCTGCTGGTGCGGCAAGGCCTGCCATTCCGCCAGGCCCACGAAGTGATCGGCAGGCTGGTGCGGTACGCCGAAAAGCAAGGCAAGCCCTTCGAGGAGCTAACACCGGCCGAGTTCCGGCGCTTCTCGCCGCTCTTCCCGGAGGACGCCGCGAACCTCGGCCTCGACGCAGCGCTGCGCGCCAGGAGCGCGCGGGGCGGTACCGCCCCGCGCCGCGTAGCGGCGGCGCTGCGCCGCTGGCGCCGCAAGCTGGAGACCTAAACAGGGGGTCAGGCTTTAGCCTGACAACGCCCCGACGGGCTGAAGCCCGTCCCGCCCGATTGCTGAAGGGAATTCGATGACCGCCACCAAGATCGCGCCGTCCTTCCTCACCGCCGACCTCGCCCGCCTGGCCGATGAGGTACGCGCCGTCGAGCAGGCGGGGGCCGACTACCTCCACCTCGATATCATGGACGGCCACTTCGTCCCGCCTATCTCATTTGGGCCTATCGTTATCGAGGCGATACGCCGCGTCACCACCCTGCCGCTCGACATCCACCTCATGATCGAACACCCCGAACGCCAGCTCGAAGCGTTCGCCCAGGCGGCATCCGCCACCACTACGATCCTCACCGTCCACGTCGAAGCCTGCCCGGACCTGCCGGCCGTCGTCCAGCAGATCAAGGATCTCAACTGCCGCGCCGGCGTCGGCCTCAGCCCCGACACGCCGATCTCCGCGATCGAGAGCGTCCTCGACGCAGCCGGCCAGGTGCTCGTCATGGGCGTGCAGCCCGGCTGGGGCGGCCAGGCGCTCATCCCCGCCACGCTGCCCAAGCTCCGCGACCTGCGCGCGCTCCTGAGCGAACGCGGTCTGGCGACCGATATCGAGATCGACGGCGGCGTCAAAGTCGACAACGCCGCCTCCTGCGCCCAGGCCGGCGCCAGCGTCCTCGTCGCCGGCTCCGTCATCTTCAACGACGCCGCGCCCGTCGCCGACAACATGGCCGCTCTTCGCAACGCGCTGGCGGCAGCACACGCGAACCTTTAACCGTGCCAACGGCACGTCCGCGTGCAAAACAAACGAGCTCTGTCCACTAACTAGCGCCGCCTAACCGCGCCAAAGCCGCGCCCGCGGACAAGAAAAGCCGCCCGCGTGCAATACAAACTAGCCCACCGTGGTGCCATCTGTAGGGATAGAGCTTCAGCTCTGTCCACTGACTGTCGCCGCTCTAG
>JACZYW010000166.1 GCA_022570885.1 Chloroflexota bacterium | reverse complement strand
TGGGCGTTAGGGGGCCGGGATGCCAAGTCCAACAGCTGCCCGATTACGCCTGGAGCACCCGCGCGGGGGTGAGGGCCGCCCCCTAGCCCCTCCGCGAACGCGCCGCTACAATGCTCGCATGAAGATCACCGACGTCCGCGTCCGCACCTTCGTCCTGCCCCACGAGGAGCACTCCTTCCACCCCACCTGGCAGCCCGCGCCCAGCCCCAGCCATCGGCTGACGCTCGTCGAGGTGCACACCGACGAGGGGATCACCGGCATCGGCTCCGGCGGCCTCCTCACCCGGCTCGGCACCACCGCCGGCTTCTTCGTCGGCCGCGACCCGCTCGCCATCGAGCAGCACGTGCAGATGCTGAGCACCCTCGCCTACTTCCTCGGCCGGCCCTGGCCGATCGAGCTCGCGCTGTGGGACATCGCCGGCAAGGCCGCCGGGCTGCCCCTCTACAAGCTGCTGGGCGGCAAGCGCGACCGCCTGCCCGCCTACGCCTCCACCGGCGAGCTGCGGCCCAAGGACCAGCGCGTGGAGGACGTGCTCCGGATGCGCGACGAAGGCTTCCGCGCCGTCAAGCTCCGCTTCCATAGCGCCCACGCCCCCGACGACCTGCCGACGCTGGAGGCCGTGCGCCAGGCGGTGGGCGACTCGATGACGATCATGATCGACGCGAACCAGGGCTGGCGCTACCCGGGCGACGTCTCGCCCCATCGCTGGGACCTGCGCACGGCCATCGCGATGGCGCGGGCGATGGAGGAGTTCGACGTCTACTGGCTGGAGGAGCCGCTCTGGGCCTACGACTACGACGGCCTCGCCGAGCTGCGACGCCAGGCCAACATTCGCATCGCAGGCGGCGAGCTGAACCTGGGCCTGCACGAGTTTCGCGAGTACCTGCGACACGGCTGCCTGGACGTCTACCAGCCGGACGCCAGCTTCGCCGGCGGGATCACCACGGCGCGCACGGTGGCGGGCATGGCGCACGGGGCGGGCCTCATGTTCGCGCCGCACACCTGGTCGAACGGCATCGGGCTGATGGCGAACCTGCACCTGGCGGCGGCCATGCCCAACTGCCCCTTCATCGAGTTCCCCTACGACCCGCCCAACTGGACGCCGGAGTTCCGCGACTTCGTCCTGACGGAGCCGATCCGCATCGACGGTGAAGGCAACGTCGTGCTGTCCGACAAGCCCGGCCTGGGCATCGAGCTGGACGAAGAGAAGTGCCGCCGGTACGAGGTCACGTGACGTGTTGCGCCAGCGGATTCGATAGTTAATACTGAACCATTATGCGCCTAGCTCTCACCTTACTAGCCACATTCGCCCTAGTCCTCGTCGCCTGTGGAGGCGACGGAGATACTGAAGATACCACTGAGGAGACTCCGATTGTGGAAACGCCCACCGTCCAGATCACCGATATCGTCGTCGGTACCGGCCAGACCGTGGTGGCCGGAGACACGGTCACCGTCCACTACACCGGCTGGCTCGCCGACGGTACCGAGTTCGATAGCTCCGTCGGCGGCAACCCGTTTACGGCCACGCTCGTAGAAGGAGCGCTGATCGCGGGCTGGCTGGAAGGCATCCCCGGCATGCAGGTGGGCGGCAAGCGAACGCTGGTTATCCCATCGGAGCTGGGCTACGGGGAGACAGGCTTCGGCGACACCATCCCGCCAGGCGCAGAGCTCACCTTCGAGATCGAGCTACTCAGCATTCAATAACTCGGCCGCTGTCGTCAGCCCCAACTCTTCCAACTGCTGCCGCATCTCGTCCTCGGTGATGATGCCGATCCGCTGCGCTCGGAGCACACCCTCCTCGTCGATGAAGAAGTGGCTGGGCAGACGGTTGCCGAGCCGGTACTGCTCGGCGACATCGCCGCTGGAATCGAGCAGGATCGGCAGATCCAGCTCCAGCTCTTCCCAGAACGAGGCAGCCGTGCCCGACGACTCCTGCAGGTTCACCGCCAGCACCGCGAGCCGATCCGGATAGAGGTCGGCCAGGCGCTGCATCTCCGGCAGCTCACGACGGCACGGCCCGCACCAGGTGGCCCAGAAGTTTACCCACACGACCTTGCCCCGGTAGTCGCTCAGTGAGCGAACGTTCCCATCCGGGTCGCGCAGGGCGAAGGCGGGCGCCAGCTCGCCGACTTCGGGCGACCGCGCGTCGAGCGGGCCCAGGTCGGTGCTGAGCACCCAGCGGTCGACGGCGAGCAGCCCGCCGAGGATCGCCGCCAACACGGCCAGGCCAACGACCGTCCGCACTCCGGCACGATCGAGCCAGCGTCGCCTGGGCGGAGGCGGCTCGGCAGCGTTCTCTGGTATCGGCGGTGCGGGGACGAAGGTGCAATAGTGCTCATGACTTCTTCTCTTTATTATCCTACCATGGCCCTCTATCTGGCCCAGTAGTGATCGCCATCACCCACAGGCAAGGTTTATGCTGGCATGGTAAGAGCATGAGCGCGGATCAGCAGGCAAAGCTAGAGGTATTCGTCGAGGCCGACTGTTCGTCCTGCCAGCGCGCCCTTCGCCTAGCGGAGGACGTCGACGACCGCTACCCCGAGCTGTCGGTGCGCGTGATCGACGTGAGCGAACCGGCGGGACAGCGGGACGATGTCTTCGCCGTGCCAACGTTCGTACTAGACGGGCGTGTCGTTTCGCTGGGCAACCCCGAGCAGAGCTTCCTCCGGAGCGAGATCGAGTCGCTGTTGCAACGCCAGAAGTCGCGCTAGACTAGGGCCATGCGGTTTAGAGCCAAACTCTCCCGAGGATCTCCAGGCCGGCCGGCGGCGGCGGGCGGCAGGCCCGCGCTCACCGCTAAGCTCGGCTACCTCTCCGACACGGACATCTTCCGCGACCTGAGCACCCAGGAGCTGGAGGAGATCGACCGGCAGACGGCGATGACCACCTGCCGGCGAGGGAAGGTCTTCTATACCCCCGGCGAGACGGGGGAGGTGCTCTTCATCCTCAAGCGCGGCCGGGTCAACCTCTATCGGATCAACCCGGACGGGAAGAAGCTCGTGATCGCGACGATCGGGCCGAGCACGGTCTTCGGCGAGATGTCGCTCACCGGCCAGGGGATGCACGATACCTTCGCCGAAGCCGCCGACGACTGCACGCTCTGCGTGATGAGCCGCTCCGACGTGGAGCACCTGCTCCTGAGCAAGCCGCGCGTGGCGCTGCGCTTCATGGAGCTGATCGCGGGCCGGCTGCGCGAGGTGGAGGCCCGCATGGAGAACGTCGCCTTCAAGAGCGTGCCCGCTCGCCTCGCCGACGCGCTGCTCCAGCTCGCCGAGAAGGCCGACGGCAAGATCGAGGGCGTTTCGCACCAGGACCTGGCCGACATGGTGGGAACCTACCGCGAGACGGCCACCCGCGTCCTCAACGAGTTCCAACACGACGGCCACATCAAGCTCGGCCGGCTGCAGGTGGCGATCTTACAGCCCGATGAGCTCCAGGCCATCGCCGACGGCTAGCGTCCGGCGCGGCGCGCGGCCCTGAGTAGGAGCAACGCCCGAACGATGCCCCCGGACCCAGAAGACCGCTCGGTGCCGATCGATAGGCTGCTGGCCTTCGCCGAGAAGATGCTCCAAACGGTCGATGTGCCCGAGGAGGATGCCCGTCTCACCGCCCATATCCTCCTGCAAGCCGATCTACGCGGCATCGAGTCCCACGGCATGGCCCACCTGGTCGACTTCTACGTGCGAGCGCTCCAGAGCGGCCGCACCAAGCCCCGGCCGGACATCAGCGTGACCAGAGAGAGCGCCGCGGCAGCGACGATCGACGGCGACGGCGGCCTCGGCTTCGTCGTCGGCCATCACGCCATGGGCCTCGCCATCGAGAAGGCGCGCGAGACGGGCGTAGGCATCGTCTCCGTCGGCAACAGCACCCACTATGGCGCGGGCGCCTTCTATGGCATGATGGCGCTGGAGCACGACATGATCGGCATCTCCATGACGACAGGCGGACGGCTCATGGCGCCACCGGGCAGCCGGGGGCAGGCGGTCGGCACCAACGTCCTCAGCCTCGCCGCTCCCACCCCGCGCAGCTTCCCTTACGTGCTGGATATGGCGACGACCGTCGTCGCGGCGGGCAAGCTGGAGATCGCCGCCCGGCGCGGCCGGCCGATCCCCGAAGGCTGGGCGGTGGACGGCGCGGGCCGGCCGCTGACCGACCCGACGATGCTGCAATCGGGGGCCGCGTTGCTCCCGCTGGGAGGCGCGACGGACACCGGCGCCTACAAGGGGTTCGGCCTCGCCCTCATGGTCGATATCCTCTGCGGCGCCCTCTCGGGCTTCGGTACCAGCGCAGAGATCGAGATCGGCACTGCCGCCCACTGCTTCGGCGCGTTGCGCATCGAAGCCTTCCAGCCGATATCCCAGTACCTAGAGCGAATGGAAGGGATGATCGCAGCGGTGAAGCGCGCGCCGAAGGAAGAGGGCATCGACGAGATCCACATCGCGGGAGAGCTGGAGCACGCCCTCGCCGACGAGAGGCGAGAGGCGGGCACGGTCCCCCTCCATCCCGCCATCCTCGAAGGGTACCGCGTCGCCGCCGATGAGTTCGGCGTACCGTTCGATCTCACGGAAGCACCCTAGGCGCAGCGCCCTAAGCAAAGGCACGACAGGAGATGCCACATGCGTGAGAACAGCGTGAAACGGGCCTGGGCTGAAGGCAAGGTGACCTACGGCGCCTGGCTCTCCGTCCCCAGCGCCTTCTCGGCGGAGGTGATGGCCCACCAGGGCTTCGACTGGCTCTGCATCGACATGCAGCACGGCGTCATCGACTACGCGGTAGCCGTCACCATGCT
>JACZYW010000029.1 GCA_022570885.1 Chloroflexota bacterium | reverse complement strand
CGATGTCGTCCGCGACGACCCGGAGCGAGCCGTCGACGAGGCCGATCGCCTGGCCCGTCTGGATCTTGCGGCCGTCGATGACGACGGGCCGGGCGGCTCTCGTTACCTCGGCCGAACGGACGCTGTCCATAGCGCGGTGCATTGCTGCGATGTTTTCTTCGAACGAGAGATCGGGGTTGAGCGCGAGGGCAGCGGCGATGCCCTGAGGTACCGATCTGGAGGGAAGCACCTTGACCTGCTTCGACGATTGCTCTGCCGCCTGCTCTGCCGCGGCGATGATGTTCTGGTTATTCGGCAGCGTGACGACGCAGTCCTGGTCGCAGGCGTCGATCGCGGCGAGGATGTCGCCGGCGCTGGGGTTCATCGTCTGGCCGCCGTGAACGACCTGCGTGACGCCGAGGCTGCGGAACGCCGCCTCCAGTCCGTCGCCGGCGGCGACGGCGACAATGCCAATGTTGGCGACGTTGGCAGTAGGAGCCGGCGCTTCGCCCGCGGCGAAGCGTTCGACCTGCGCGTCCATGTTTTCGACTTTCACGTTCGTCACCTCTCCAAGCGTGCGGCCGTAGGCGAGCGCATCGTCCGGCTGTGTGGTGTGGACGTGGACGCGCAGCAGGTCGCTGTCGCCGACGACGAGGATGGAACCGCCGAGCGTTGCGAGGTGGGAGCGGACGTCGCCCGCGTTCGTCTCGCTGCCGCCGACGATGAACTCGGTGCAGTAGCCGCTCTCGCCGTGGCGGGCATGGTGGAGCGAGGCTGCCTCGCCCTGCCAACCAGCGGCAGCGGGTGTATCTATCGCGAGGTCGACGTCGAGCGAATCGTGGCGCAGCGAGCGCAGCAGGCCTTCGAGGATGATGGCGAGGCCGAGGCCGCCGGCATCGACGACGCCGGCCTCCCGCAGCGCGGGCAGCAGCTCCGGCGTGCGCTCGACGGCTTCGTGGGCGGCGGCGGTGGCGGTGTGTACGGTCTGGCGGGGCATGTCGCCCACAATGTCGAGCTGGAGCCGATGCTGCAGCTCTGAGGATTCCCAGGGTTTACGGGAACGCCATTTTGGGTTATCTCGAAGTGCAGATGTGTCCCAGTCGTACAGCCTGTTTCACCCATGGTGCCAATTCGTGCGCCATTGTCTATCGGTTGCCCGGCCGACAAGCCTGATCGTATACTCGCCAGGTGTGCGTAAGCAGTGACCAAACCACCACTGTGTCTGATTCGAACGTAGTTTCCCCAACAGTTCGTATCGCCCGATGTGAGCCGGTGAACTTCCTGGACCGTACCGCCCGCTGCGGCCAATATGGCGTTTGTCCCGGAGGGAACCAAGTCATACGCTGGATGACCAGAGGAAAAATAGGTGGTTATAGTGTAAGAGGTTGTCGAGAATGGCAGATACAAAGGGCCTACCGCCTGGACGCTGTGTGTCGAGAAAAGGAAAGCCGCCATAGCTAGGAGCGGCATCAGGCCAAGCAGTCGCAGCATACCACCCTTCCTTCGCGAAGCCACCAGCTTCGCCTCGATAGCATACCACGGCGACCAACGTTGTCAACGACGAAAGTGGTACAATTTGTACCAATAGGCATCTAGCCAGGGTGCGGATTCGGTGTTATGCCTGGAGCTATCTGGCGACGCAAGACGGTGCCATAACGCGATAGCCGCATGTTCGGGCATGCGCTATGCTGACCTCGTTCGATTCGCCGGTAGCGTGGCCAAGGAGCCTAGCGCATGGACTTCCAGCTAACCGAGGAACAGCGGCTCATCCAGGGGACTGCCCGGCGCATTGCGCGGGAGCGAATCTCCCCTCGCGCCGCCGAGATCGACGAGACCGAGGAGTACCCTCACGATGTCTTCGAGGCGTTTCGAGAGGTGGGCCTGCTGGGGCTGACGCTTCCGCAGGAGTACGGCGGGAGCGGCGCTGGTACGCTGGCCCTAGCCCTCGCGGTGGAGGAGGTCGCCAAGTATTGCTGCTCGTCGGGCCTCATGCTGCTCCTCTCGGCGCTGCCCACCCACCCGATCCTCTTCGGCGGCAGCGAGCGCCAGAAGCAGGCGTGGCTGCCCGGCTCCGCCCGCGGCGAGACGAAAGGCGCCTTCTGCCTCACCGAACCCAACGCCGGCTCCGATGCGACGGCGCTCGAGAGCCGCGCTGTCCGCGACGGCGACGACTACGTGCTCAACGGCGAGAAGGTGTTCATCTCCGGCGGCACCGTCGCCGATTTCGTCATCGTCTTCGCCAAGACCGACCGCGACGACGGCGCGCGAGGCATCTCCGGCTTCATCGTCCCTACCGATAGCGCTGGCTTCTCCATCGCCCGCACCGATCGCAAGATGGGCGTGCGCGGGGTGCCGACGGCGAACATCGTCTTCGAGAACGTCCGGCTGCCACGGGAGCTGCTGCTGGGCGAGGAGGAGGGGCACGGCTTCAACCACGCCATGCTTACGCTCAACAGCCTGCGGCCCGTCGTCGGCGCGCGAGGCGTCGGCCTGGCGGAGGGGGCGATGACCTATGCGCTGGAGTACGCCCGCGAGCGGCAGGCCTTCGGCAAGCCGATCGCGGAGCTGCAGGCGATCCAGTTCATGTTCGCCGATATGGCGATCGGGATCGAGGCCGCGCGGCTGCTGGTCTACCAAGGCGCCTGGCTGGTAGACCAAGGGAAGCATCAACGCGAGCACGCCGCGCTCCTCTCCATCGCGAAGACGTTTGCGACGGAGATGGCCGTGAAGGTCTCGTCCGATGCGCTGCAAGTGATGGGCGCGCAGGGCTACATGATGGACCATCCTCTGGAGCGTCACTACCGCGACGCTCGCCAGCTCATGATCGTGGAGGGTACCAGCCAGATCCAGCGCATCGTTATCGCACGCGCGCTGCTGGAGCGCGAGCTGGTCTACCCATAAACGAGGCGAAACACCCGAGTAAAGGAGAGCCCAGTGTTGAATCAACGTACCGTGGTCGTCGACCACGGCGGCGGCCGCATCGACGTGATGGACATCGACGAGTACGCGAAGGGCGTGCTGCCGTACGAGATGTCCAGCGGCTGGCCGGCCGAGGCGCTCAAGGCGCAGGCCGTCGCCGCCAAGAGCTACGCGCTGGCCGCCGGCCGCGTCTACACGGACACCCGCTCGCAGGTCTACGGCCTGCTACGCCACGACGATACGGATGCGGCGGTGGACGCGGTTCGAGGCGTCTTGCTCGCCCATCACGGCCAGATCATCATGCCGTTCTTCTTCGGCCACTGTAACGGGCGCACGCGCAGCCCTTCGCAGGCAGGCTGGAACCCTGTCGCCGATCGACCGTATCTCACAGGCGTCGCCTGCCCCTGCGGCCGAACGCGCTACTACGGCCACGGCATCGGCATGTGCCAGCGGGGCGCCCAGACCATGGCCGAGCGAGACGGGAAGACGTTCGACCAGATCCTGCGGCACTACTACCAGGGCATCGAGCTGCTCGGCCGGGACAACGTACCCTCGCAGCCCACTGTCCGGCCGGCGAACGCGGAGCTCTACGTCATCCAGCGCGGCGATACGCTGAGCGCGATAGCCTCCCGGTTCGGCACGACGTGGCAGCTCCTCCACTGCGCCAACCGCGATCGGATCGCCGACCCGAACCGGATCGAGCCCGGCTGGGAGATCGTGATACCGCGCGAGGCCGAGGAGGAGGGCGAGGCGAAGGTCTACGTGGTGCAAGCAGGCGACATGCTGGGCGCTCTCGCTCGGCGCTGGGGGACGACCGTTCGGGCGCTCGTCGCTCTCAACTCGATATCCAACCCGAACCTGATTCGCGTGGGCCAGCGGCTGCTCAGGCCTTAGGGAGCTCCCGCTACCGGTCTCTTGGCGAACAAGTTCCACACCAACCAGGCAGGCTTCTCGGTACCGTCCTGCCGCAGGAGCCCGACGTACTGCAGGAGGTCGAGCGGCGTCTCGCCGGTGAATGCCGGGTCCTGGCCGATGAACCAGATCGTCAGCGCCATCTCCATCTCCTCGGCTTCGTCGAGCACACGGCTTAGGAAGATGGCCTGCTCCGGCTCCGTGCCTTCGTTTAGCCCGTCGCGTCCCGGCTCGGAGGAGTATCCCATCCCCGCGATGCCGATAGGCCCGATCGTATAGGAGGCGAGCCTGGTGTAGTAGTTCGCTGGGATCTCGTCGGGGTTGGAGAAGGCGAGGCCTGGGTAGGTGCTGACCGCTAGCACGTCCAGGTTGGGCTTGAACTGTCGGATGAGGCCCCACTGCGACGGGCGTGGGTCGTTGGCAGGGAGCAGCCCATGCAGCTCCTCAAGCTGAAAGGTGGGGAAGACCAGCGTCTCCGGCGAGAGCTCCTTCACCGCGGCATACGCTTCGTGGTAGAGCGTGACGAACTGCTCGAAGTCCTCAGGGTTCTGCGCTTCGTAGCTGTTGATCTCCACCCCCAGAGCCAGGTACTTCGGCTGGTAGTTCAGCGCGACAAACTGGGCGTACTGGACGAAGGCCCGGCGCACCTCCTCGTCGTCGAAGCCGGCCCCGCGCCGCTCCTCGGGCAGGCCGGCGAGTTGCCGGCGCCCCTCGGAGGCGTCCGTTGGGTCGATGGCAACGAAGAGGTCGAGGCCGTGTTCCTCAGCCAGCTCCGTCTCGCGCTGCGTGGTCTGCACTACTTCGTCCGAGGGGAAGAGGTCATTCGCCATCAGGGCCTCCCAGGGCGGCACGCGCTGGATGAGGATCACCTCGCCGGCGCTGGCGGCCAGTGCGAAGGTGTCGCCGTAGCTCTCCGCCGGCAGCTCCGATGGCAGGGAGCTGAATCCCATATCGAAGCTGCGCGACGGCCCGGGTGGGGTCGTCGGCGTTGGCTCGCTTGGGCCGCCGTTGCTGCAGGCGGCCAGGGCCAGTCCTATCGCCAGAAGGGCGGACATGAGCAGAAGAGAGCGGCGATTCATCACTGAGTGCTGATTGTACCGGCCTGCGCTGAGCTGTCCAAGGGAGCCTGCCCCTAATCTCTAGGGCGCTCGACAGAGACGAATAGGTAGTAACGACCTCTTTCCTAGGGGATATGCCCGATGCCTTCGCTGCCACGGCTTGGGTACGCTTACCGTATGGTGATTGGGGTTTCGGCTGAGAGCGACCTGCCACGTGCCGTGCGCCGCTATGCGCATGCGTCAGAGGCTCCATCGTTGCTTCAGATTGCGGCGACCATCCTGGGCGTCGAGCCCTCCTCGATCGACCACCGCGATGAGATCCTTCGCCTCTGCCGCGCCCTAGCCAGCGAAGGTGGGCTGGTGCAGGAGATGGCGGAGGAGATCGGTCGAGAGCTGGCCAACCGCTAACGCACCTCGTCCCCGCCTCAATCTTCCTTCTTGCTGGGTTCCAGGCCTGGTGGTAGAATGCCCTCGACTACGTGATGCGAACGATGAGCGCGCACCGGGGCGGGGCATGGATAACGACTTCTTCCTCGACTATGACGAGATCATCAAGACCGTCCGGACTGCGGATGTCGTCACCTTCCGCTTCGTCATCGTCGGTAAGCGACTCCTCATCGACAACCGCTCGTCCGAGATCGACCCGCCGCTGATAAAGCTCGTACCCCGCGCGACCAGCATTGAGGGACGCTTTCGCAGCCTTAAGCAGCTGCGCCCTCGCTTCAAGCTGCCCGATAAGATCAATGCCATCTGGTGGCCCAAGTCCGTGCAGAGCATGGTGGAGCACGAGGTGTGGGACGCCATTGTTCAGCGCATCGCGGACGGTGGCTTCGTGAAGATTGTCCGTGATTGCGAGGAAGTCCTCGACGAGCTGCGGAGGCTGGAGCGGCAAGAGGTGCATAACGCCATCACCGCTAAGGAATACCAGGCGCTCTGGGAGAAGTAGGCGTCTCGCATGGAGCGCCGTCGCTTCCTGGGGCTGGTGCGCCGGGCCTTGGATGAGCTGCCTGAGCCCTATCGCGACCAGTTGGCGAACGTAAACGTCGTCGTCGAACGGCGGCCTCGGTCTCACCACCTGCGCGACGCCGGCCTGGACCCCGGCGAGACGCTCTTCGGCCTCTACGAAGGTGTTCCCCTCATCGACCGCACCAGCGACTATGGCATGGTGCCGCCCGACACGATCACGATCTTCCAGGAGCCGTTGGAGCGCGAGTTCCGCGATACAGCCGAACTGGAGGAGGAGGTGCGCCGCACGGTGCTGCACGAGCTGGCCCACCACTTCGGCAGCTCCGATGAGGAGCTGGAGCGGCTGGGCCTCGACTGATGGGCTGCAAGCGAGGGCTACCGAAGATGTCTCAGCGGCCGATAGCGGAGGCTGTTGGGATTATGAGCCGCGGGCCAGGACCTGTCCTGCGCCGGCAGGTATCGGCTCCCCGCCGTCCACGACGAACTCGCCGTTAACCAGCACGTAAGGGATGCCCGTGGGGTATTGCCGTGGGTCCTCGTAGGTGGCCGTAGCGGCGACGCGCTCCGGGTCGAAGATCACCACGTCCGCCCACGCGCCCTCCCGCAGCTCGCCCCGATCGGTCAGGCGAAAGGTAGCCGCCGGCAGCGAGGTCATCCGCCGCACCGCCTCCTCTAGCGAGTACAGCCGCTCCTCTCGAGCGTAGTGGCCCAGCACGCGCGGGAACGTCCCGTAGAGGCGAGGGTGCGGCTTGCCTGTCGGCGAGGGAATGCCGTCCGATCCGATCATGCACGTGGGGTGCTGGAGGACGCGGCTCACGTCGCCTTCGTCCATGATGAACATCACGGCCACCACCGCGTTCTCCTCCTCGTCCAGCAGCCGTTTGGTGGCGTCCTCCACGGGGAGGTCCATCATCTCCGCCACCTCGTCGAGGCGCTTGCCTTCGTACTGATGCTGGTGCTTGACCGAGGCGACCATGATGTCCGCGGGCTGGAACACCGGCACGAGCCGCCCGCCGCGCGCGATGGCGGCCAGCGATGTGCTGGCGGCGGTGTATGGGTAGGCATCGATGGTGACGTCCACGCCTCGCGCCCGCGCCTCATCGATCAGCGGCAGCGACTGCTGGGTGAGGCCCCAGTTGGCGCGGGCGGCGGCCTTGTGGTGCGAGATCTGTACCGGCGCTCCCGACTCCTCGCCGATGCGGATCGCCTCTCGCACCGAGTCGAGCAGCCCATCGCCTTCGTTGCGGATGTGGCTGACGTAGAGGCCGCCGAAGCCGGCCGCAACGCGCGCCAGCTCGATGAGCTCGTCAGTCTCGGCGAACGTGCCGGGCACGTACATCAGCCCGGTGGATAGGCCTATGGCGCCGGCGGCCATCCCTTCGGCCAACTGCGCCTTCATCGTCGCCATCTCGTCGGTAGTCGGCGCCCGTCGCTCCCAGCCCATCGCCGCCACGCGCAGCGAGCCGTGAGGCGCCAGGAAGGCTGCGTTCACGCCGGGCCGGGTGGCGCGCACAGCTTCGTAGAACTCACCCAGCGACTGCCAGGCGAACTCACGCACCGGCCCCAGAATACCTTCGACGCCGCGCTGGAAGAACTGCTGGAGCCGCTCGTTGGCGGGTGCGGGGCCCAGGCCGCAGTTGCCACACACGACCGTGGTAACACCCTGGGCTGCCTTGAAGTCCAGGGTGGGGTTGTTCAGCAGCGCCACGTCGTCGTGGGAGTGGACGTCGATGAAGCCGGGGGCGACCGCGAGGCCGGTTGCGTCGATCACGCGCGCCGCCTCGCCATCCACGGTCCCGACCGCCGCGATGCGTCCGCCGGCGATCGCGACATCGGCCTGACGTTGCGCCGCGCCGGTGCCGTCGATGACGTTGCCACCGCGGATCAGTACGTCGTATCGAGGTTCGCTCATTGCGTGGGCCAGCCTACCGTATCGACGGAGGCGCGGCAAGCGGCTGCGATTCTTGCTCCGAGCTTGGGCCTTTGCTATCGTGATCTGGCAGCCAGGAGACTATATGCACGAGGCCGGCATCAGACAATCGAAGGTCGAGCACGTTAGCGGCGAATCGGTCGAGGTCGCGCAAAGCGCGGTGGGTACCGTCAGCGGCAGCGTAGTCTCGATCCGGCAGTCACTGGCGCGCCAAGTCACGGCGGAACGGGCGACGGTGTCGCAGTCGTCGATGGCCGCCGCCCGGGCGCAACGGCTGGAGCTACGGGGGAGCGCCGCGTTTCTGGCCATCGGCCGGGACGTGTCGATGGAGGGGGGCCGGGTGTTCTTTCTCCTTTCGCCCCGGGTGAGCGGCCAAGTGGCGGCCACGTTCACCTTGCCGGCCGCATTCGCCATGGGCCTTGGCTTTGTTCTAGGGCGAGCCCTGCTCCGCATGTTGGGCAGCCTTCGCCTGTAACGTGTTCAAATCGACGGGAAGGACGAATCGCGATGGCTGATGTACAACTCTCGGTCGATCTGCGCACGATCACCGGCAAGAAGGTGAGCGCGCTCAGGCGCGATGGCATTCTCCCCGCCCATCTCTTTGGCAAGGAGACGGAGTCGCTGACGCTGCAGGCGTCGACGCAGGAGATCGTACACCTCCTCCGCACGGTTGGCGGCAACGCCATCATCGACCTGCAGATCAACGGCGAGAGCGAGCCGCGTCCCGTGGTGCTGCGTGGCGTCCAGCGCGATCCGGTCAACAGCGCGCTGCTCCACATCGACTTCTTTCAGATATCGCTCACGGAGAAGCTACGCTCTGAGGTGCCGCTGGTGCTCACGGGCGAGGCGCCGGCCGTGAGCGTCTACGGCGGCGTGCTGCTCCAGAACCTGGACCGGGTGACGGTCGAAGCGCTCCCCGCGGACATACCGCAGCGCATCGAGGTGGACGTGAGCAAGCTCGAAGAGATCGAAGCGGCGCTCTTCCTCCGAGAGCTGGACATCCCGGCCAATGTGGAGGTGCTGGGCGATCTCGACCAGGTGGTGGCCAAAGTAGCGCCGCCGAAGCTGGCCCAGGAGATCGAGGCGGAGGAGGCCGCTGCGGCCGCCGAAGCTGAGGCGCTGGCGCTGGAAGAGGGCGAAGAGCCCGCAGAAGGCGAAGAGGCTGCCGAGGGCGAGGAAGCGCCGGAGGGAGATACAGAGAAGAGCGAGTAATCTTCAGTTTGCTGGAGTGTCCGAAGCGCCCCGATTCGTCGGGGCGCTTGTCGTTGCCCAGCCCCCGATTCATCGGGGCGCTTGTCGTTGCGCAGCCCCCCCCCGATTCGTCGGGGCGCTTTTCGTCGCTCAGCCGCCCAGCCGCTTCCCCAGCAGCCCGCGGAAGCCGCGCAGCAGCTCCTGGCCGGAGAGCGCGCGCCGGCCGGCGCGCTGCGCTCGTACCACGGCGAGCAGCCCTTGCCCGCAGCGAACGGCGAAGCCTGCGCCCGCGGGCGCTTCAGCGTCCGGCGGCAGGGCGAGCACCGTCGCGGTCGGCGCGTCCGGCTCCCCTACCGTGGCCACTGTGTCCTCCAGCGGCCACGCTTCCAGGATGCGCAGCGGCTCGCCGTCGACGCTCGTCGTCGCGACCGGCCAGGGTTGCAGGGCGCGCACCTGCCGCCAGACGTCGACAGCGGGTTGCGACCAATCGATGTGGGCGTCCTCGCGCTGGAGCATCGGCGCATAGCTAGTCTCCGCATCGTCCTGCGGCTGCGGCTCGATCTCGCCGCGTTCCCACGCCGGCAGCACCTCGATGAGGAGATCGGCGCCCAGCTCCGCCAGCTTTTCGTTTAGCGTGCCGGTGGTGTCGTGCGGTTCGATCGGTAGTGGCCGCTGAGCGACGATCGGGCCGGCGTCCAGCGCCAAGCGCACCTCTAAGATCGTCACGCCTGTGGTCTCCTCGCCTGCCAGTATGGCGGCGGCCGCAGGCGTTGCGCCTCGGTACTTGGGCAAGAGGGAGGCGTGGACGTTGAGGATGCCACGCGTGGGGAGGTCCAGCAGCGGCTGCTTCAGGATCTGGCCATAGGCGGCGATGACGATCGCTTCCGGCGCAAGCGCCCGCAGCTCGTCGAGAGCGTCGGGTGCGTTTACCCGCTCTGGCTGGAGGACGGGCAGGCCGTGGGCCTGGGCCAGCTCCTTCGCCGGTGGCGGCCGTAGCCCGCGCCCGCGGCCGGCGGGCCGGTCGGGCTGAGTGACGACGCCTGCCACCTCGTGGTCGCTCTCGATGAGCCGGCGCAGGGTGGGCAGGGCGAACTCTGGCGAGCCCATGAAGACGGTGCGCACGGGGTCGATTTTAGCACAGCTTGGGCCTATGGCATGGTTTGCGCGTTCAATCCCCGACGATGTCGCTCACGTGGCCCAACACGTGAGCGACGGCGACCATCTGGATAACGCTGCCGAGCGTTCCGCTAATGCCGCCGGCCGAACGAATCGGCGTGGCCAGCAACGCCTCGTCTAGCTGCTCCACAGCCGCGATCGTCGCCGTGCGGTTCTTCTTGAACTCAGCCAGCAGCTCCGCCACCGATGCCTGCGCTCGCTTCTCGACCTGGCGTTGGTTGTAGTCGTCGACTCCGCCCCGCATGGTGCGCGTAGGCGGCTGGTCTGATTGCTCCGGCTCGTCCCGGCCCGGCTTCTCTGGTGAGGGAGCTGCTGCTTGCTTCGCGATGTCGATCAGCCGAGGGTACGTCCATTCGATTGACGCGACGTGCGCGAAGATCTGGCGGCCGCTCCAGCCGTTCTCGTAGCGTCCCTCCTCGAATGTCTCCGCCGGGCGTTCGCCCAGCTTCGCTTGCACCTCTCGCGCACTCGACCGTAGGGCGGCCAGTAGCTCCGTCTTCGTAGGTGTCGCCTGCTCTGTTGCCATTGTCTGACCCTCCTCGCTCGATTCGTTCTCGATTTTGTCCGGCCTCGCGTCGCCCTTACTCGGCTGCATCGCTCAGCGGCTCCGTCTCCACGGACCAGCGCTGGACATCGTGGAAGCGGGCGCTCAGGGTGAAGAGGAGCCCGGGCGTCACGTCCCGCACGTCGGCGTTTACGATGTACTGGTAGGTAGCAGTGTAGAGGAGTACCGCCGGCAGTTCCAGGGCGAAGATCTTCTGGAATTCCTGGTAGTTCTCCGCCCGCTCAGCGAGCGACGGCTCCAGGCGGGCGGCCTCTAACAGCTGGTCCGCCTCGAGGTTAGAAAAATTCGCCAGGTTGAGCCCGTCGCCCACGGCCTGGGTGCTGTGCCAGAAGGGGTAGGGGTCTGGGTCTGGCCCGGGCGGACTGATCGTGCGCAGCGCGGCGTCGAAGTTGCGAGGCAGGAGGATATCCTTCGTAAACTCGCTGACGCTGCTCACCTGTACGTCAACCTGGATGCCGAGCAGACTCCATTGCCGGGCGATCTCGTGCGCCACACGCGATTGGACGGGGTCGTCGCTGGCGGACAAGGTGAACCGGAGAGGCTCGCCGTCCTTCTCTCGCACGCCATCGACGCGCACCCAGCCGGCGGCGTTGAGCAATGCGTTCGCGCGTGGCGGGTCGAAGACGTACGCGTTGGCGTTGCTGACGTACGCCCAGAGGTCGCGGCTGATCGGGCTATCGACGGGTAATGCTTGCCCTGCCAGCACCTCGTCGATGAGCGCTTCCCGGTCGAGGGCGTGCTGGAAGGCGCGCCGGACCCGCCCCGATTCGAACGCGGGTAGCTCAGGGTTGAGGTATACCAGGCTGTAGCTGGGGGTGTGGAGCGACCGTCGCGTCCAGCGCGCGTCGCCGTCGAAGAATGCCAGGTCGTCGAGGCTCAGCCCTGGCCGCAGGAGGGCGCCCTCCACCTCGTCGTTTCGCAGGGCGGTGATGAGGGCGGCGTCATCGCGATAGAAGCGCAGCTCCAGCCGCTCCAGCAGCGGCTGGCCTAGGTGGTAGCTCTCGAACGCCTCCAGCACCGCTTCGCTCGAGGTGATGTCTGCTAAGCGGAAGGGTCCGCTGCCGATGGGCTGGTTGTTAAACGGCGCTCGATAGAGGCTGTTTGGGCCCAGCCCTGCCAGCAGATGCTCCGGCAAGATGCCGACGGTGGTGTACGCCAGGAACGGCGCGAAGGGCTGTGGCCGGGTCATGATCACGGTGAGCGCGTTCGGCGCTTCAAGTTCGACGTCCTTGAACAGATCGGCCAGCACTTGATCGCCGCGGAAGCCGGGATCCTGGATCGCCTGGATCGTGAAGACGACGTCGTCGGAGTCCAGCGGCTCGCCGTCGTGCCAGAGCAGGCCGGGGCGAAGTTGGAAGATGTAGGTCAGGCCGTCTGGCGAGATGGTCCACTTCTCCGCCAGGTCGGGCTGCACGTCGCCCTTCGGGCCCAAGCGGACGAGGCCGGAGAAGATCAGGCTGGAGAGGTCGCGGTCCACCTCGTTGAAGGATGCGAAGAGGGGGTTGATGCGGTTAGGGGCGCCTGCCACCCCCTCGATATAGCTGCCGCCACGGGCGGGCCGCTCTTCGCCGGTGGGCTCCGAACCTTCGGCGAGGTATACGATGGCGATCAAGCTCATCGCGCCGACGATTAACGTCAGCAGCAGGGGCCAACGGGGTCGATACGGGGTGCTCATGGCCTGCCGATTGGAGCCTGACGGACAGGCGCCCGGCCGCTAAGCCCAGCGCACGCTCATGGCGGAGATGCCGACGAAGATGACGGCGAGGAGGATGGTGAGCTGGAAAAGGGTCTTCTCCAGGCCGCGCCGCGTCCGGAAGGAAGAGCCGCCGCCACCGCCGCCCCCAAACGCCGCACCGATATCGCCACCCCGCGTCTGGAGGAGCACGACGACGATGAGAATGATGGAGATCAAGAGTTGCGCCAGGTTTAGAAAGTTACCGAAATCCATAAGTTGCTCCTCGGTTGATTCGTTAGAAGATGGCGGCCTCTTGCCGTTCCTCCTGCCCGATGAGGGGCGAGACCGGCTCCAGCCCGCGGCGCTGGTAGTAGAGGTGGATGAGGGCCGTGGCTACCTTCTTCGGGTCGTGGTAGTAGCGGTTCTCTTCGCTGATCACGTCGGCGCCGATGATGGCTGCCCCGTTCACCCGCGTCCCGTCGACGCGCACCGGCTCTGAGTGCCAGTTTTCGGGTAGCCCGTCCTGGTCGATGTTGGTGTTGGCGATGACATAGTGGAAGAGGCTGGTCTGTACGTGTTTGTCCAGGGCGTGATAGTGATCGCTGGCGGAGAAGCTGTCGGTCTCGCCGCGTTCTGTCGCCACGTTACAGACGTAGACCTTCACGGCCTTCGACATTTCGATGGAGCGCTGGATGCCTTCGACCAGGATGTTAGGGAGCACGCTGGTGAAGAGGCTGCCGGGGCCCACCACGATCATGTCGGCCTCAAGGATGGCGCGGATGGCGTCCGGGTTCGCCTGAGCGTTCTTCGGGTGGATGAAGACCTGCTTGATGCTGCCGCTTCGCCCGCTGATCTGCGACTCGCCCACAATCGACTCGTCGTCATCGGTGATGGCGGAGAGGGTGACGTTCGTCAGGGTGGAGGGGAGGATCTGGCCGCGCACTGCCAGCACGCGGCTGGTCGCTCGTACCGCCTCCTCGAAGTTGCCGGTGACTCCGGTCATCGCGGCGATGAAGAGGTTGCCGAAGCTGTGTCCTTCCAGGCCTGAGCCTTCCTCAGTGAACCGGTACTGAAAGAGGCGAGTCATCAGCGGCTCCGCATCGGCGAGCGCGGCGATGCAGTTTCGCACGTCGCCGGGGGGCGGCAGGCCCAGCTCTCGGCGCAGACGGCCGGAGCTGCCGCCGTCGTCGGCGACGGTGACGATGGCGGTGAGATTGCCGGTGTGCTCTTTGAGGCCGCGCAGTAGCGTCGAGAGGCCGGTGCCGCCGCCGATAGCGACGATCTTTGGTCCGCGACGCAGGTAGCGATGGTTGTAGATAATATCCACCAGCCGTTCATCGCGGCCCGGCTGCACGAAGGCGGAGAGCAACGACTGGTTGAGTTGCCAGATGGCGACGAGAATGATGCCGGCGCTCAGGCCGACGAACATGGCGCCACGCACCCATCGTGGCCAGAACTGGAGCGTGAGGTAGTAGGCCCACTCGGGGAAGACGTAGACGGTGTAGACTTCGCGCAGGAAGTAGCCGAAGCCCAGCCCCATGATGGCCACTCCGAAGAGGAGCAGGAGCAGCCATCGTTTGATGTGCATGCCGAAGTAGAACCATTTGACGAAGCTGGAATCGATCTTCAGCAGGCGCATGGCTGGATTATAGCACAGCCTTCCTAGTGGTATAGGGTATACAGATCATTTGCTATCTGCCGAGCTGATCGCGCAGGAGCTGTTGCACCAGATCCGGCTTGGCGCGGCCGCGCGTCTCCTTCATCACCTGCCCTACCAGGAACTTGATCGCTTCGTCTTTGCCACCGCGGAAGTCGGCCACCGGCTTCGGGTTCTGCGCGATCACCTGCTCGATGACGCTCGTAAGCTCGTCGGCGGCGCTGATCTGGGTGAGCCCCTGCTCCTCCACGATCGCTGCGGGAGCTTTGCCCGTGCTGAACATCTCTTCGAAGACGGTTTTGGCGCCGGTTGTAGAGATCGTCCCTTCTTCGATGAGCACGATCAGCGCGTGGAGGTCGGCCGCCGCTACGTTCGCTTCGCCGATATCGATGCTGGAGGCGTTGAGCAGCCGGGCGAAATCGCCCAGCATCCAGTTGGCGATCACGCCGGCCCGTCGGCGGATACGCTCGTCGTCCCCGTTCGCTTCTGCCACCGCCTGCTCGAAGTAGCCGGCGCGGGCGGTTGTGGAGGCGAGCAGATTCGCCTCGTACGGGCTAAGGCCGTACTGTTCGATCAGCCGGCTGCGCTTCGCGTCGGGCAGCTCGGGCAGGTGGGAGCGCAGCTCTTCCACGTATGCCGGGCTGGTAGCGAGCGACGGCAGATCCGGCTCCGGAAAGTAGCGATAGTCGTTGGCGAACTCCTTGCTGCGCTGGCTGACGGTACGGCTCTCCGCCTCTCGCCAGCCGCGCGTCTCCTGGCTCACCGGCTCGCCAGCGTCGAGGAGCTTGCGCTGCCGCTCGATCTCGTACTCGATCCCGTTAAAGACGGCGCGAAAGCTGTTGATGTTCTTCAGCTCCACCTTGGCGCCCAGCTCCGGGTCGCCTACGGGCCGTAGGCTAATGTTGGGTTCGCAGCGCATGTTGCCTTCGTCCATATTCGCGCGGCTCACGCCCAGGTAGCGCAAGGTCTGCTGGAGCTTGGTCAGGTAGAGGCGCGCCTCCTCCGCCGAGCGGACGTCCGGCTCCGACACGATCTCCATGAGGGGCATGCCGGCGCGGTTCATGTCGAGAAGGCTGTACTCCTCGCCGGCCTCGTTACGGTGGCTGCTGCGAGCGGTGTCCTCCTCGAGATGGACGCGGGTAATGCCGATGCGCTTGGTCTCGCCGTCGAGGTCGACTTCCAGCCAACCTTCCTTGCAGAAGGGCAGATCGAACTGGGAGATCTGGTAGCCCTTCAGCAGATCGGGGTAGTGATAGTTCTTGCGGTCGAACTTGGCCTGCTCCGGGATGGTGCAGTTCAGGGCGAGACCGGTCATGATCGTGTATTCGACGGCTTGCTGGTTGATCACCGGTAGGACGCCCGGCATGGCCAGGCAGACCGGACAGACGTGGCTGTTCGGCGGCGAGTCGTAATAATCGGTGGCGCACGAGCAGAACATCTTGCTCTTCGTGAGCAGCTGCGCGTGCACCTCGATGCCGATGACGACTTCGTATGTGGTGGTGGCCGGTGCGGTCATAGCTTGGCTCAGTATAGCATCGCCGTCGCGTAGCGGACGGCGAGCGTACCTACGTGTGCGAGCCCGCTAGCTCTTCCCCGCCAACTCTTCGATAAGCTGCGGCAGCGCTTCGACGAACGTGGAGCGGGGTACGACTTTCGCACAGCCTGCCTCCCGGGCCGAGCGCAGGAGTTGCGGCTCCGTGTGGCGGCCGAAGGCGAGCACTGGCACTCCCAACTCCTGCGCCAGCGCGACAGCCTCTCGCCAGTCGATGCCGGCGACGTGCAGGTCGAGCACGGCGAGGGCGGCCGTGGCGGCGAGCGCAGGGCGGACGGCCTCCGGCGCGTCGACGACCGTTACCTCGAAGCCGAGCGCCCGCGCTTGCGCTTCCAGGCGCGACTGGAACAGCAAATCGGTCACGATGGCGACGATCGTGCCAGTGTTACTCATCGTTCAATCTCCTCCCGCACTGTACCAAGGCGGAGGGCGCTGCGCTTGAACGGCCGCTTGAGGCGCTCTATGCCGGTGGGGTATACTGGCGCTGCTTGGTGGTAGAGCAAGAGTCGCGTTGACCCCGCACAACGATCGGCATTCCTGGAGGAGAGCTATGTCCGCATATCTGGCGATAGCACGCCGGACGCCACGCTCGCTGGTCTTCCTAGCCTTGGTCATGCTGCTTGCCGCCGTGCTCCTTGGCCCCAGCCCGGCGCGGACAGCCGGCCCAGGTGCGGGAATGAGCCTGCAGATCAAGAGCGCCTGCACTGACGCAAGTGAGCTGACGATCGTGAATGCCGGGAATCCGTTCGTTGTCTGCGTCGTCTCCGACCCAGCGCCGAGCGTCGCCATCGCAGGCTTCGACAGCGAGGTGCTCTTCCCTTCAGAGCTGAAGTGGACTCCTAGATCGTCGTGCGCGGACGAGGTCCAGGTCGAGCGGCAAGACATGGGGGTACTGGCGGCATGCAATGCTAAGACCACCTTCTTGGGCGGAGCGGGGCACGTAGTCCTCAGCGAATTTGCTGCGCCGCCCTTGGAAGCGCTCGACGTCGCCACGGGCAGCACCACGACGTTACTCGAGCTGGACTTCACCTGCAACGAGGCGGGCAGCTACAAGCTAACGCTGACGGCGGTTCCAGACTCCCCGGATGGAGCGGTCTATTTCGACCTAAATGGCGACCCGATCAACGTAAAGACGGTGCAGCAGGATTATGACTCGGACACGACCGCGAATGACGTAGCCGATACGGCCACCATCGAATGCGTGGGGACGGTCGGCGGCATTACTGAGCTTCCGGCCGCAGCGGGGACGCCGCTGGAGACGACAGCTTCGTCGGATGCCAACCTTGGACTAATCGTGGGCGTTGCGACTGCGATGCTCATCGCGATCAGCGGCGCGGCCTGGTACATCAGCAAGCGACGGTTCGGCTAGGCGCAATGACGGGCTGGGCTAGAGCAGCAGCATCGAGTTGGCGGCGCTGGGCGCTGCGAGGCGGCTTGGGTCTCGGCGGCTTGGTCGTGTTCGCGGCGCTCATGGCGATCCCATCGACGCCGGCCGCTGCGGCGACCACGGTCGTCATTCCTACGGGTGACTTTTGGTTCTGCGACCCGTCGTTCCAGGGCGGCGTCTGCGAGACGAAGATCCAGGTCGGCGATACCGTGGAA
>JACZYW010000028.1 GCA_022570885.1 Chloroflexota bacterium | reverse complement strand
GCGTACTAGCCGTACACGCAAAAGCGCTGGCGGTAGCCCTCACCCCCGTCCCCTCTCCCACTGGGAGAGGGGCGATCAGGAGATCAGTCAGCCCTCTCGATGAGTCGGGGTGAGGGCGAAAGCGACCGTCTGGTCGCCCAGGCGAGCGGCTGCCGCCCCTACTGATTCCGATGGTTTCTTGACTGGCTGAGAGCCTGTCCGTTAGAATTTGGTACGGTAAGGGCGATTAGCTCAGTGGCTAGAGCGCTTCCTTCACACGGAAGAAGTCGCAGGTTCGAGTCCTGCATCGCCCACCACGGTTGCGTTTCTCGTGCCGAAGTGGCGGAACGGCAGACGCGCTACGTTCAGGGCGTAGTGTCCGAAAGGGCGTGTGGGTTCAAATCCCACCTTCGGCACCAGGAAACGCACAAGATGCGCTCGTAGCTCAGCGGATAGAGCGCCGCCCTGCGGAGGCGGAGGTCGTGGGTTCGAGTCCCGCCGGGCGCACCACTCTCATACCCTTCCCCGTGCTACTATGCCGGTGCGATGGCTGAGCCGTTCTCCCTCTACGTCCACATCCCCTTCTGCACCGCCAAGTGCGGCTACTGCGACTTCAACTCCTACGCGGGACAGGACCACCTGATACCGACGTACTCGCAGGCGCTGGTGCACGAAGCGCAGCTCTGGCGCAGCGCCACCGCCGGCCGGCCGGTAGCAACGCTCTTCTTCGGCGGCGGCACCCCCAGCCTCACGCCCCTCGACGATTACGGCTCGATCATGGCGGGCCTTCGCTCCGCCTTCGACATCGCGCCGGACGCGGAGGTGTCGCTGGAGGCGAACCCCGGCTCGGTCGACGAGCCGTACCTGCGCGGACTGCTCGATCTCGGCCTCAACCGCCTCAGCATAGGCGTACAGAGCTTCCACGACGACGAGCTGCGCTCGCTCGACCGGATCCACTCCGCCGAGGACGCCCGGCAGGCCTTCCGCGCGGCGCGGGCGGCCGGGTTCGACAACGTGAACCTGGACCTCATCTTCGGCCTGCCGGAGCAGCCGATGGAGCGCTGGCAGCAAAGCGTGGAGGACGCACTGGCGCTGGGGCCGGAGCATCTCTCGCTCTACGCGCTGACGGTGGAGCAGGGGACGCCACTGGCGCGCGACGTCGAACGCGGCCGCTCGCCACCGACCGATCCCGACGCGCAGGCCGACCAGTACGAGTGGACGCAAGAGCGGCTGGCCCGCGCGGGCTACGAGCAGTACGAGATCTCGAACTGGGCGCTGCCGGGCCGTCGCTGCCAGCACAACCTGACGTACTGGGAGTGTCGAGAGTACCTGGCGCTGGGCGCCGGCGCGCACTCCTACCTGGACGGCGTGCGCTTCGCCAACGCCGCCTCGCCCACGCAGTACCTCTCGCTCGTCGAGGAGTCGTGGCAGGCGTTGCAGGCTGGCGGCGACAACACGCCGATGCGCCAAGTCATCTCCGGCGAAACGATCACGCCACCGCTCGCGATGTCCGACACGCTCATCCTCGGCCTGCGCCTCAACGAAGGCGTGAGCCTGGCCTCCTTCCGCGGCCGCTTCGCCGTCGAGGTGATGGACGCCTTCGGCGAACGGCTGCAGGAGCCGCTGGCGAACGGCCTGGTGGAGCTGGCCGAGGGCTGGCTGCGTCTGACGGAGCGCGGCCGGCTGCTGGGGAACGAAGTCTTCGTTCGCCTCCTGCCCGAAGACTAAGGTCGAGCCGCCTACTCCTCGGTGTCCTTCGGAAAGAAGATCAAGGGATGGCCTAGCACCAGCCGCACCTCAACGGCGGCGCCCTCGGCGTAGGCCGCCGTGTGGGGCTGCATGGAGCGCACCCGGCGGCCCGAGGGCAGTGCCACCTCGTAGACCAGGTGCGTGCCCAAGAACGTGCAGGCTACGATTCGCCCGCGCCCGTCTGCCGCCGGGGCGATGTCGATGTCGTCCGGGCGCACCATGACCTCGCCGCGAGAGCCGGGACGGCTCTCGTTCGCCGACGGCACAAGGCCGATCTCCGTGAGCAGGCCGTCCTCTTGCGCCGTTGCGGGGAGGAAGTCCGCCACGCCGATGAACTCGGCCACGAAGCGGCTCCCCGGCGAGTGGAACAGCTCCTCCGGCGCCGCCACCTGCTCTACCCGGCCGTCGTTCATCACCGCCACCTGGTCGCCCATGAAGAGCGCCTCATCCTGGTCGTGGGTGACGAACACCGTCGTCGTCCCGGCGTCGCGCAGGATGAGCCTCACGTCGGCCCGCACCTGGGCCCGCAGGCTAGCGTCCAGGTTGGAGAAGGGCTCGTCCAGCAGCAACACCTCCGGCTTGGGGGCAAGGGCGCGCGCCAGCGCCACACGCTGCTGCTCGCCGCCGGAGAGCTCATGAGGGTAGCGCGACTCCAGGCCGCGCAGGCCGACTAGGGAGCAGACCTCCTCCAGACGGGCCTTCCGTTCGCGCCCCCGCGATAGCCCGAAGGCGACGTTCTGGGCCACGGTCAGGTGCGGGAACAGGGCGTAGTCTTGGAACACCATCCCCACCCGCCGCTTCTCGGGCGGCAGGGCGACCCCCGGGCCGGCGACAATCCGGCCGCCGATCTCGATCGTGCCGCCGTCGGGCCGCTCGAAGCCGGCGATGAGCCGCAGCGCTGTCGTCTTGCCGCAACCGCTGGGGCCGAGCAGCGCCAGCAGGTGGCCCCGTTCGAGACTAAGGTCGAGCCCCGACACCGCCCTGACAGCGCCATAGTCTTTCCGCAGGCCGAGGCAGCGGACCGCGATCTCGCTCATCGCCTTAGCTGTGGCTCCCGGAACATGAGCAGCCCCACCGCCACCGAGGAGACCAGCATGAGCAGCAGCGCCGGCGCGGCGGCCTGGGCGAAGAACGCCGCAGACGCCGCCGACCAGGTCGAGGTGGCCAGCGTCTTGAAGCCGATCGGGCTCAAAATCAGCGTCACCGGCAGCTCCTTCATCGTGATCAGGAAGACCCCGGCCGCGCTCGCCAGGATCCCCCAGCGCATCAGGGGCAGCGTGACGGTCAGGAAGACGCGCAGGGGCGATCGCCCCAGGCTGCGCGCCGCCTCCTCGACGTGGGGGTGGACCTGCTGCAGCGATGCCCGCAGCGCACCCACCGCCACCGGCAGGAAGAGCACAACGTACGCGAAGACGAGCAGGCCCAGCGTCTGGTAGACGGGCGTCGCGTAGCGAGCGCCGAAGAAGACCAGCGCCAGCGCGACGGCAATGCCCGGCAGCGCGAAGCCGATGTAGGAGACGCGCTCCAGCAGAGAGCTGACCCAACTCGGGTAGCGGACGGTGAGGATCGCCACCGGCAGCGCCGCTAACACCGTCGCGACCGCGGCCAGGCTGGAGACGTACAGCGAGTTCAGGGCGCCTTCGCCCACTAGCCGCAGCGGCTCGCCCGCCTGGACGCCCCGCACCAGCCAGTAGCCTAGTACCGAGATCGGCGCGGCGAGGGCGAGGGCGACGACGGCAACGACGAAGGCGAGGGCCGGCCAGCGCCATCGGCCCAGCCGCACTACGCCGGGCCGCCGGGCGGCGCCGGCCCCGCTGCGATAGTAGCGTGCGCGGCCGCGGGCGCGCGCCTCCACAAGCAGGATGCCCAACGCCAACGCGACGAGCACCAACGAGCTAGCCGCCGCCAGCGTGCGGTTGAAGGCGCTCTCGTATTGCAGGAAAATGACGCGCGTGAAGGAGTCGAAACGCAGGAGCGATACCGCCCCGAAGTCGCTCAGCGTATAGAGCGCGACGAGCAGGGCGCCGGCGGCGATGGCCGGTCGTAGCTGGGGCAGCGTGACCCTCCGAAACGTCGTCCACGCGCCTCGGCCCAGGCCGCGGGACGCCTCCTCCAGGGCGGGGTCCACGTTCCAGAGCGCCGCGCGCGTGCTCAGGAGTACGTAGGGATAGGTCAGCAGGGCGAGGGTCAGGAACGCTCCCGGGAAGCCGTAGATCTCCGGCAGCCGGTCGACGCCGAAGGGGCCGGACAGGATCTCCTGGAGCAGCCCCTTCGGCCGCAAGGCGGCCACGACGACCATGCCGCCCACGTAGCTAGGGATGACCAGCGGGAGCACCGTGAGCACCGCCCACAGCCGCCGCAGCGGCAGGTCGGTGCGGATGGTGAGCCATGCCAGCGGCACGCCGATGGCGATGGTCGCTCCCGTCACCGTGGCCGCCAGCACCGTTGTGCGGAAGAGCGTACCGAAGACGTGACTGCGTGCGAGCAGGTCCCACGCCTCCGGGCCTGCGCCCAGCGTGCGCCAGATCAGGTAGCCGAGGGGCAGCAGCATGGCCGCCCCAACCAGCACGGCCGGCGCCAGCACGAAGAGCGGCGGCCAGGGCGCGCTGAGCGTCCGCTCTCGAAACGAGGCGGGCGCTACCGCGCCGATGGCCCCCAGTTCGACCGCCATGGCTAGGGAAGTACGCCCGTCTCCCTAAGCAGCTTCAGCGTCCCCTCCAGGTCCACCAGCTGCGAGAGGTCTAAGTCGGGGATCTCGATCTCGGAGAGGGGGATCAGGCCCACCTGCGGCCGGGCGCCCTCCACCAGGGGATACTCGAAGGTCTGGCCGGCGAAGTACTGCTGGGCGACAGGCGAGAGCATGAACTCCAGGAACCGCTCCGCCTCCTCTACGCTGTCGGAGGTATCGAGGATGCTCGCTCCCGCCACGAGGACGACGCCTCCCGCGTCGCCAGCCGTCAGGAAGTGGTTACGGGCGGAGAAGGACTCACCCTGCTCGGCCAGGAAGCGGTACAGGTAGTAGTGATTGACGAACCCGACGTCGATCTCACCGTCCGCTGCCGCCTGGACGATGGGCGTGTTCTTCGGGTACTCCTTGGGGTCGTTGGCCTTGATGCCCTCCAGCCACTGGCGCGTCCGCTCCTCCCCCTCGATGATGCGCATAGCGGTCACCATCGCCTGGAAGGAGCCGTTAGTGGGCGCCCAGCCGATACGCCCCCGCCACTTGGGATCGGTGAAGTCGAAGATCGAGTCAGGCAGGTCCGCCTCGGTCAGCTCGTTCGTGTTGTAGATGACGACCCGCGCGCGCCCTGAGATGCCGACCCATGTCCCATCGCGAGAGCGGAAGGACTCGCTCACTAGGCCGAGGATGCGGTCCGGCAGAGTGGCGAACCGGTCGGAGAGGGCCCCGAGTGCGCCGGGGTCGGAGGCGAAGAAGATATCCGCCGGGCTGTTACCGCCCTCCTCCCGGATGGTGGCGATGAGCTCGGAATTCTTGCCGTACTTCACGGCCACGTCGATGCCTGTCGTCTCGCTGAACTGTTCGATGACGGGCCCGACCAGGCTCTCCTCCCGTCCTGAATAGATGGTCAGCTTTCCCGCGCTGCTGCCGCCGCACGCCACCAGGAGCAGAGCTAGCAGCGTGACGAAAAGAGCTGCAATCCACACGGGCGCTGGAAGTAGGCGCTGGAATGTTTGGTACGACATCGATGCTCCCTTTCTCGGCACGGCCCCCTACGCTCGAAGCGGGGCGTTCCCTCACGACAGAGTTAGTATGTACTAATACTTTTATTGTGTCAATACTAATTTCTGGCGATTGTACATTCGCTACACCCTAAGGGTTAGGGTGAATCAGGGTATCATCGCAATTTCTGAAGATCACGAACCGTCTGATGGAGGGGCCTTCCCGACCGGAGCACACGTATCCTCCAGGATGGCGCCCTACCCTAGAAAGGTAGCCTGTACTTACTGGTCAGTGTCAACCGGTGATGTGCGGTCGGAGGCTGGGCGTTTACGCTGCGCGGCGCTTAGCCGTTGCGGCGGCGGCTTGGGCGGCTGCCTTCAGGAGCGCATCGGGGTCCAGGCCGTCGTCGGGAAAGCAGGCGAGGCCGACGCGGGGGTCCCGTTGCTCCAGCTCCCCGGCGATCCGGCGTCGCACGGTCCGAGCTGCGCGCCGCGCTGAGCTGGACATGATCACGCCCAGGCTGCCGTCCTGCAAGAGCGCCGGCAGATCGGACTTGCGGAGATGGCGACGGATGTTATCGCCGAACCAGGTGCTCGCCATCTGCGGCTGCGTGCCCAGCCCCAACGGTTTCACCAGCAACACGGCGAAGCGCAGGTCGTAGCGGCGCGAGCGCTCGACCTCCTCCTGCAGGCGCAGGCGAAAGTACCAGTCGGCGTAGAGGCCAGTCTCATCGTTGTAGATGGAGAATCGTTGGGCGCGGGCGCGCCACACCCCTTCGTCGGCGGCGTGCGCCAGATCCACCCGCTCGTCCGCCGCCCGGCGGGAGATGATGCTGACGGCGATGAAGATGGTGCTGGAGATAATGATGCCGGCCGCCAGGTTAAGGACGATGGCTAGCACTAGGTTCGACTCCGTCGACGTGAGGATGGCGACCGCGGCCGTGATGCCGGGCGCAGCTATCAGCAGCACGCGCAGCATCCGGTGCCGCAGCGCTGGGATAAGCGATGAGAGCGTCTCGTCGCGCTCCACGGGGCGTACCATCATAAACCTCTCTATCATCAGCATCGGCACCTTGGCCGGCCATCTGCAGAAGGCCCAGCGTAGCTTCGGTATGCTACAATTTAAGCACACTGCTTTGTAGAAGGGAGCGATTGAGCATGGACGCTCAGACCTGCATCCGATCGAAGCGAGACAGCCGCGACTATGCGGAGGCGCCTATCTCCGAGGAGACGCTCCAGGGCATCCTCCAGGCGGGCCGCATGGCTGGCAGCTCGAAGAACACCCAGCCGTGGGCGTTCGTCGTGCTGCGAGAGGCCTCGGGCAAGAGCGAGCTTGCCGCCTGTGGCCAGTTCGCCCAGCATATGCCCTCCGCGCCGTTGGTGATCGCGGTCGTCCTCACCCCCGACGGCGGTGCGTTCGACGCTGGGCGCGCGTCGCAGAACATGATGCTGGCCGCCTGGGCGGAGGGCATCACCTCCTGCCCGGTGGCGATGCACGACCAGGAGTGCGCCCAGCGAGCGCTGGGCCTGCCGGAAGGGCATCGTGTGGCGATGGTGCTCGCCTTCGGCTACCCGGCGTCGGAGAAGTCGCGCCACCGCGGCATCGCGCGCACGCCCATGGCGGAGCTAGTGCACGAGGAGCGCTGGTAAGAGACCGGTCGAGACCTCTGCATCTCTAACATCCGCAGGGCAATCTACCTAGAACGTCAGCACCACGCGTGTGAGGTTGCCCTGGCGCATCTCGGCGATACCCTCGTTTACTTCGCTGAGTGGCCGGGTCTTCCCAATCAGCGTAGCCAAGTCAAGCTTGCCCTGATCGTACAGCGAGACGAGCCGTGGAAAGTCGCGCATCGGATGGGCGGAGCCGTAGATCGATCCTTTGATGGATTTTTCGGTAGCCAACAACACGATCGCTGGGATGTTCAGCGTGTCGTTGAAGTTCGGAAGTCCCACGACGACGGCGCGGCCGCCCGGCCGGATCATGTTGAAGGCGTCTAGCATGGCTTCGGATCTGCCTACACATTCGATCGCTACTTCCACGCCACCACCGGTTGCCTCAAGAACGTTCCCGACCGCGTCCGGTATGTCTAAGGCGACGCTCGCGCCCACATGAAGGGCTGCTTGGCGGCGCTCTTCGATTGGGTCGATGGCGAGAATCATACTAGCCCCCGCGACGCGAGCCCCCTGGATCGCCGAAAGGCCCACACCGCCACAGCCGATGACAGCGACAGATTCGCCCCAACGTACTGCCGCTGTCTTGGCGGCAGCGCCGAATCCGGTCATGACGGCGCAGCCGATCAGACAGGCATGAGCCGCGGGAATCTCCCCGCTGAAGGGAATCGCCATGCCTTCAGGAATCACAACGTACTCGCGGAATGCCCCTAGCCCCATGAATCGATCCAGCCCTCGTCCGTTCCAACTCAGCGAATCTTCGGTTCCTGTACTCATCCGGAGCCGCTGGCACAGCTGAACTTCATCGCGGAGGCATGGTGGGCACCGTCCACAGGCAGGTGTCCAGGAGAGAATCACGCGATCGCCCTCTCGCAGGCGTTGAACTCCGGACCCGAGGGCCGCCACGATGCCGGCAGCCTCATGCCCGAGAACAGCGGGGAACGTGACTCCTTCACCGCCGTCGATGGCATGTAGGTCGCTGCGGCAAATCCCACACGCCTCGATCTTGATGCACACCTCCCCGGGACCAGGATCAGCTAGCTCGACTTCTTCGAGCAGCAATGGCGTGTTCTTGGCTTCGATGATCGCTGCTTTCGTCTTCATTGGTTCTTCCTTGTCCGTCCTTTCAGGTGCGACGTAGCCGAACGGGCGGGCCACGTCACTCGCGGTGGAGCCACCAAATTCTACCTCGCTTCTGCCTCGGCCGGGCCGCCTTCGTCCGGGCCGGAGGCGATCTGCTCGAACCTCTGATGCAACCGCTGCCAGAGCGGCGCCGTGTCCATCTCCGGACGGCGCTTCGCCGCGTGCAAGAACGCAGCCACTCGGAAGAGGCCCATGGCCTCGAAGTAGGCGAGGTGTCGCAAGTTGGCCGATGGGTTGGCGTCTGCGTAGCCGCGCACGAATGATGCCGCATCGAGCTGCCAGGCGCCGCCGAAGATGCTCTGGATCGCGGCGAAGAAGCCCAGGTCTGTCCGCGGATCCCCCACGAACGCCAGCTCCCAGTCGAGCACAGCGGCGATTCGTTCAGCGGCGAAGATGTAGTTTGCGGGGTTCGGATCGCCGTGCATCAGCACCTTGGTCGTGTCCGGAGGCTTGTGGGCGCGCAGCCAGTCGAGCATTGCTAGGTCGCGGGGGCCCGCCGGGCCGTGGAGGTCCATGCGGACTTCTACGCGATGGAGCTCGGCGTCGATGGGGTCATCCGCTTCGTCCAGGAACTCCAGGCCATACGCATGCCAGTCGAGCGAGTGGATGGAGGCCAACGTGGCGTAGTAGGCCTGGAGCCGCGGGTCGTGGCTGTCAGTCGATTGGCCAAAGAACGAGAGCGGCTCTCCAGGCACGTATTCTGTGACAAGGCACGGGCCATCGAGATATTCGCCGGCTGGGTCACAGCCGAAGACCGCCGGCACGGGCACTGGAGCATCCTTCAGTGCCCGTAGAATGCGGTGCTCACGCCCCACATCGTAGGGGGCCAGGAGCCCATCGCTGGGGACACGGCGCACCACCAGGTCCATCTCGCGGACGGCCCCGGCAGTTTCGCACGTCGCGTGCACCCGTAACGTGTCCGTCGACCAACCGCCCGTGAGCGGTGTCACCTGCTGCACCCGCACGGACTCCGTCCCAGGAGCCAGCGCCTGAAGCAGCCTGGCAACGGACTGCGGCTCAACAGTCAGCTCGAATTCTCCCCGCTGTCGTATCGAGAATCGCTGTGCATTGCATAGGATGGTACTGTCGCGCGGGCGGGGCGTCCAGCGTTCGCCTGGCGCGCCCGGAGGGGCCAGCGACCTCGGGAAACGTGGGATGGGCTGCCTAACCGCGGCTAGGCGTTACCCCCGAGCGCGGGAGCGCAGGCGGGAGCGAGCGTGTGACGTCAGCGCCACTTTGCGAAGCCGGACTGCGGCCGGCGTCACCTCTAAGCACTCATCCTGCCGGATGAACTCAAGCGCCTGCTCCAGGGAGAGTGTGGTAGGCGGCGTCAACGTCTTCGTAATTTCGGACGTGGACGAGCGCATGTTCGTCAGCTTCTTCTCCCGCGTTGGATTGACGTTGATATCATCCGGGCGCGGGCTCTCGCCGATGATCATCCCTTCGTACACCTCGACGCCAGGGCCGAGGAACAAGGTGCCTCGATCTTCCAGGCTCACCAACGCGTAGGCGGTGGTCACGCCACTGCGATCCGCCACCAAGCTGCTGGTCGACTTCGAGCGCATCTCACCGTGCCACGGCTCGTAGCTCTCGAACACCTGATGGAGCAATCCCGTCCCTCGGGTCTCCATCAGGAACTGCGTGTGGAAGCCGATCAGCGCACGCGAGGGAATCAGATAGTCGAGCCGGACGCGACCGCTGACGTCATGGTGAACAGTCTTCTGGAGTCTGCCCTTGCGCATCGCAATGAGTCTCGTGACGGTACCGAGGTACTGCTCCGGCACGTCCAGCGTGAGCGACTCGACTGGCTCATGGAGCCGCCCGTCTATCTCGCGCGTCACCACCTCGGGGCGGCCGATCGTCATCTCGAAGCCTTCGCGACGCAGCGTTTCGATCAGGACTGCCAACTGCAGCTCGCCGCGGCCCTGCACGGTCCACGCGTCCGGGCGGTCCAAGGATAGGACGCGAATCGAGACGTTGCCCACCTGCTCCGCATCCAGCCGATTCTTTAGCAGCCGCCCGGTGAGGAGCGTACCCTCACGCCCGGAGAGCGGCGATGTGTTGATCCCGATGGTGACTGACATGCTTGGCTCGTCGACACGGATCACCGGCAGAGGCTTCGGATCGTTCGGGTCTGCCAGCGTCTCGCCGATCGTGATGTCGCTGAAGCCGGCAACGGCGATGAGTTCGCCTGGGCCGGCTTCCTCCACCTTTTCTCGATCCAGCGCTTCCGTCACGTAGAGCTCGGCCACCTTCGCAAGTTCGATCTCCCCATCCTGCCGGCACCAGGCCACCGTCTGGCCGGCGCGGATGCTGCCTTGCATCACCCGGCACAGCGCGAGCCGGCCGACATAGGGCGAGGCGTCCAGATTAGTGACCAACGCCTGTAGACCGTGGCCCGGCTCATACGTCGGCGCCGGGATCCTCGAAACCAGCAGGTCGAGCAGGGGGCGAATGTCCGTTCCGGGCACATCCGGGTCGAGAGAAGCCCGGCCCGCCCGCGCATCGCAGTAGACGATGGGGAAGTCGAACTGCTCTTCGTTTGCGTCCAGCTCTAGGAAGAGCTCGTAGACCTCGTCCACGACCTCTTTGATGCGACTGTCAGGGCGGTCGACCTTGTTGACCAGCAGGATGATCGGCAGGTGGGCCTCGAGCGCCTTCCGCAGCACGAAGCGAGTTTGCGGTAGCGGTCCCTCGGATGCGTCTACTAGCAGGAGCGCGCCGTCGACCATCGTCAGGGCTCGCTCCACCTCGCCGCCGAAGTCGGCGTGGCCGGGCGTGTCCACGATATTGATCTTCACATCGCCGTGTCGCACAGCGGCGTTCTTGGCGAGGATGGTGATCCCCTTCTCGCGCTCGAGGTCGGTCGAGTCCATGACCCGATCGGGGAGCTCCACCCGCTCGTCGATCTGGCCGGACTGCCGCAGTATGGCGTCCACGAGCGTGGTCTTGCCGTGATCCACATGCGCGATGATCGCTACGTTGCGCAGGTCATTGCGTGATGCAATGACACGCTCGGATGCCTTGTCCCGGCTCACTCGGACGTCGGTGGACGATTCCATGTATACCTTGTATTCCTTCCCGCGAACCCGTCTTAGGTTCCACGTATATTCTCGGTTCCGTACATAATTCATCGTAGCATTGACTGGGGCTTAGTGTGGGATGGTGTTCGGACACGACCGACTCAGACAGGGACGCGTTGCTGGCGATGAGCCACACGAACCATCATGCACAGAAAGCAGACAGGGCTTTAATCCACTCGGCTTATGAGGAGGCCAAGTACTCGCTTAGGTCCACGCGATCGAAAGCGCCCTTTCTAAGGAGCTCGTATCGACCAGCCTCTTCTACAATCTTCACGTGCCAATACATGCGATCCACGCGCTCCGTAATGTTTAGGGTGTCGAGCAGAGCGTTCCACGTATTGAACGGCACCAGCAACGTCCGATCCGGAGTGCCGCAGCCGAAGAGTACGTACGCGTTCTCCGCGCGCTTCAAGTACTCACGCTGATTCGTGTGAAACGCGAACCAATACTCTCGCCTTGTTGACGTGCCATACTCCTTAGACACGCTACATGTGAGAGCCAATTTGCCATCCGACGTCATGTACTTCGTCTTTGACCGTTTCACCAGTGGGCGATCGAATCTAGATCTGATTCTGTCGACACAGGCTTCGTGAAAATCGGCGGGGACTGGCCCGGTCGCACCGGAGTCCGCACGGGGAGCTTCTTCTCGTTCCTGATAAGCCTCTTCTGCCGTGGCAAACACCAAATCGATGATGGAGTCGACGCGGGTATACTCTCGTGGCCGCAGGATGCCGTAGATCGTTTCAACCGGTAGCTCCTCATCGAGCTCGGTCTTAACCCTTAACAACCGCACAAGAGCGTCCACACTAATCACCCGCACGTCCCAGGCATGGGGCGAGCCCCGGATCTGAGCTTCCAGCCCGCCAGTATCGGCTCTTCCAACGACAATCAGTATCGATGAATCGGCCTCAGCCACCTCCCCTTGCTCGACAAGGGTCGTTCGATAATCGGCGATTACATCGAGATCGATGCGATAGGTATCGGTCGTTTTCACCTCTACGACAATCGAGCCAAGGGACGACACGCGCCACAAGCCGTCATATCCGACCTCTCCACGCGTACCGCGATAGCGCCCGTCAGCGACCTCGAACTCGAGACGGCGACCGGTCTCGTTGATGACGTCTTGAAGCGCGAAACCACTCCCATCGAAGCCCGCCGTGAGGCACTCTTGCGAATAGCGAGCCAGCATGTCCCATGGAACTAGGCGTAGAAACGTGCGGATCTCCTGTGAAGCATCGCTCCCGTCCAAGAGCTTTCCGTCGCCTGCGATTCCGATGATCTGGCGAAGGTCCTTGCTTCGGAGTTCTTCCGGGTTATCAATCCAGAGATCAGGTAGGGCCATTAACAGCCTCGTTCAGTGGTTTTCACTCCACCAGGTGCAGCCACGGTACCGCATTCTACGCTCCAGTGTTAGGCTGGTTCGACGCGGGCCGGAGGCTTGCGCTGAGCCGATTCGTATCTGATTTCTGGTGCGCCCGGAGGGATTCGAACCCCCGACCCTCGGTTCCGAAGACCGATGCTCTGTCCGCTGAGCTACGAGCGCGCAGGCCGTCCATCCGCCTGGACGGTTGACGCCGAGGAGATGGCTGCGTAGAGTAGCGAGGCGGGGCGTCTCGCGCCTCGCGTCCTAAGGCCAGTCTAACATAGCCCTGGCCGGCCCCTCAACGCAGCCCTGGCGCGGCCGGGCCGCTCGATCCGTGAAGTCCCAGGAGCCCCCGCCATGCCCGACGACTTCAGCGACATCACCCCCGCCGACGAAGCGCTGGAAGAGACGCTGCGCCTGCTGCACGAAGACCGCACCGGCGAAGCGCTGACCCAGCTCGCCACCCTCCACCCGGCGGACCAGGCCGAGGTCATCGCCCAGCTAGACGCCTCGCAACGGACGATGCTGTTGCCACGCATCCCGCAGGAGGCGCTCGCCCAGATCCTCGCCTACCTGAACGAGGAGCCCCGGCGCAGCATCGTCGCCGAGCTGGCGCCCGATCTCCTCGGCCCCGTGCTCGATCAGGTCGAACGCGACGTGGCCGTCGATATCCTCCACGAGCTGCCGCCGGAGCGCGCCACGGCCGTGCTGGCGGGCATGGCCACCGCCGCCGCCGTCGCTCCCCTGCTCGCCCACACCGATGACAGCGCCGGCGGCCGCATGACGAGCGACTTCGTCGCGCTCCAGCAGGAGTGGACCGTCGACCAGTCCCTCTCCTACCTGCGCCAGAACCACCCCCAAGCGGAGCAGGCCTTCTACCTCTACGTCACGGACGAGCAGGAGCGTCTGGAGGGCGTGGTGAGCCTCCGCCAGCTCGTCGTGTCGGAGCCGGAAGCGCGCATCGGCGAGATGATGACGCCGGAGGTGGTGAGCGTGCACACCACCGAAGACCAGGAGGAGACCGCTCGCCGCATCGAGCGCTACGACTTCGTTGCGCTGCCCGTGGTGGACGACGAGCGACGCCTGGTCGGCGTGGTGAGCGTCGATGACCTGATCGACGTGATCGAGGCGGAAGCGACGGAGGACATGTACCGCATGGCAGGCCTGGCCGAGAGCGAGAGCCTGCTGCGGCCGCTGGCCAGCTCGGCACTGCCGCGGCTGGGCTGGCTCCTCATCGCGCTCGTCTCCATGTCCATGGCGGCGATCATGGTGAACGTCTTCGAAGAGACGATCGCGAAGGCGGCGGCGCTGGCCGTCTTCATGCCGGTGATCGCCGGCCTGGGAGGCAACGCCGGCATCCAGACGATCACGCTGGTCGTGCGCTCGATGACGCTGGGCGAGCTAGAGCTGCGCCAGGCGAGCCGTGTCCTCCGCCGCGAGTTGGCGCTTGCTATCGCGAACGGCGTCGTCATCGGCGTGCTCGTGGGCATTCTCGCGTTCGCATGGAAGGGGAACGTGGCGCTGGGCGTGGTGGCCGGAGCGGCGGTGCTGCTCAACATCGTGACCGGGGTGATGGCCGGCGTGCTGGTGCCGCTCTCGCTGCGAGCGCTGCGGCTGGACCCCGCCCTCGCGTCTGGAGTGCTGGTGACCACCTTCACCGACGTGCTCGGCTTCTTCTTCTTCCTGGGGCTGGCGACGCTGATGATCGACCGGCTCGCCTGAGCTTCGCTTACTCCCCGCCGTCCTCCGGCAGCGCCGGCCGGTTTAGCTGGAACTCCAGGCGCACCTCCGTGAAGCGACGGTCGTCCGGGAAACGATCGGCGAAGACGTTGCCGCGCAGGTCGAGCCCCTCATCGCGAACGTCGATGCTCTCGCCCAGGCCCAAGCCGGGGCTTTCCTCCACCGTCCAGCCCAGCTCCTCGAACACCTGCCGGTAGAACGCGATCACGTCGTCCTGGCTTGCCTCTGTCAGGAAGATGAGGAGGAACGTATCGGCGGCCGGCGAAGGGAAGTAGACCGTTCCGGTGATGGTCGCGCCGTCGTACACCGGCACCTCCGGCGGGAACGCCTTGGGCAGGGGCAGGCTTTCGCCGGGCACGAAGGGCGGCGTGTCCAGGACAGCGCCCGCGTCCTGGAGCGAGATGAAGATGCTGGTGCGATCGCCGTCGCGCCCCCGGACGATCTCGACCACGCCGTCGATATCGACGTCGTCCACGAGCGAAAACTCTAGCGTGTCCAGCTCCGCGGAAGATGCCGTCGCCTCCAGCCGCCACGGCGGCGCGTCTAGCGCCTCCTCGTAAAAGTCGAACACCCGGCTGCGACGCGCGCCCGTGTCCAGAACGATGAAATAGCCAACGCCATCGGGTTCGTTCCGCCGTCGATTAGAGACGATCAGGTCGGCGCCGGGGTACTGGGGCGGCGGCTCGCGCAGGCCGGGCGGCAGGCTGCCCGCGAAGCTCTCCAGCGATCCGGGGCTGCCCAGCGCGCCGGCCAGCAGCAGGTGATGGACGATACCGGCGGCGGCGTTATCACCGTCGCCGTCGCCGCCATCGCCGCAGGCAGCGAGCAAGAGCGCGCCGGTCACGAGGGCGAGAAGGAGCAACGATCGCACGGCGTTAACCTCTCGTAGGACAGGCTTTAGCCGTCAGCCGTTCGGCTGAGCTCACGCCGAAGCCTATAGGCTGACCCGCTGAATACTGGCCTGCCGACTGCTGAAGGCTGACCTGCTGGATGCTTTTGGATGGGGTGGACGGCGGGATTCGAACCCGCGATCTCCTGGGCCACAACCAGGTGCCTTAGACCCCTCGGCTACGCCCACCACGCGGCCCGCGCCGATTCTGCGGGCCACCCGAAGTCTAGCACGTGAATTGGGGGTTGACAAACAGCCGCTAATGGATAATACTCTCTGTGTGAAATGCGACCCCGATGCTGTCGGGGCGCTGGTGGCAAGTCTCCCCGCTAACTGCAGCCGCAGACAGGAATGGGCTGATGATGTACGCTGACCCTGGTGCATCGCTTCCCCGCCCCCTTTGGCGGGCACATGCAGCCTGTTCGGCTTTCACTACATCGACGCGTGAACGACCGAAAGGAGGAGGGGGTAGGCATAGTTACGAACCAACCATGCGAATGGACCCGTTTCCATACAACAGAGGAGGTAACACATGCATAGCATCAGCGTAAGTGTGCGCCTGATGGCGCTCTTAGCCGTCGCGATTGTGGCGGTGCTGGCGTTTGCCAGCCTTTCGCCGGGGACGCGTAATGAGGCGTCCGCCGCGAACCCAGCCGTGACCTTCACCGTCGTGAACATGCACGACGTGAATGCAGACGAACTGGTCGTGGTGTTTAAGGGCGCAGCCGACCTGCAGAACGCAGCGATCGTGCAGAACCCTAGCGGGTGCGCTACGCCGACCAGCATCGGTGCAGCGACTAGCACAGTAACCATCGTATGGCCCACAAAGTGCGTAGCGAAGTTTGGTATTGTGCAGTTCTCGGTTCAAAGCGCCGGCAAGTCCGATTTCTTCGTGACCCAGGTCACCTGGAAGAACACCGGCGTGGCCCTTGAGGATGACAACCTCACGGGCGTGACCTGTACGGACGTCTACCTCGACCGCCCGCCGTTTACCCCCAAGGGGGATCCGCCCGATGCGACTACCGAGCTCGTCGCCAAGTCGATGAACCGGATCGAGCCGTCGCAGGACCCGAACAAGGCCAATGGCTACGACATCACGACGGTGACGTACCTGGGCCCGGACCTGAAGCTGAACGACGAACCGGAACTCGACCCGTTGGACGTGGTCCCAGACAAGCCGCCGACGCTCCTCCCCTGCGACGACAAGAGGACCAACGGGAAGGACGGCCCCGAGAAGAACCAGATGAACGCCAATACGCCGTTCGACCCGATTTCCAACTACCGTGTCACGGCCACGGCGAACCTGGTGAAGAAGGATGGCCAGGTAAGCTTTAGGTACAGCACCTGCGTCTTCTCCGAGGTAAACAAGAAGTGGGTGCGGACGGACGTCAACATCATCATCAAGGACACGGGCAAGCAGTCCGTGAACTACGGCACCGCGATCCTGAACCTCGGCACGACTGGGCCGACAGGTGACAATGCCATCGACGTCGACGGCGACGGCAAGCCGGACGTCGCGGACGACCCGTCCGAGTGCACGGACCGGGAAATAGGCTTAGGCCAGGACCAGATGATCATATTCCAAAACGTCCTGGTGAGCTACGGCCGTAACCCGACGACCGACCACCCGGAGCAGGTAAAGAACATCGCTCTCAACATCCCGATCGACCAGGACGGAGCGGTGGTAGATGGTTGCGCAGCACACGATCTCACCAACCAGAAGACGAAGTTTGAAGCAGAGTGCCAGGACGGATCCGTCGGCGGCGAGGACCCGAACTTTGTCGCAGACGACTGGGACGGTGACGGCTGTCCGGACTGGGACGAGCTGGACAAGGACTTCATCAACGGCCGTGACCCGTTCAACCCGAACGACTGCAACCTCGATAACTTCACCGGCACCTACTCCGCCCTCGCCACCGTAGTGGCGGCGCAGGACGGCACGCCCGGCTCGTACTTCCACGCCATTATCGCCATCGAGCACAACAAGACCACGAACGTCCTTACGGGCGCGCTCACGGTCTACCTG
>JACZYW010000165.1 GCA_022570885.1 Chloroflexota bacterium | reverse complement strand
CGTAGCGAAGATGCGGCCCAGCTCGACACGCTGGCGCTCGGCCGCGGCCTGCCCGATGCGGCCAGCGTCGCGGCGGACGGCGTCCGCCGTCTCCGGCGCGAGCCGGAGGTCGAGCTGGGCTACCAGGCGAACGGCTCGCAGCAACCGTAGTGGATCTTCGATCAGCGCGCGCTCCGACACGAGCCGAACGACGCCCGCCTCGAGATCGCTCAGGCCGTCGTATGGGTCGATCAGCTCGACCGGCGCGTCGGTGGTGAGCGCCTCGAGCGGGACGGCCAGGGCGTCGATAGTGAAGTCGCGTTTGCCCAGGTCGGTATGGATGTCGCCACGCAGGCGGGCGACGTCGATCGTGCGTACCGGCCCTTCGTCGAGCACAACGCGAGCGACGCCGCGCTCGGCGTCGAGCAGGACGAAGTGGCCGCCGAATCGGTCAGCTAGGGCGCGAGCGAGCTCGGGGGCGTCTCCCTCGACCGCGAGGTCGAGGTCAGCCGTCGCGCGGCCGAGGATGGCGTCGCGAAGCGAGCCGCCGACGAGGTAGCCTGGCCGCCCGGCGAGGAGTTCGCTGGCGCTGGCCAGGTGGGCCCTGGCCGAGGACGGCAGGGGGATGGCGCGGCGAGTCATGAGCCGCCCCGAGCGGCCCCCGAAGGGGCGGCGGCGGCATTTGCTAGCGCGTTATCCTCGTCGCTGGCGTTGTCCTTAGCTTGCGCTTCGTCTTCGTCGCTGGCCTCGTCCTCCAGCTTGACGAGCTGATCCATGCTCTCGAGATAGTCGATGTACAGAACGCCGTTGAGGTGGTCGATCTCGTGCTCCAGCACCTCGGCGAGCAGATCGTCCTCCGCCTTGATGCGGACGCTCTTGCCATCGCGATCGAGGCCCTTCACCGTGACGCTGACCGAGCGCGTGATCTCCCCCTTGTAGCCGGGGACGGAGAGGCAGCCCTCGTCCAGCCTTCGCTCGCCCGATCGCTTGACGATCTGTGGGTTGATCAGCACGACCTGGTGGCGTTGCAGCGGGGCCTCGGGATCGTCCGGATCCTCCTCCGGCACCTCGATCACGATCACCCGCAGCGCCACGCCGACCTGGTTCGCGGCCAGCCCGACGCCGGGGGCGTCGTGCATCGTCTCGATCATGTCGTCGATCAGCTGCTGGATCGAGGCGTCGATGTCACGCACCTTCTTCGCCTTCTGACGAAGCACGGGATCGCCGGCTAAACGGATCGGTAGGACTGCCACGCGGCCTCCTTAGGGCGCACAGGTATACGTTCGATACAGAGTAGCAGGCGAGAGTGGAGTGAGTCTAGTAGGGAAGGCCGCGCGGCTATCTATTGCGCGGCGCCTCCTTGATGCGAGCGGCCCGGCCGGTGCGGCCGCGCAGGTAGTAGAGCTTGGCCCGTCGCACCTTGCCTTTGCGTACCACCTCCACCTTGTCCAGGCGAGGCGAGTAGATAGGGAACGTGCGCTCCACGCCGACCTCGTGGGTGACGCGGCGGACGGTGAAGTTGGAGCTGGAGCCGGCGTTGCGGCGGCGGATCACCACGCCCTCGAACACCTGGATGCGCTCGCGTTCGCCCTCCACCACCTTGGCGTGGACGCGCACCGTATCGCCGGGTCTGAACTCGGCGATCTTGGGGTTGGGCTTCAGGTCGAGGATCGAGGTGCTGAGTTCCATGCTGCTCGCATGCTAGCGAGCCACGGCGGTAGGGGCAAGGCAGCGACGGCCTGTGACGCCCGCGATCGCGTAGCTACCGTTGCCACGCTACCCAGTAGATAGCTCCGATGATGGAGACGAGGATAAACAAACCGACTAGGTCGGGCAGAAAAGTCGTGCTGATTTGCAGCATATAGTCTCCGGCTGACCGGCGAGGGGTCTGTCCTTGGCCGGTTGACTATAACTGTAGTACGCCCTGATACATTCGCCAATCAGGGAAGCGCCTAGCTAGTGGGTCACCTGCCCCCACAAGCGATACTTAAAGATACGCGCACGTATGGCCGAACTGGGCAAGCAGGGCCAGGAAGTCGCGCAGGGAGATGACGCCGTCCGGCGGGCCGGACTGCCACGGGTTGTCGCCGGGACCCGCGCCGGTGCGGTCGAACCGCGTGTGGTAGGCCGGTGGCGGTGGAGGTTCCGACAGCGGGTCGATATCGGGGTCGCCCATCGCACCGAAGCGGGCGAGCACCTCCAAGAAGTCCTGTAAGGACACGGAGCCGTCCATGTTGGGGTCAAAAAAGTCCCAGAAGTTCTTCGGGTTGCGCAGGCCGCCTAGGGTCTCACTAGGGCCAAGCTCCTGCTCGTCAGTGCAACCGTCGTTGTCGTCGTCCGCGTCGGCGGCGTCCGGCGTGCCATCACCGTCCGTGTCGATGCCGGCCGGGCCCGCCACATCCAGCGGGATGGTGCTGCAGGGCACATCGCCGAGGAAGAGACTGGGGCACAATTCGACAGTTTGGGCTCCTAGCTGGCCTTCCAGGTTCCGTCCCCAACAGCGGATGCCGCCGGCCGTCATCAGAGCGCAGGTGTGGAAGTCGCCTGTCGCGACAGCAGCCACGCCGCTCGTGAGCCCCCACACGTCGACGGGCGTGAGGCGGTCCGTTTTGGTGCCGTCGCCCAGCTGGCCGCTGGCGTTGCGCCCCCAGCACTTCAGGCCGCCAGCCGTAGTAAGGGCGCAGGAGTGATTGTTTCCCGCCGCGATGGCGGCGACGCCCGTGGCGAGGGCCGGTACTACCATCGGCGTGGCCTGGCCTTCAGTGGTCCCGAGACCCAGCTGGCCGCTGCCGTTGTGCCCCCAGCATGCGACGGTACCGGCGGCAGTGAGGCTACAGGTGTGGAAGCCACCCGCGGCGAGGGCAACGACGCCGCTGCTGAGGCCCGAGACGTCGACCGGCACCGGACTGTAGTCGCCGGGCGAGCCGCCTCCCCCATTCCCCAGTTGACCGAGGTTGTTGCGCCCCCAGCACTTAACACCCGCCTCCGCGGTGATGACACAGGTCTGTTCGTTTCCCGCAGCGATGGCCGCGACGCCGCTTCCGAGCCCTATCACATCCGTCACTGTCGTGCTGGTATTTCCACTCGTTCCGTTCCCCAGCCGACCGTAGGTATTGATTCCCCAGCACTTGGCGCCGCCCGCTGCGGTCAGGGCACAGGTGTGGGCGCTCCCAGTTTCGACGGCAGCGACTCCGCTGGCCAGCCCCATCACGGGCGTGGGAGTGAGTCGGCTAGTGGTGGTTGCATCTCCCAACTGGCCGTTCAAGTTTCGGCCCCAGCACATAAGGCCGCCGGCTGTGGTGAGCGCGCAGGAGTGGAAGTCGCCGGCCGTGGCAGCGGCGACGCCACTCGTGAGCCCGACCACGTCTACTGGCGTTAAGCTGTTCGTTGTCGTTCCGTCGCCGAGCTGGCCGCTGATGTTGTCCCCCCAGCAGGTTAGGCCGCCTGGGGTGCTCAAGGCGCAGGTGTGGCTGCCACCTGCGACGATGACGGCTACCCCTGCCGTCGAGGCCGGGCCTGGCAACGCCAGAGCCAGCGCCATCGCGAGCCCGGCCAAGATCGTGAGTTTCTTCATGCCGTTCCCTCGTCGATGCTTTCGTGCATCAGATGGAGCCGCACCTTCCGGTCGCGGCGGGCGGAGAGCGACGGCGGGGTTTCAGCTTGTTGGAGATGTGCTCCACCGGTCACCATAAGTGTAGCACTGGGACGGAGACTTTCAAGGGGCCGGGGCGGCCGGTAGTAGGTCGGTTCGCAGCTCTTTCATGTCGTAGCCGAGCCTTTCCAGGCTTGGCGGCGGCTAATCTCCTGATCGCCCCTCTCCCTCTGGGAGAGAGCCTGCCCTGAGCCTGCCGAAGGGGGACGGGGTGAGGGCTACCGCCAGCGCCGCCGCGCGTACCAGGCCGCGCCGGTCAGCGCCACGGCGAGCGCCGCGATGCCCGCGATCGTGCCGGCGAGCCGCCCAGCGCTGCCGCCCGACGGCTGTGCCGTCTCCAGCGGGCCTTCGTCCAGGTCGACGACGAGGCCGCCGACTGGCTTCGGCGGTGCCTCGAACACGTAGGCCGCGCCGGCGTCGACGCCTCCCGCATCTTCGCCTCTCCCGCCGATGACGATGGTGGCCCCGCTGAGCGCCACGCCTCCGCCCTCATTAAAAGATCCGCCGAAGCTGTCGCCTGCTTCGGCGTCGGAGGCGGTGAGCTTGGTCACCTCGCCCCAGTTGTCGGGTCCGCCTTGATCGCGCTCGAACACGTAGGCCGCGCCGGTAAGACCTCCCGTGAACGCGCCCACGACAGCGCTGTTGCCGCTGATCGCGACTCCCGTGCCGAAGCGGTCGAAGTCCTGGGCGTCGGAGGCGATGAGCTTGGTCACTTCGCCCCAGTTGCCGGGCCCGCCCTCGTCGCGCCGAAACACGTAGGCGGCGCCGGCCTGGTTGCCCCCGGCATCTTCACCAATCGCGCCGCCGATGGCGGTGTCACCGCTGATCGCCACGGCGAAGCCGAACCCGTCGACAGGCTGGGCGTCAGAGGCGATGAGCTTGGTCACTTCGCCCCAGTTGTCAGGCCCGCCCTGGTTGCGCTCGAACACATAGGCCGCGCCCGCGAAGCTGCCGCCCGCACTCTCCTGGGGCACACCTACGATGGCGCTGTCCCCACTGATCGCCAAGCTGTCGCCGAACCGGTCGCCGCCCTGGGCGTCGGAGGCGATGAGTTTGGTCACCTCGCCCCAGTTGCCAGGCCCGCCCTGGTCGCGCTCGAAGACATAGGCGCCACCCGCCGAGAAGCCAACGCCCCCCGCATCCTCTTGCGGCGCCCCCACGATCGAGATGTCCCCGCTGAGCGCTACGCTGTAGCCGAAGATGTCGGGAAACTGAGCGTCGG
>JACZYW010000027.1 GCA_022570885.1 Chloroflexota bacterium | reverse complement strand
GTCCAGGCAACAAGCAGGTGAAGTGCACACTGAATGTGAGCGACACCTTCGACATCACCGTCGACGTCAACAACTTCGACGGGCAGACGCCCTATGGGAACTGGTCGGCAGACGTGAACCACGGCGCCCTAACGGGGTTCGCTGCGACCATCACGTGCGCCGGCACCGCGAAGGTCAACGATCCCAACCTCGCTTGTTCGGGGTTGTCATCGCCAGTTAACACAGACCTGCAACTGGCCACGGTCACTCTCACCTGCAACAACGCAGGGACCAACACGATTACGGTGAAGAATCTGGGCGGCGATCTCAGCGCCGCTAATGGGAGCAGCGTCGACGTCAACTGCGGCGAGAGCGCGAGCATGACGCTGGAGCGCAAGGACACAGCCAAGCCCTATGTCCAGGACAAGGTGGACGTGGCCGTGGTGATCGGCGACCTGAAGCTGAAGGACGAGGACGGCGACGGCAAGGCCGGCTACAATGGCTGGCAGGCCACGATCAACTGGGACGAGAACGAGCTGGCATTCAACGGCGCCACATTCAATCCCGGTGGCCTTAGCATCCCACTCCAGCTCGAGGACACAGGCACCATCTTGCTTGGCGCTTCCATCGCCATTGGACAGAACGAGAGCACGCTGGCAGGCAACGTCGTCAACCTCTCGTTCACCGTCCTCGAAAAAGCAGCAGACAATGGTACTGCCACTGTCACGCTGAAGGATGGCGAGGTGATTACCGAGAAGGGCACCGTGCTGTCAGGCTTTGGTGACACAGAAGACATCATCGCAAAGGCAGCGCTGATCAGTCTGAGCTTCAAGGGCGGCTGCAAGGACCTCGATGGCAACACCTGTCGGGTACCCGCCGACGGGAAGGTGACGATCAGCGTGGACTTGAGCAAGGTCGGCGTCGCGCCGGAAACCGTGAAAGCGCGTGTCCAATGGCTGACGGCAGGCATCAGCTTCCAGTCTGTAGGCTACGCTGAGCCGCCGTGCGACCCGATCAACACGTTCCTTAGCCCTGCGGTCCCAACGATCGCAACGACCAATGTTACCATCTGGTGCGACTTCACCCCGGCCGCTAAGCAAGACAGACCCAATACGTTCGAACTCGTGTTAGTGTGCGCGGACGAATTGGCTACCGAGGTGTCGCACACGATAAAGCTAATCAGCTCCGGCAGCTTGACGACAGTGATTACGACTGCCAGCGGAACCTTGCCGGTGAACACCGGTAAGAACCTGGAGGTCGTATGCGTCGGATCGACGTCAGACACTGGCGACGACGACGGCTGCACGGTTGCGCAGGAGGCCGCTCTTCAAGCGGCAAGCGGCGTTTCCATGGACCCGAACCGCTTCGACTTCGCGGACGCTGACTCCAGCGGTGTTGTCCTGACCGTCGACGTCCTGGCCTACGTCCAGGCCCACCTCGAGGACCGTCCGGGCGGAGCGGGTACTGGCAGCCCGCCTGACGTAAAGGACGATGAGAACATCATCGATACTGGTGACATCAACCGAAGTGTCTCCCAGTTCGGCTACCCGGAGTGCACTATTATATAGCAGTAACGGAAGGAGGAAACGCTCATAAGCAGAGCAATGACCCAGTGAATTGAAGAGAGAAGGGCCCCGGGCGCATCGGCGGGGGAGCAGAGAGCAGCCCGGGGCCCTTCCGTTAAGTGAACCCGAAAACCCGGCGGCGCGTTTGGAATGTTTCAACAGGTCAACAGCTGCTGCCCGGGAAGGAGGCCAAACGTGAAACTCTCCCGTATCTGTTACGCCCTTCCCCGCATCGCAGTGGCCGCCGCTATCGTCGGTATCGTCCTGGCGTTGGGGCGAGGGGACACGAACCATGTTTCGGCCCAACAGACAGGCGACGTGGAGCTGTCCCTATCCGCGACAGGCACAGGCATCGTTTGTTCCCCGTCGCAGAAGCCGGACAAGTGTACGATTCTCCCCGGGAGCCAGCTCACCCTCATCGTTAGCATGAACACGATTCCCCCAGGGGGCTTTCGCTCGTATGACCTGGGAGTCGACCACTCGCCGATCATCTCGAAGGACGTCCGCCACGCGGCCGCCGCCCTTCCTTTCCTTACTGTCCCGCTTGGAATTTCCGGCATCGGCGCCACCAGCTTCGCAACAGGGGCCATTACTACCTTGAGCGGCGCCGTAGCCACCACGTACACCGGGCCGCTGGTGGAAGCGGACCTGAACTGTCCTTCCGGGACCCCCAGTACGTTCAAGGTCTCAATTACCCTGCCTCCTACCGGCGTGCGGGACTTGAACAACAACCTCATCCCGATCACAACCATCGACCAGGGCGGCAATAAGGTAGCCGACACGCTGACTATCAACTGCCAAGATCCCAACCCCGACAGCGACGGTGATGGCATGCCTGACAGTTACGAAAATACTCACGCTTGTCTCGACCCCTTAGTCGATGACGGCGCCGCTGACCCCGACGGCGACGGCAGGACGAATCTGCAAGAGTTCCTGCTGGGCAGTAACCCTTGCGTCGCCAACACCGTGGGTGGCATCACAGAGCTGGCACCGGAGGCCGCAGGCGCGCCGCTGGAGACGGACGGCTCGTCCGGTCCAGGCGCTGGCTTTTTGGTGGGGATCGCGGCCGCGACAGCCGTAGGCGTCATCGCGTTAGGCGGGGCGGCCTGGTACGCGCGGAGGCGCTGGACAGCATAGGCCAGAGTAATCACGCTGTGTAGGAACAGCGGAATACCAAGAGCGCCCCGCCGGCAATGCCGGTGGGGCGCTCTTCTTGAGACGGGGCACGAAGCCTGCGCTCGGGCTCTGCATGAGGGATAGGCTGGTGGCGCGAACCCAAGCACAGGTGAGAAGAAGCGAATGTCCCGAAGGCTTTGCTTCCGTCCTGCCGACACCCCTACGGTCTGCATACTATGGCAAGATCACTGCCAGTACATCGGTAAACTCGCCTATAGCCAGAAGTGCCAGAACCGGCATGAGGAAGGGTGCAACCCTCGCGTAAACGTGCGATAATGCCACCCGCGCCCATCTCGCTCGCCAAGCTGGAGGTTGCCGATGAAGCTTCACTTCTTTCACCTCATGCCCTACCGGTTCCTGCCAGACGACTTCCGTGAGAAGTACCGAGGCGTCTGGGTGGATATCCCCAGCCACCTGTTCGATCCAGTCAAAGGTCATCAGCTATACAACGAGTACCTGGACGAGCTGGAGTACGCCGCCTCGCTGGGGTTCGATGGCATCTGCGTGAACGAGCACCATCAGAACGCCTACGGCATGATGCCCTCGCCCAACCTGATGGCGGCGTCGTTGGCTCGCCGCACGAACGACGCCGCAGTGATCGTCCTGGGCAACAGCATCGCCCTCTACAACCCGCCGACCCGCGTGGCGGAGGAGCTCGCCATGCTGGACTGCATCTCCGGCGGGCGGCTGGTGGCCGGCTTCCCGGTCGGCACGTCGTCCGACACGAACTTCTGCTACGGGGTGGTGCCGGCCACCCTGCGCGAAAAGTACTACGAGGCGCACGATCTGATCCTCAGGGCCTGGACCGAGCCGGAGGTCTTCGCGTTTAACGGAAAGTACACACAGCTTCGCTACGTGAACGTCTGGCCTCGACCGATCCAGAAGCCGCACCCGCCCGTCTGGGTCCCGGGTGGCGGCAGCGTCGAGACGTGGGAGTGGGTGACGAAACGGGATTACGTCTATTGCTACCTGAGCTACTTCGGGCACAAGCGCGGCCTGCAGGTCATGGAGGGCTTCTGGGAGGAGGTGGCCCGCCAGGGCAAAGAGGCCAACCCGTATCGCGCCGGCTTCCTCCAGTTCGTCGCCGTCTCGGAGAGCGACGCCCAGGCCGAGCGCGACTACGCGGAGCACGCCGAGTACTTCTACAACCGCTGCCTCCACGTCTACCCCGGCTTCGCCGACGCTCCCGGCTACCGCACGCTGCGCACACTGCGCGCCGGACTGAGCTCCCAGTTCGAGCGGAAGGCGTACACCGGCGAGCTCAAGTGGAAGGACTTCATCGAGCAGGGCTTCATCATCGCCGGGTCGCCGGAGTCCGTGCGGCAACAGCTGGAAGAGGCAGCGAAGGCGCTCCACGTGGGCCAGATGATGCTGCTGCTCCAGTTCGGCAGCATGCCGCCAGAGCTGGTGCGCAAGAACACGGAGCTCTTCGCCCGCGAGGTGCTCCCCCACGTGCGGAAACTCTGGAGCGAATACGAGGACCACTGGTGGATCAATCCGCTGCCCCAGGAAGAGCGGACATCGCCCGCGCCGGTCGGCGTTCCCGCAGGAGGCTCCTAATGGAACCGCGCGACGTCTCGCTGCGCGACGGCATGTTTCAGACCCACCTGCTGCAGGGCGGCTCAGGCGAACCGCTGCTCTTCCTCCACGGCGCCGGTGGCCTACACGAGGGCGAGTACCTGGATCAGCTCGCCGAACGCTTCACCGTCTACGCCCCCTGGCACCCCGGTTTCGGCGCCTCGGAGGGGAGCGAGCACATCGAGGATATCATCGACCTCGCCCTCTACTGCCACGACCTGATGGACGAGCTAGGGCTCGAATCCGCGCACGTCGTCGGGCACTCGATGGGGGGCATGCTGGCGGCGGAGCTGGCGGCCCTCTGCCCCCATCGCGTGCGACGGCTCGTGCTGGCGAACCCGGTCGGCCTCTGGCGCGACGACGAGCCGGTGCTAGACTTCTTCACCCTTAGCCCAGAGCAGCTCCTCCCGTACACCTGGCACGACCCGGAGTCTGAGGCGGCGAAGATCGCCTACCCCACGCCCGAGACGAAGGAGGAACGGGTTGAGCAAGCCTTCCAGCGCATACAGGCGCTGGCCACGGCCAGCAAGTTCCTCTGGCCCATCCCAGACCGAGGGTTGCGCCGCCGTATCCACCGCATCCAGTCCCCCACGCTCATCATCTGGGGCGAATCCGACCGCCTGGTGCCGCCCAGCTACGCCGAGGACTTTCGCTCGCAGATCAAGGACGCGCGGGTGGCGATGCTGCCGGAGTGCGGCCATCAGCCCATGCTCGAGAAGCGGGATGAGTTCGTGTCGCTAGTCGCGGCGTTCCTAGAGGAGCGCTAGAGGCGGCCGCGCAGCCGCGGGTCGAAGATATCGCGCAGCGCGTCGCCCAACAGGTTGAAGCCCAGCACCGTCACGCTGATCGCCGCCCCTGGGAAAATCGCCCACCAGATGTGATAAGGCGGACTGGCCCGGGCTAGGCTCACATCCGTGCCCCAGGATGGGTTCGGTACCGGAATGCCCAGCCCAAGGAAAGAGAGAGCCGCCTCGGCCAAGATCGCTGTGCCCAGCAGAGTCGTCGCGATGATGATCGCCAGGGCGACGACGTTCGGCGCGATGTGGTGGATGAGGATGCGCGGGGTAGACGCCCCCAAGGCACGCGCCGCCTCCACGTACTGGTTATTCCGCTCCGATAACACCGCCCCGCGCACTACCCTCGTCACCGGAGCGATAAAGGCGATGCCCACGGCGATGATCACGGTCTGCATCGAAGGCCCCAGCACCTGGGCCAAAATCAGCAGCAGCAGCAGGATCGGGAAGGCGATGGCGGTGTCTACGATGCGCTGGATGGCGCTGTCGACGATGCCACCCATGTAGCCGGAGATGATGCCGAGCACCGTCGCGATAATGGTGCCTCCGCCGACAGAAAGCACAGCCACGGTCATAGAGATACGAGTACCGTGCACCACCCGGCTGAACACGTCATGGCCCAGGCCATCGGTTCCAAAGAGATGTGTCCAGGACGGGTTCTCTTTCGGCTGCCCAGCCCGGAAATCTCCAACATCGAATGGAGCGATCAGGGGCGCAAAGATGGCGACGATCGCTAGGATAAAGATGATCAGGAAGCCGATCACTCCCAGCGGGTTCTGGCGAGCAACGTTCGCTAAGCTGCGCAGCGGGTGACGGCGGGGCCGGATCGCCTGCTCCAGATCGCCTCCCAGGGTACCTACCTCTGGCGTCGTCGTCATCGCCTCAGCCTCACGCGTAGCGGATGCGCGGGTCCAGCCACGCGTAGACGATATCCACGAGTAGGTTCATGGAGATCACCACCGCGCCAACCAGGACGGTCAGGCTCTGCACAACCTGGAAGTCCTTGCTGAGCAACGACTCGAAGAGATACAGGCCGACCCCTGGAAGGGCGAATATCCGCTCGATGATCACGGTCCCGCCCAGCAAGAACGCGATCTGGAGCCCGAGCACGGTCACGACCGGGATCATGGAGTTCTTGAGGGCATGCCTGCTCACCACCAGCGATTCCCTGAGCCCCTTGGACCGCGCCGTCCGAACGTAGTCGGTCCCCATCACCTCCAAGAGAGAGGAGCGGGTGAGGCGCATGATCCCCGCGGCCGAAGCCATCGCAAGCACCAGGGCCGGCGGCACGAACTGCTGCAGGTTTCCCACAGGATCATCGGTGAAGCTGATGGACCGCGCGAACGTTGGGGCGTAGCCCCACAGTTCCTGGGGGATGATGATCACCAGCGTCGCTAGCCAGAAGTTTGGCACGGAGAGCCCCATGACCGCCGTGACCCGCACGCCATAGTCCGCCGGTGAGTTTCGATACAAAGCGGAGATGATGCCGAACGGCACCCCGATGGCTATCGTGGCAACCATGGTGATGATCAGAAGCTCCAAGGTAACGGGGAAGCGGTCTTTCAGCGTGTCGATGACCGGCCGGTGAGTGATAGCCTCTACACCCAGATCACCAGTGCTAACGTCTCTGATCCAATTCCCGTACTGAACGGGCCAGGAATCGTTCAGGCCTAGCTGCTCGCGTTTAGCCTCAATGCATTCGGGTGAAGCACCAAGCCCGCATTCAAGGACGGCGGGGTCCCCCGGCGCCAGCCGCATCAACACGAAGATGACGACCGACAGGATGAACAGGATGAAGATGCCGGTGATCAGCCGCCGGATGATATAGGCACGCATCGTGCGCTCGCTAGACCACCGGCCGGAGCGTGCCAGCGATCACGCCGGTAGGTCCAGCGACCAGTCGTGGATCAGCAGGTTCGTGTTTAGGCCCAGCCCATGTGGGTAGTTCTTCACGAAGTCCCAGCGCACCGTACGGCTGAACGGGGTGACAAGGGGCAGGAAGGACGGCCCCTTCTCGTAGATCAGCAGCTGGACTTGCTTGATCGCCTCGATCAGCTCGTCAGGGTCGGTGACGGTCTTGCTCGCCTCGATCGCCGCGTCGACCTCTGTGTCCTGGAGTCCGTTCGCGTAGATGCCGCTGCCAGCAGGGCCCTTCGAGTGCTGCCAGTCGAGAGGAATCTCAGCCGTCTCATAGGTCTGATTCACCGCCAGACTGGAGTCGTAGTTCTTGTTGGTGTAGTTCTCCAACCAGACCGGAAACGACTGCGGGTCCTGATTCAGCCTAAAGCCCGCTTCCTCCATCTGCGTCACGAAGATCTGCAGGTGCAGGTCATGCTCAAAGAGCGGGAAGCTGGCGGGAAACATCACCTTGATGTCGACGGTGTCTTCCCCTGTCGCCTCCTTGATGAGCTCCCTCGCGCGCACGGGATCGAACGGTTGTACCTCTGCAAGTTCCGCCTCGGACAGGGTACCCCTAACCGGCCAGTGTACTAGCCCGTTGATCTTTGCTTCACCGCTGTACACGCGGTCTACGTACTCTTGCCGGTTAAGCGCCAAGTTTGCGGCCTGGCGGATCTTGGGGTTATCGAATGGGGGCCTGTCGACGTTCATGCTGAAGGAGATATAGGTCCAGGTCGGCTCCTGCGACGTGAGGTTCACATCGTACTGGCCCGTCAGCTCGTTCACGTCGTCGATATTCGCCGCGCCGTACTCGTGGATCTGCTGGTCGATGAACGCCGAGCGCTGCGTCGACCGGTCGGCGATAATCAGACTGTCGATCCCATCGATGTACGGCAACGGCTCGTTGTTGTTGTTCGGATCCGTGCCGTAGTAGTTGGTGTTGCGTTCCAGGCTCAGCTTCTCGCCCGGTGTGAACCCACCCTCTCGAACGACGAAGGGGCCAGCTCCGGCGGATGCGCGCTGTATGAGCGCCGGGTCGTCCTGCTGGATGAGCTCTCGGGGCAACACCATATTGATAAAGCGCCCGATATTGAACAGGAACCACGTATAAGGCCCCGGCGTCTCAACCTTGTACACCATCGGCTCCGTCGCCTCATGCGACGCGAAGAATTCGCACACGAAAGCGCAGGCGTTCGCCTCGGGCAGTCCCTCGATCCGCTCCATCGAGACCCGGCAGTCCTCGGCGTCCATGTCTCGCTCCTCCACGCCCAGGTCGTTGGGGGCGATCTTCACGCCCGGCCGAATAGTAAAGATGTAGGTCGTCTCGTCCGGAGTCTCAAGTCCGCCATCGGCCGCGAGATCGTAGAGCAGAAAGTCCGGGTTGAGGGGCGAGCGGTTCATAAGAACATTGTAGAGCCTGGGGAAAAAGGTGGTGGCGCCGGCAATGGAGATATGTGGATCCAACGTATCGAACGACACCGAGGTGACAGCCTTGTAGCGCCCGCCGCGCTTCGGCACTGCCGCCGGTACCGCCGTTGCGCCAGCGGCGGTCGTCGCCGTGGGCGATGTCCCGTTTCCGCCACCATCGCCGCAGGCCGCAGCGACGGCTAGCCCCGCCACGCCTACGCCCGCTCCAACCATCAGCCGCCTACGAGTGATTCGCTGGCGCTGAAGCCGCTGCCAGTAATTCGCTTTCGCCATGGTGGTTCCCTCCTCCTTACGCTCGTTCCGCTGACATACTCACTGTCCCGCTTTCGACAGGTACCACTATGATACGCATGAACGGCTTACCGCACATGGCTTTGGGCAAGGACCGACTGCAACAGAGAGGCAACCCCGCCGCCGCCATGGAAGCGCGTCCTGCACGTACGTCTAACCGATATGGCTACTTCTGTCAAGCGAGCCCGCTGCAACCGCATGGCTGAGCGGCTGGAACCGAGCCCGTGCGCGGCCCCTTGCTTGAGTCGCGAGCGCGATGGTACGCTTGCACGCGACCTGCCTGGATCAGCGTTGTTATGCCTTGGGCTCCTATCAACGGCATCCGACTCTACTACCAGACGTATGGCACGGGGCCGCCCCTCGTCTTCGCCCACGGAGCTGGCGGCAACCACCTGAGCTGGTGGCAGCAGCTGCCCTACTTCGCGGCGCGGTACCGCTGCCTCGTCTTCGACCACCGCAGCTTCGGCCGCTCGGCGGAAGCGGCCGATGGCCCGGGCCGCCGCGCCTTCGCCGAGGACCTGCGCCAGCTCCTCGACCGGCTGGGCATCGAAGACGTCGCCATCGTCGCCCAGTCGATGGGCGGGCGAACAGCGGTGGGCTTCGCCCTGCGCAATCCGGGGCGGGTGCGCGCGCTGGTGCTGGCAGGCACCACCGGCGGGGCTGTCAGCGATGAAGTGCGCTCGGCGCAGGAAGCGCACCGGCGCACCCCCATCGGCCGTCGCTCGCTGCTCCAGCGGGCGATCTCGCCCCGGCTGCGGGAGGAGCGGCCGGACCTGGCGTTCCTCTATCGGCTCATCGGCCGAATGAACCCGCCGCGGCCCAAGAATTTCCTGGCGCCTATCCCCGGCTACCGTGGCAGCTCCGCTCAGGCCCTCGCTGCGCTGGAGATCCCCATCCTCTTCCTGGTGGGCGAAGACGATAGCATCACGCCACCATCGATCGTGAGGCTGGCGCATGAACAGGTGCCTGGTTCCCAGTTCGAGGTCTGCCCAAACACCGGCCACTCGGCCTACTTCGAGCAGCCGGAGGCGTTCAACCAGCGAGTAGGCCAGTTCCTAGAGGAGGCGGGCTGGGCGACATCGTAGCCCTGCTTGCGATCATTAGGCGATACCGCTGCCGCCATCGACGGTGATGGTCTGGCCGGTAACGAAGTCCGCCCCTTCGATCAGGCTCAACACCACCTGGGCGATATCCTCCGGAGTAGCGACGCGGCCCAGCGGGGCCTGCTCTTCCGCCCGCTGCTTGATCGGCTCGAAAGCAGCGCCGAAGCCCTGGCGCAGCCAGCGTGTATCGATGAAGCCCGGCGCGACGCAGTTGACCCGCACCTCCGGCGCCAGCACCCGCGCCAGCGCGACGGTGAGGTTGATCAGGCCCGCCTTGGAGGCGGCGTAGGCGATGGAGCTGCCGATCGCCTGGATGCCGGCCACGGACGCGATGTTCACGATCGTCCCCTCACCTGTCTCCTTCAGCGGGCCGGCTGCCGCTCGCGAGCAGAAGAAGGGGCCCTTCAGATTCACCGCCAGGATGCGATCCCAGTGGTCTTCCGTCATCCCCTCCAGATCGGCGAAGTTGATGAAGGCGGTGGTACCAGCGTTGTTCACCAGCACGTGGATCGAGCCGAAGGCGTCGACGGCGCGCTCCACCATCGCCCGCACCTCCGAGTCTCGCGAGACGTCGGCGCGCACCAGCAGCGCTTTCGCACCCAGCCGCTCCACCTCGGCGACGGTCTCCTTCGCCTCGTCTTCCGATCGCGAGTAGTTGACGACGACGTTCGCCCCGCGCTTCGCCAGCGCCAGCGCGGTGGCCCGCCCCACGCCGACCGCGGAGCCGGTGACGATTGCGTTCTTGCCGGAGAGCTGCATGCCCTTGCTCCTTCCCAACGCCTCACCGGAGTGCCCGATGAGCCGCCAACACTATCGTAGAGGAGCCCGCTCCCGTCAAGCCCGCCGGTCACGAGTTGACACCAGCCCCCAACGGGCTATGATGCCAACGGAACCCCCAGCAAGAACGCATCTACACAGGAGGCACTCATGCGCGATCTCGCCCTCCGCGCCCTAGATACCGCCCGCAGCAAGGGCGCCCACTACGCCGATGTGCGCGTCCTTCGGACGCAAGCGGAGTCCGTTACCGTGCGCCTCCACAACGTGGAAGCGCTCACGTACGACGAGTCGATCGGCTTCGGCGTGCGAGTGCTGGTGGACGGCTGCTGGGGCTTCGCCAGCAGCCGTCTGCTAACGATGGAGGAGGCCGACCGCGTCGCCGCCGAGGCGGTGCGCATCGCCCGCGCCTCCGCGCTGGTGCGCGGAACGCCGGCCGACCTCGGCGCACCGGTAGCCATCGTCGATAGCTACACGACTCCCGTGCAGCAGGACCCGTTCGCCGTGTCGCTGGACGACAAGATCGCGCTCCTCTTACGCACCACCGAGGCGATGACCAAGGTAGCCCACATCGTCATGGCCGAGGCGAACAGCTACTGTCAACGCGATGAGAAGCTCTTCGTCAGCACTGAGGGGAGCGAAATCCAACAAACGCTGGTAGAGACCGGTTGCGGCATCGAGGCCACCGCCGTGGACGAAGGGGAGGTGCAGCGCCGCTCCTACCCGAACAGCGTCGGCCGGCACCAGGGTACCGAAGGGTGGGAGTTCGTCGAGCGCTGGGATCTGCCGGGCAACGCAGCTCGCGTGGCCGAGGAGGCGGCCGAGCTGCTCACGGCGAAGCCTTGCCCCGCCGGCAACACGACCATCATCCTGGACGGCAGCCAGGTAGCGCTCCAGATCCACGAGTCGTGCGGCCACGCCATCGAGCTCGACCGGGTCTTAGGCACCGAGGCGGCGTTCGCAGGCACCAGCTTCCTCACCGTCGACAAGCTGGGCAACTTCCAGTACGGCTCGCCCGCCGTCAACATCACAGCCGATGCCACCATCGCGGGCGGGTTGGGCACCTTCGGCTACGACGACGAGGGGATCCCCGCCCACTCGACGCCGGTGGTGCGAGAGGGAAACTTCGTCGGCTACCTGACCTCGCGGGAGACGGCGACCACGCTCGGGCAGACGAGCAACGGCGCCATGCGCGCCTCGGGCTGGAACCGCATCCCCCTGATCCGGATGACAAACGTCAACCTGGACCCCGGCGACTGGTCGCTGGAAGACCTCATCGCCGACACCGACGACGGCATCTATATGGAGACGAACCGGAGCTGGAGCATCGACGACCGGCGGCTCAACTTCCAGTTCGGCACCGAGGTGGGCCGCGAGATCAAGAACGGAAAACTGGGCGACCTGGTCAAGAACGCCACCTACACCGGCATCACACCCCAGTTCTGGGGCTCTTGCGACGCCGTCTGCAATCGCGACCACTGGCTCGTCTGGGGAACGCCGAACTGCGGCAAAGGCCAGCCCGAGCAGGTAGCCCACACCGGCCACGGCTCCGCGCCCGCCCGCTTCCGCAACGTCCAAGTCGGGATCATGCAATAACAGCATCACTCAGTATAATTGTCATACTGCATGATATTTAACGCCAATATATGAATCATGTAAAATAATCATACCTGGAAGAGCATTCGGGAGGCGCTGACGATCGAATATGGGACGCGCCTACACTGGGAGATTCGAGAGGGGGCGATCCACGTGCTGCCGATACCGCAACAACCCGTACAGGCTCTGCGAGGGGCCCTCAAAGGGACCGGATCACCTTTCAGTCGTTTGCGAGAACGCCGACGGGAGCTGCGTGTGGCCGAGGAGAGGCCTTCGTGGGATACGTCCTCGACACCTCAGCCTTAATGCGGCTGCTGCTCGATGAGCCAGGCGCCGATCAGGTGCAGCGGATCGTGGAGGGCGACGATCCGGTCGCCCTCCCCTTCATGACCGTGATGGAGATCCAGTACACGCTCCTGCGCCGGCTCCCGAGATCGCAGGTCGAGCAGATCGTGGCGACGTTGCGCGCTTGGCCGGTCGAGATCGTGGAGTCGGATCTCGCATGGGGCTCGCTAGCGGCGCAGGTGAAGTCCCGCGGCGGTCTCTCGTTGGCCGATGCATGGATCGCCGCGCTCGCGCTCCAGCGGGACTTCACGTTGCTACACCAAGACCCCGAGTTCGACAGCGTGCCGGACTTGCGCGCCCAGAAGATGGACTCGACGCCGGAAGCGGTACGCTAACAACGTAGCGACAGCGCACACCTAGAGCCCACGCATCTTCGATCCGACCACATCCTTGTTTGGCCAAACACTTGCCCTCTCGCTATGATGGGAGCTGTTGTGGAGCGCGAAACGTTCGAGGAGCTGGTTCGCCAGGCGGTGGCAACGCTGCCGGAGGAGATCGCCGAGCGGATGAGTAACGTCGACGTGGAGGTGCAGGAGCAACCGACCGAACGACAGCTACGGTCGCTCGGCGTGCCCTCCGGGCGGACGCTCCTCGGCCTCTACCAGGGCATCCCCCTCACCCGCCGCACCTCCGGCTACAACCTCGTGTCCCCTGACCGCATCATCATCTTCCAGCGCCCCCTGGAGCTAACGTCGAGAGGCGATGACGACCTGGTCAAGCGAGTGCGAGACACCGTCGTCCACGAGATAGCCCACCACTTCGGCATCAGCGACGAGCGGTTGCAGGAGATGGAGCGCGAGCGCAACAAGCGGAAGCGGTAGCCCCGCCGCAGATCTACAAGGAGCGACACATGCGTATGCAGTTCGGCGTCTTCATGGCGCCATTCCACCGAGCCGGTGAGCACCCTAGCCTGGCGCTCCAGCGAGATCTCGATCTGTTCTCCTGGCTCGACGAGCTAGGCTACGACGAAGTCTGGGCCGGCGAGCACCACTCCGGCGGCTGGGAGCTGATCGCCAGCCCTGAGCTCTTCCTGGCCGCCGCGGGCGAGCGAACCACCAACATCAGGTTGGGCACTGGGGTGGTCAGCCTACCCTACCATCACCCGTTCCACGTCGCGGATCGCATCGTCCTGCTCGACCACCTGACGCGCGGCCGCGCGATGCTCGGCGTCGGGCCGGGAGCGTTGCCCAGCGATGCCTATATGTTCGGCCTCGAACCCACTACCCAGCGGCCGAGGATGGACGAGGCGCTCGGGATCATCATCCGCCTCCTCACCGAGGACGAACCGATTACCTACAAGAGCGATTGGTTCGAGCTCCACGAAGCCCGGCTACAGCTCAAGCCCTACCAGAGGCCCACGATGCCCATCGCGGTCGCGTCCACGATCAGCCCGGCCGGCATGACGGCCGCCGGCAAGCACGGCGCCGGCATGCTCTCCATCGCGTCGTACACGGAGGAGGGGCTCGCGGCGGTGGAGACGCAATGGGGGTTCTGCGAGGAGGCCGCGCGGGCGGCGGGCAAGCCGCCTCCCGATCGGGCGGACTGGCGTCTCGTCGTGCCGTTCCACCTGTCGGAGACGCACGAGCAGGCGGTCGCCGACGTCGAGGAGGGCATCCTGCCCTGGTACAACGAGTACCTGATCAACACGCTTGGCGCGCCCGGGCGCCAGCCCGTCGAGACAGGCCGCCAGCTCATCGACGGGATGAACGCGCTCGGCGGCGGCATCGTCGGCACGCCGGACGAGGCGATCGAGTGCATCCAGAAGCTGCAGAAGCTGTCCGGCGGCTTCGGCTGCCTGCTAGGCCTCGCAAACGAATGGACGACCCGCGAGAAGATCAACCACAGCTATGAGCTGATGGCGCGATACGTCATGCCGGAGTTCCAAGACCTGACAAGTTGGATCAAGCGCTCGCGCGACTGGACGCTGGAGAACAAGGACGACCTGATGGCCGGCACCCAGAAGGCGCTCGACAAGGCGATTGCCGACCACGACCAGGGAGCGAAGGGGTAGCTAGGAGACCGGCTCCGGCTCGCGGGCCAGGCCGCGCCTGATCATCACGGCGGCGAAGACGACGAACAGCCCGCTCAACGCGAGCCCCGAAGCCAGCATCTGGCCGACCGAGGCCGACGCTGGCACCTCGTCCGAAGCGAGCAGGTAGAGCATCACGCCGATCATGAACGCGAAATTGCCGAGCAGGCTCCCGACTGCCCACAGCGGTTTGAACGGCAGGTAGAAGCCTTCGGCCGGCGTCGCTCTGCGAGCCCGCAGCCAGTCGCCGAAGCGCTGGTTGACGAAGACGATGAGCAGGCTGCTGAAGATCCAGCCCGCGTAGTTGCTCAGCGGCACATCGAAGTGGATACCCTGTCCCTCATACGTGTACAGATCGCCTAAGAACCAGTACCTGCCCAGGTGGGCCACCGGGTCCGTGATCGTATCGGCCCAGGTGGTGATCAGGGCCGCGAGCAGTAGCACGAGCAGAGCGCCATCCATGCGCGGGGTTGTCGCGAGCTGGATGTCCGATCCTCTGCGCTCCAGACGGGACAGGAGCGTGCGGGCTACCGAGTAGCCGAAGTAGGTGAGGAAGGCGAAGCTAAGAGACGCGAAGAAGGGGACGCCGCCGATCCATAGCTCATCGGGGAAGATCCCCTCGTGGTAGTCGTAAAAGCCAAAGGGAAAGCCAGTGCGGATGCTGCTGAACTCCATCAGCCAGCCCAGGAACGTGCCGCTCACAAGCCAGAAGAGCATGCGTTGCCAGCCGCGCTCCGCCCAGGCGATGACGATGAACGAGACGAGGAACGCCACCACGTAGGGGCGCTCGGTCAACATGGCGATTAGCTCTTCCACACGTACTCCCGTGTTCGACTTTACGTTCCGTAACGGCGAGATGCAAGATAGCCGTTTGGCTACTGCTTGATCAAGTCTCCCAGCCGCAGGCTCGGGCCGGCGGTCATCCCGCCATCGATAGAGATCGCCTGGCCGGTGATGTAGAGGCAGTCGTCCGAGGCGAGAAAATGGAAGAGCGCCGCTACCTCTTCGGGCCTGCCGGGACGCCCCAGCGGGGTCATCGCGTTCGTCACGGCCGCGAACTCCGGCGATGCGCCCATCGGCGTGTCGATATTGCCGGGGCAGACGCAGTTGACGCGGATCCCGCGGCCGGCAAGCTCCAGCGCAGCCGTCTTCGTGATGCCTACAACGGCGAACTTAGCTGCTACGTAGGGCCCGCTGCCATACATGCCCTGCAGGCCGGCGAGCGAGGCGGTGTTGATGATCGCGCCGCCTTCCTGCATGTGCGGCACCGCGTGCTTGATGCCGTAGACGGCGCCAAGCGCGTTCGTGCCGAAGCTGCGACGAACATCGTCCGCAGCGACATCCACGATAGCAGCGCCTCCGACGGGAATGCCGGCGTTGTTGATCACCACATCGATCCGGCCATGCGCCGACGCCGCCGCGTTCATCAGCGCCTCCACCTGCGCCTCGTCGGAGACGTCGGTCTGCACAAAGAGCCCGCCAACCTCATCGGCAAGCGCCTGGGCGTCGTTCACATCGGCGACGACGACCCGGGCGCCGGCGCTCGCGAAGCGCCGCACCGTCGCCTGACCGATGCCGCCCGCGCCACCCGTGATGACCGCTACCTTGCCTTCCAGAGAGAACATTCCGTTCGCTCCTTCCTAGTGCTGAGATGTAAGCCTGTGCAGATCCTTCGACCTAGCCCCTCCATTATGCAGCCACGGCTCACGCTAAGACACCATGCCGAAGCGTCCTCGGACAGAACAGCACTTGCGTTGAGCTCGGGTGCGCGTCTGAGTTTGACGGTGCTGCGATGGGCTAGTACGCTAACCGACAGTCGGAGCGGCCACTTCGGCATCGGCGACAAGCGGATGCGGGAGACGGAGACCGAACGCAGGAGAGCGATAGGAGCACGGCATGGTGCGCGCAATCGATGTCCACATCCACCCGCCGGCGCCCGGCCGGCGCACCCTCACCAGCGACCCATCGGTGCAGGCCTACTTTCGCTCGGCGATTACGCACGAGACGGCGGAGGAGATGGCCGAGTACTACGCAGAGCTGGACATCTTCGGCGTGCTCTTCCAGATCGACTTCGAGACCGCCTCGGGCACGAAGCCTGTGCCGAACGACTACATCGCCGAGCTGGTGGAGCGCTACCCGAAGCAGTTCGCCGGCTTCGGCTCCGTCGATCCCTGGAAGGGCCGAGCGGCGGTGCGTGAGGCGGAGCGCTGCTTCACAGAGCTGAACCTTCGCGGGCTCAAGTTCCACCCCCAGCAGCAGGAATTCTACCCGAACGATCAGCGCTTCTACCCGCTCTGGGAGATGGCGCAGGGGCTGGGGATGACGGTGCTCATTCATACCGGGACGACGGGCGTCGGCATCGGCCGGCCGGGCGGCGGCGGCATCAAGCTCAAGTACGCCCGCCCCATCCCCTACATCGACGACGTGGCCGCCGACTTCCCGGAGCTGACGATCATCATGGCCCACCCCAGCTTCCCCTGGCAGGACGAGCAACTGGCGATGCTGGTGCACAAGCCGAACGTCTACATGGACCTCTCCGGCTGGTCGCCGAAGTACTTCTCGCCGCTGCTGGTGCAGTACGCGAAGACGCTGATCCAGGACAAGGTGATGTTCGGCTCTGACTACCCGGTGATCAGCCCCGAGCGCTGGCTGAACGACTTCGACGCGCTCGGCTTCGACGAGGCCGTGCGACAGAAGGTGCTGATCGATAACGCGAAGCGCGTGCTGAAGCTGGAGGTGTAACCATGCTCGACGAGAAGGATCTCAAGAACCTGGCCGACCGCGCCCTGGCCCTGAGCGAGGCCGACCAGACCGAGGTGGTCACCTACGCCTCGAACAGCGCCCTCACGCGCTTCGCCAACAACTACATCCACCAGAACGTGGAGCAGCAGGACGTCGACCTGCGCGTGCGAGCGGTGGTCGGCAAGAAGATCGGCGTCGCCTCCAGCAACGACCTGTCGGACGAAGGGCTGC
>JACZYW010000164.1 GCA_022570885.1 Chloroflexota bacterium | reverse complement strand
CGGACCTCTGCGGCGACGTGACCTGGGAGGGGAGCTAGGCTACGGGCTGATCGTTAGGAGGCATCCGAAGTGAGACGCCGCTTCTTAGTGCTGTCGCTGTTCATTGCATCCGCGTCGCTCGCGCTCCTTGCCGCGGCCTGCACAAGTGATAGCGCTGAAGACATACTTTCGCAGACCCCGACCGTTCCGTCCACGGAACAACCTTCCCCTACTTTGAGACCTGTAATACGAAGCACGGGCATCGCCGATCTCGACGCGATCCTTACTGCTCTCCTGTCAGGCGACCGCGAAGCCATCCGTCCGTTACTCCACTTCCAGTCCACGCCATGCTTGGCCGAGCCAGATGACTTATCTGGGTTTTACGTAAGTGGGCCGCCTTGTCGCGATGCAGAGGACGACGGCACAATGGTGGCGGTGCTTAAGACCAGCGTGTGCCATGGCGGCTACGACCGTCGAGATCGACTGAACCGTCTTCTATACTCTCTCCGCACGTTGAATCAGCTCGATGCCGTCTACGAAGCGCCCCCTGACTCTGGCAGCGAGTATTTCGCCATCGTCTCCTCGGAACAGGGCACGATGAATGTGCGCCTCGCGGGCGGCCGAATCGTAGAGTTGAACTTCGGATGTGGACTACAATCACCCGACAGCCTGATCGAGTTTTATCAGCTAGAGAACGCGGTGCTGCCACCGCCCTGACTGCTGGCTCACGCACTGACTCGGTAACAAGCATCACGTTTTCTCATCGCGAGAAGCCGCACACTGATGGTGACCCCAGCAAGAGCACCAGCGGAGGAACTTCATCATGCGACGCTCGCTCCCGATCCTGATCTCGCTCATCGCCCTGGTGGCGATCGTAGCGGTAGCGTGTACGTCGGACGGCGGCGGAGACGGCCAACCCACGGCGGAGCCCGCGCCGACTCGCGACAGCGGCGACGCGGACACGGGCACCGACGGCGACACGCTCGCCGCGTCAGTCAGCGACGGCTGGAGCGCGACGACGATCGGCTCCGGCATCAAGCCGGCGCTGGCACTGGACGCCAGCGGCTCGCCTGCCATCGCGTTCCTGCTCGAGGCCGTGAGCGAAGGCTTCGTGACCTTCGCCGCAGCAGCGGACGGTTGGACGTTGGACAGGCTCGTGGAGGGCTACTTCTACGGCCCCATCGATCTCGCCTTCGACCCCCAGAACCAGCCGAACATCGTCTATCACGACCATCAGGACTCGCAGTTCCGCGAGGAGCTCGGCGATCTCACGTATGCGCTCAGGGACAGCTCCGGCTGGCAGATAGCGGCGGCAGCGGACGATGGCCATGACGGCTGGGACAGCACCATCGCCATCGCCGCCGACGGCATCGTGCGCGCCGCCGGGATCGACCCGTCGCAGTTCGGCGGGACCGATGGCGTCGAGTACTACGAGCTGCAAGACGGCGCCTGGAGCGTGACCGCCATCGGCAGCGGCCCCACCGCGTACGAGTTCAACGTCAGCCTGGCCGTGAGCCCGGACGGCCAGCCAGCGCTCACCTACTACAACGACCGCGACGGCGACCTCATCTTCGCCAGCTTCGATGGCAGCCAGTGGAACCTGGAGACGGTGCTATCGGAGGGCGACGTGGGCAAGTTCTCCTCGCTCCAGTTCGACGCCGAGGGCCGGCCCCACATCTCCTTCTTCGAGGAGCTTGGCGGCTCCAGCGGACGCGTACTCTACGCCGTGCGTGACGGAGAGACGTGGACGGTGGAGGAGGTGGGGACGCTCGACGACGTCCGGCTCGGGATGACCGGCACGCGGCGCAACAGCTCGCTGGCGTTGGACGCGCAGGGCGTGCCCCACGTCGTCTTCTCCGACCAGAGCGTCATCCGCTACGCGACTCGCACAGACGCCGGCTGGGATGTCGAGGAGATCGTGACCGCAGCCGACCGTCCGTTCGGCCAGCTCGTCTCGCTGAAGCTGGACGACGCCGGGACTCCGCACCTGGCGTTCACCGAGCTTACCAGCACGGGCCCGCTGAGCGGCTTGATCGTCTACCTGACCCGGGGTTAGCGAACAGGCGGTGCTGCCACCGCCCTGACGCACCGTTCTCGACCCCCATCTGAAGGTGGGGCATCCTACTGCTCTCTATCGCCCACCCACACCTCTCGTTGGCGTCGCCAGCGCATCTTGCTATACTGGCAGCCACGCCCGATAGGGAGAGGAGCCTACGCAGATGCCGACACAGACCGCCTACTTCCAGGGAAGCTTCGTGCCGCTGGCGGAGGCGAAGATCGGCATCATGACCCAGGCGTTCCTCTACGGCACCGCCTGCTTCGAGGGCATCCGCGGCAACTGGAACGAGGACGACGGCACGATCTACCTCTTCCGCCTGCGCGAGCACTACCAGCGGCTGCGCATGAGCGGCCGCATCCTCCGCATCGCGCTGCCGCTCAGCGACGACGAGCTGTGCGACCTCACGGTCGAGCTGGTCGTCCGCAACGGCTACAGCGAGGACATCTACATCCGCCCCATCGCCTACAAGAGCGAGGAGGCGATCACGCCACGGCTGCACGACATCAGCGACGACTTCCTCATCTTCGTCACCCCCTTCGGCAACTACCTGGACAGCGAACAAGGGATCCGCTGCATGACCTCAACCTGGCGACGGGTGGAGGATACGGCGATCCCGGCTCGCGCTAAGGTGAACGGTATGTATGTCAACTCTGCGCTCGCTAAGACCGAGGCCCAGGAGAACGGCTTCGACGAGGCGATCATGCTCGACGAACGCGGCCACGTCTCCGAGGGCAGCGGCGAGAACATCTGCATCGTCCGCAACGGCAAGCTGATCACGCCGTCGCCTTCGGACAACATCCTGGAGGGGATCACGCTGGACACCGTGGTCACGCTCGCCCGCGATGAGCTGGGCATCGAGACCGTGCATCGCTCGATCGACCGAAGCGAGCTCTACATCGCGAGCGAATGCTTCATGACCGGCACCGCCGCGCACGTCACCGCAGTGGTGGAGGTGGACCGTCGCCCGGTCGGCGACGGCAAGACCGGCGAGATCACCCAGCGCCTCCAGCGGCTCTTCTTCGACGCGATCCGGGGCAAGAACGACAAGTACTCGCACTGGCTGACGCCGGTGAAGCCCCAGTCCTCCGGCCAGCCGGAGGACCGCCAGGGCGTGAAGGCAGAGCGTGTTCCCTGAGCTACGCCCGCCTCGCGCGATCGGTGTCTCAGTAGGGAGCGCGCTTACCGCGTGGTGCTTCGCCCTTACCGGCCTGCTGATCTGGCGCGGCCTCACCGAGCCGATCGACCTGCCGGTGCTAGGGCCGTATCTGGCTGCCACCTTCTTCTTCGGCCTCGGCTGCCTCTTCGCCTACTGGACGTACGGCTGCCTCACGCTGCGCTACCACCTGGACCGTAACGGCCTCACCATCCACTGGGGCGACATCCGCCAGCTCATCCCCATGGACCGGATCGAACGGCTGGTACCCGGCCGAGAGCTGCCGCCGCCCAAGGTCGCCGGGGTGAACTGGCTGGGCCACCACATCGGCAAGGCAACCGTGGGCGATCTGGGCGAAACGATCTTCTACACCACCCATCGCAGCCACGAGGAGCTGCTCTACATCGTCACCCCCAGCCAGAGCTACGCGATCTCGGTCGAGGACGAGGTACGCTTCGCCGAGGAGTTCCAGGGACACCAGAAGCTGGGGCAGGAAGTGTCGCTGCCGCAGGTGACGGAGCGCACCTCGATCGCCGCCCAGCCCTTCTGGCACGACTCGCTGGCGCGAACGCTGGCGCTCGCCTCGATCCTCGCCTGCGCCGTCACGCTGGGCTACGTGTTCTACAACTACCCCGGCCTGCCGGAGAGCATCCCCTTCGCCTTCCCACCCCTGGGCGGCGTCACTCGCGTCGACGACAAGCAGGAGCTGCTCTCCATCCCCATCACCGGCCTCGGGCTCCTGGCGATCAACCTCGTGCTGGGCTTCTTCTTCCACGCCTGGGAGCGAGCCGTCGGCTATCTGTTCTTCCTCGCTGCCCTGGGCGCCCAGTTCATGCTGCTCGCCGCCGCCATCATCACCCTCCAGCAGTAAGCGGTCGCCCGTTCGGCGAAGATCGCAGGCGCAGCGGACGATACTCGAACTTGACGCATCCTCTTATTGACAAGCTATGCGCAGCCGGATAGACTGGTGCTACTATCGCGGCGACGCGGGAGTGCGAACGTACTCCAAGCCGCAGAGAGCGCGAGTACCAATGCGAACGTACACGAGCGACACGTCTATCCCCCAGGAGGTGGCCACGGTTTCCCCGACGAGTCGGGGCGACCGCGTCGTAGTTACCTCGACTCGGGCCCTCAGCCTGCTTAGGTTGCTGGGTCTACGCCTGCTCCTGCTGGGCAGGCTCCCGGTCTGAGGTCCTCGGTAGCGCACATCACCATTCCATAGCCATTCCGAGGACCGGCCCCGAACATCGGGGCCGAAACGTTACTATGACGGAGGAGGACGAACAATCATGAAGCTGACAGGAGCCCAGATCGTGATGGAGTGCTTGTCCCGCGAGGGGGTCGAGATCATCTTCGGCTACCCCGGCGGCGCCAACCTGCCCCTCTACGACGCGTTGGGCCAGTATCCGAAGATCCGGCACGTGCTGGTGCGACACGAGCAGAGCGCGGCCCACGCCGCCGACGCCTACGCCCGCATTAGCGGCAAGGCCGGCGTCTGCTGGGCCACTTCCGGGCCCGGCGTCACCAACCTGGTCACCGGCATCGCCAACGCCTGGATGGACTCCGTGCCGCTGATCTGCGTCACGGGCGCCGTCGCTTCCTGGCTCATCGGACGCGATGGCTTCCAGGAGGCGGACGCCACCGGCATCACCCTGCCGATCACCAAGCAGAACTATCTGGTGCTGGACGTGAACGACTTGGCCCAGACGA
>JACZYW010000026.1 GCA_022570885.1 Chloroflexota bacterium | reverse complement strand
TTGCCCGCCCGCACGCTCTCGACCGCGTCGAAGCCGAGCGAGTGGAGGCCGCCGCGGATGGTCAGCCCCTGCGGGTCGTTCACCGTCGGCTTCAGCGTGACGTAGACGCGGGCGAGGAACACTAGGCGCGCACCTCCTCGCCGGTCAGCCGCTGGTAGACCTCGCGATAGAGGCGCGACGTCTCCTCGACGACGTCCGGCGGCAGCTCCGGCGGCGGCGGCTCGCGATCCCAGCCCGACTGGAGGAGCCAGTCGCGCACGAACTGCTTGTCGAGCGCCTCCTGGTGGCGGCCGGGCTCGTGCTGCGCCGCGTCCCAGAAGCGGCTCGAGTCGGGCGTCAGCATCTCGTCGATGAGGATCGGCTCGTCGTCGAGCAGCCCGAACTCGAACTTCGTGTCGGCGATGATGATGCCCCGTTCGCGGGCGTATTCCGCGCCGTAGCGATAGAGCGCCAGGCTGCGCAGCCGGACGGCGTTGGCCACCCCCATGCCCAGCGTTTCGACGAACTGCTCCGTCGACATGTTCTCGTCGTGTCCCACCTCTGCCTTGGTGGTGGGCGTGAAGAGCGGCGAGGGGAAGGGCTCGCTCTCGCGCAGGCCCGCTGGCAGGCGAACGCCGCAGACGGTGCCGTGCTCCTGGTACTCCGCCCACGCCGAGCCGGCCATGTAGCCGCGCACGATGCATTCGACAGGCAGCCGCTGCGCTTTGCGGACGATCATACTGCGGCCGATCAGGTCGGCCGGCAGATCGTAGGGCAGGTCGTCATCGGGCGAGCCGTCAGCCAGGCGCAGGTAGTGGTTCGGGACGACAGAGACGGTCCGCTGGAACCAGAAGGCGGAGAGCTGAGTGAGCACCGCGCCCTTGCCCGGGATGCCGTTCGGCAGCACCATATCGAACGCGGAGACGCGGTCGGTGGCGACGATGAGGAGCCGGTCGCCCAGATCGTAGGTATCGCGCACTTTCCCACGATGGGAGCGGTTGGGGAGTTCGGTCTCCAGTAGGACGCTTGCTGTTGTCACGGGCGATTCCTTTCCGCTTCGGGTAGGGCTAGGACGCGGTCGCTTCGCTCTCCCGCCGCGCCTTCAGATCGAAATAGAGCAGCGTCGTCGCAGTGACGCCGAAGGGCAATGCCGCTGCGTTCACTATGGCGTTTGCGATGCTCGAGACGACGACCGGCGCCAGGGCGAAGAGGCCATAGACGCTGAGGGTCGGTATCATCACGATGATCGAGATCGCGAGGATAATGCCGAGCGTCCGCCACCATCGGCCGGCGACAGCATCGGCGCTGTAGCTCAGCGCCGCCTGGGCGCTGGTGTCGTCTAGGATCACCGCCTGCTGGACGAAGGACCAGCGGACCAACCGCTGGATGGCCCAGGGAATGCCGACGATGGTGATCGCGAAGAGGGTGACATGGAACAAAACTCGAAGATAGGCGCCGGCCAGTCTCCCGAATCGCTCGAATGCGACATCGTACGCGCTCGAGAAGTCGGCGGGCCGCCCCGCGTCGATCTCGGAGAGAGCGAAGATGAGCGTCGCGCCGGCCAGGAGGCCGACGGCAAACTGCAGCAGCGTCAGGGTCAGCCAGACGGCGGTTGCGGTGGCCGGATCGTCCAGCGTCTCCTGGAAGATCGCGCCGGCGATGCTGATCGGGATGACGATGGCAGCGATGGTGAAGAGCGGCCAGAGGTTCTGCATGTAGATCGTAATCGCAGCCTGGATGATTTCGCCAAGGTCGCGCTGCTTTCGGAGTACAATGCGCCCTTCGATCACGTCAGCCCCAGCCTGCGGAAGCTCTCGTCCACGTAGCGCGTGTAGTAGGAGTAGTCGAACAGCTCATCCAGCTCCGCGGCCGAGAGCTGATCGCGCACCTCGTTGTCGGCGTCGAGCAGCTCGCGGAAGGCGCGCCGCTCCTTCCACGACTGCATGGCGTTGCGCTGCACGATCTTGTACGCATCTTGTCGCAGGAGCCCCTTCTCGATCAGGGCGAGCAGCACTCGCTGGGAGAAGGGCAGGCCGTAGCTATCGTCCATGTTCTCGCGCATGCGCTCCGGGTAGACCTGGAGCCCGCGCATCACCGTCGTGAAGAGATCGAGCATGTAGTCGAGCGCCAGGCAGGCGTCGGGCAGGATCACGCGCTCCGCCGACGAGTGGGAGATGTCGCGTTCGTGCCAGAGGGCGACGTTCTCCAGCGCGGGCACGGTGTAGCCGCGCAGCAGCCGCGCCAGGCCGCAGATTCGCTCCAGCTTCTCCGGGTTGCGCTTGTGGGGCATGGAGCTGGAGCCTTTCTGCCCTTCGCTGAAGGGCTCCTCCGTCTCCATCACTTCGGTCCGCTGGAGGTGACGGAGCTCCGTGGCGAAGCGCTCCAGCGACGCTCCGATGACGGCGAGCGTGACGACGAAGCGGGCGTGCCGGTCGCGGCTGACGATCTGCGTGCTGACAGGATCGACGCCGAGGCCCAGCCGCGCGCAGACGGCCTCCTCTACCGCGGGCGGCACCGATGCGTGGGTGCCGACAGGGCCGCTGATCTTGCCCACGGCCACGTCGGCCTTCGCCTCGGCCAGCCGGCGGGCGTTGCGCCGCATCTCGTCGACCCAGCCGGCCAGCTTCAGCCCGAAGGTGGTGGGCTCGGCGTGGACGCCGTGCGAGCGGCCCATGCAGAGCGTGTCCTTAAACTCGACGGCGCGCTGCTCCAGCACCGGCAGTAGCTCCTCGATGTCTCGCTCCAGCAGCGCCGCCGCCTCCACCAGCCGCAGGCCGAGCGCCGTGTCCTCCGCGTCGTAGGAGGTGAGGCCCAGGTGGACGAAGCGGGACTCCTCGCCGAGGCTATCGGCGACGGAGCGGAGGAACGAGTTGAAGTCGTGGTGCTCCTCCTCCTCGTATCGCGCGATGTCTTCGCGGTTGTAGCGAGCGGCGCGGATCTTCTCGACGGCCTCCGGCGGCACGATGCCCTGCTCGGCCCACGCCTCGCAGGCGGCGATCTCCACCTGCAGCCACGTGTCGTACTTGTGCTCCTCCGACCAGACCTGGGCCATCTCGGGACGCGAGTAGCGCGGGATCATGGATAGCCCTTCCGCTTTTGTGAGCTGAAAGAGGATACAGTTCTCACTCTCGCCTCATCGGGCACCAGGGATCTTAGCTCATCAGGCAGCCCAGGAAAGTCGGGAGGGAAGTGCCAGCCGGCAACGCTGCTGGATCCAATTAGCGACACGATGATCGGCCCTAGACCGACGTAATGGTCTCCAACGATCTCGGCTGGCGGCATTACCGAGTACGGTCCTACGACCCACGGCGAAAAGCTCTTACCACCGCCAGGCTCGCTTTGATGTGAATCCTTGGCCAGGTACTTAGCCTCTACGACGCCAAGGCTAAGAGTTGGCATGTATATAGACATACAATCAGGCCCAACGGTGGGACTCTTCTGCGCAGCAAAACGAATCGCGCCGATGAGCACGTTGACGGACGCTTGTGGCGATTGCCAGGCGGACCTGAGCTCTTTCTTAAGTTTATCTAGCTCGCATCTCGAAAGCGGGTTCTGATCGGGGATAGAGGAAAGGTAGGCTGGATGCTTAGGCGCCCAATGCCAGTAACGAGGCACTTGGTCGTGTGTAAATGCATGACGCTCTGCCTCCGATTCGCCGTTACTAATTTCACACAGGAACGGTCGGGAGAAGAACCGATCTCGCCTGCGCCGCCACTGCCATCCAGCGACAACGATGTGGTGACGGGTGCGCTGGCTAGCTGGCAACCTGGAAAATACCTCTGCGCTCTCGCGCCTAAGTAGCTCAATCGACTGCCCAATGTCCAGCCACCGCTCTGCTCTGCCGATTTGGAGAGCCCAAGGCCGACCTGGCTCATGGTCGCGGAATTTTTCGCCTCGCAATTTCTCAGCTATCCATCGATCGGTTGTGGTCCCGTCCATGTACGCTGGACCGGAATATCCGATAGTGACGATCGCGTTCTTGGCGTGATAGATGACGTTCTTGTTTGAAGCTGTGTCAAATGGCTTGGTGTCCTGGGTAACCAAACGATCACTTACTTGGAGCAGGTAATTTGGCGTAGCGTACGTCAGTATCAGAGTCACAGGAACTCCTCCCGCACCGGCGAGAAGCAATCGATACACACCGACGCCTCCAGCGCCGTCACCTCGTGCGAGACGCCGCCGGGCACCAGGTAGCTGTCGCCGGCGCGCAGTTCGCGCACCTCGCCGTCGATCTCGAAACGCACGCGGCCCTTCGCGACGTAGCCCACCTGCTCGTGCGGGTGGGTGTGGCCGGGGACGACGGCGCCATCCGCCAGCGTCACCTCGATCAGCGTGGCGAGGTCGCCGCTGTTGAGCGTGCGGCGTACCACGCCTGGGAACATTTCGACGGCGGTGGCTTCGGTGTTGGTGCGAAACATGGGTGTCGTGGCGACGGAATGGCCGACGATAGGCTTCGGCGTACCACCCAAGCCTAGTTTACCCCGACGCGAGCTCTCGGCGATAGTCCTCGTACGCGCTGCGCACGTCATCATGCCCCAGCGCGAGGATCTCGGCCGCGAGCAGCGCGGAGTTGCGCGCCCCCCAGGAGCCGATCGCGACTGTCGCTACCGGCACGCCCGGCGGCATCTGGACGATGCTGTACAGCGCGTCGATGCCTTTCAGCTCGCTCGACGGCACCGGCACGCCGATCACCGGCAGCAAGGTGTGCGCCTTCACCGCACCGGGCAGGTGGGCGGCGCCGCCCGCCGCGGCGATGATCACCTCGAAGCCCCGCTCGCGTGCCGTCGACGCGAACTCGCGCACCTTGTCGGGCACGCGGTGGGCGGACATCACGTGCGACTCGTGCGGTATGCCGAGCTTCGTGAGCAGGTCGAGGCACTCCTGCATGAGAGGGGCGTCCGACTTGGAGCCCATGAGCACGGCGACGAGGGGGTTGGTCATGGTTCAGTCCGTATAAAAATGCGACCGTAAATCTTGCTCAGGGATGAATCTCGAGGCTTGGCGAAAGATAGCGCGCAGCGTCCCCAAGTCTAGCTCTTGATGGTTTGGAACCGTGAGCGTCTCGCTATGGCCATCTCGGGTGACTCGTCGCAGTTTAACGTGGCTTCCTCGCTGCGAAACCGGCTCAAAACCGAAACCCCCTAGAATCGCGATGACTTGGCGGCCTGAGAGACGCCTCAGCCTAGGCGACACGACTCCCTAGCTCAATCGTGACCAGGATCGTCGGATTAGGTGCGAGGCCGAAGGATGCGGGGTCCTCGCCATCCAAGTGGAGATCAACCGCCTCCTGCAGATTTGCAAGCGTTTCGTCGAGTGTCGTGCCTTGTGTCACGACGCTGATCTCTAGGCATTCCGCTACGTAATGCGACTCGCCCTTGTGAACGAACGCCTTGATCGTGTGCTGCATGAGTTGCCCTCTGTCAGCAGTTTACCAAACCCTGGTCTTACACGCTCGCGGGCTGCGCTACCCCGATGTCCCGCCGGTAGTGCATCCCCTGGAAGCGAACGCGCTCGACGTTTCGATACGCCTTCTCGCGCGCCTGCGCGAGCGTCGGGCCGGCGGCGACGATGGTGAGCACACGGCCGCCTGCCGTGACCAGCGTGCCGTCGTCTCGGCGGCTCGTCCCGGCATGGAAGGCGACCACGTCAGCATCGAGATCCGCGAGCCCCTCGATGGCGAAGCCGGTCTCGTAGCCGCCGGGATAGCCGCCCGAAGCGAGCACGACGCCAACGCATGCATCCTGCGACCAGCGTAGCTCGACCTCGTGCAGGCTGTTGTTCGCGACGGCCCACAGCACCTCCAGCAAGTCCGTTTCTAGAAGATGGAGCAGCACCTGCGCCTCGGGGTCGCCGAAGCGACAGTTGAACTCCAGCACCATCGGGCCCGCGTTCGTCAGCATCAGGCCCGGGTAGATCACGCCGCGGTAGGGGCGCTCTGCGGCCATCATCGCGGCGACGGCAGCCTCGGTGACGTCGCTTCGGATAGCCTTGGCTGTCTCCTCATCCAGCCAGTCGGGCGGGCTGTAGACGCCCATGCCGCCGGTGTTAGGGCCGCGGTCGCCGTCGAAGACGGGCTTGTGGTCGCAGGAGAAGGGCATATGGGCCACGGTCTTGCCGTCGGTGAAGGCGTGGGCGCTCACCTCGCGACCGGAGAGGCGCGGCTCGATGATCACGCGATCGCCCGCCGCGCCGAACTCGCGACGTACCATGATGGCGTCGATCGCCTCCAGCGCAGCGGCCGTGGAGTCGGCGACGATGACGCCCTTACCCCTGGCCAGACCGTCCGCCTTCACCACCAACGGCTCGCTCTGCGACTCGATGTAGGCGCGGGCGGCGTTGGCATCGTCGAAGGTGGCGAACGACGCCGACGGGATACCGTGGCGTGCCATCAGCTCCTTGGCGAACACCTTGGACGACTCGATCTGCGCCGACGCCTGCGCCGGCCCGAAGGCGGCGATCCCCTCGACCGCCAGCCGGTCGACCAGCCCGGCGGCGAGCGGGTCCTCGTTGCCGACGACGACGAGGTCGATCCGGTGCGAGCGGCAGGCGTCGACGATGACGTCGGAGTCGCTGTTAGGCAGCGCGAGGTTCGTGCCCAGCTCCGCCGTGCCGGGGTTGCCGGGCGCGACGAACAAATCGTCCAGCCGCGACGACTGGCGCAGCTTCCAGGCGAGCGCGTGCTCCCGCGCCCCAGAGCCGATGAGCAGGACGTTCACTTGCTACGGCTCACATGCTTGACCCAGACGGTCACAGGTTAGCGAAGGCCCTCCCGCGCCTCTGCCACCCAGCCGGCTACCCCCAGATAGCCGTACTTCTGGAGCAGTTCGGCCCTAAGCTCCTGCAACTCCTTCAGTACCGCATTTCGCCTTTTCATCTCGGGGTTCCTCCTCTGCCACTCTATCTCATGTCGCGGGTGCTGTGCAGTGCTGTGAATGTGCTCGCCGTGCTATTCTGTCAAGCGGGAGGTGATCGGCCCATAGCTCGGCGGCTTCATTCGACGGCACCGGTGCGAGAACGCGCCTTTCTCGTCGCTGTGGCGACGCGGAAGAACGATGCTACAACGACGGCCGGCCCAGGCGAGGGTTGGGACCCGGAGAGCTCCTTAGCGGAGCTACGCGACCTCGTTCGCACCGCTCGCGGCGTCGTCGTGGGCCAGACGGTGCAGAGGCGGGCTTCGCCTGACTCCGCATCGTACATCGGCCGAGGAAAGCTCGCCGAGATCGTTGCGCAGCGCGACTCCACCGGCTACACGCTGGTCGTCTTCGACGACGAGCTTTCGCCCTCGCAGCAGCGCAACCTGGAGCGTGCGCTTGAGGTCAAGGTGCTGGATCGCACTGCCCTCATCCTCGATATCTTCGCGCTGCGCGCCCGGACGCGCGAGGGGCAGCTCCAGGTGGAGCTCGCCCAGTCGGAGTATCTGTTGCCGCGGCTGGCCGGCCAGTGGAGCCACCTCGAGCGGCTGGGTGGTAGCGGCGCCCAGGGCACGATCGGCGTGCGCGGCCCCGGCGAGACCCAGCTCGAGACCGACCGCCGCCTGGTGCGCAACAAGATCGGGCGTCTCAAGCGGGAGATCGAAGGCGTGCGACGCCAACGGGCGCTCTATCGCCGCCGGCGGGCACGTGCCGGCATGTCGGTGGTCGCGCTGGTCGGCTACACCAACGCCGGCAAGAGCACGCTGATGCGGAGCCTCACCCGCGCCGATGTGCTGGTCGAAGATCGGCTCTTCGCGACGCTCGATCCGATCACGAGGAAGGTGTACCTGCCGGGCGGTGGCACGGTACTGCTCACCGATACCGTCGGCTTCATCCAGAAGCTGCCCACGCAGCTTGTGGCGGCCTTCCACGCTACCTTGGAGGAGCTGGCCGAGGCCGACCTCCTGCTCCACGTTGTGGATATCACCCACCCCAGCGCCGCCCAGCAAAGCCAGACCGTAGATGACACATTGGACGGCTTGGGACTGGCCGAGAAGCCGCGCCTCACGGCCTTCAACAAGGTCGACCTGCTGGTCGATCGGGATGGCAGATCCATCGCCAGCATCGAGGAGTTGGGGGAGTACGAGCTGTCGATGGCGGCGCATCGGCCCGACGCCGTGCTGATCTCGGCCGAGCGGCGCTGGGCCCTCGACGAGCTGCGCGCGCGCATCAGCGAATCGCTGCGCCGCGACCCTGCGTGACGTATGGGGCAAATCAGCTAACTGCGTAATGCCTGTCCAACAGAGGAATCGTGCGGACTTGCAGTGGCGTCAGCAGCTGTTGCGAGACCTACCATGGCTGCTCATTATCGTCGCCGTGGCCGTCGCACTCAGGACTGCTTGGATCATCCGCGCTGATACGTTTCCTGTCCAGGGCCTGGACACATTCTTTTATGATCAGACCGCGCGTCGTTTGGCCGATGGTCTAGGCTATACGCACTACCTTGACGGGATTGCTACTGCGCTCTTTCCTCCTGGTTACCCCTTTGCTCTCGCAGGGGTGTACAAGGTGTTCGGGGCCAGCATAGCGATTGGACAGGCCTTCAACGTGCTCGTCAGCGTCGCCGTCGTCCTCGCTACGTATACCCTGGGTCGGCTTGCTATCGGCCGGGCGGCGGCCCTGCTGGGAGCGTTCCTATGGGCGGTGTTCCCCAGCCAAGTCATTTGGTCCTCGCTCCTCATGTCGGAGCTGGTGTTCATGCTCGCCTTGGTCCTTTCGCTGGCGCTCGTCTTTGCCTCGATGAGAGCGACCTCGACAAGAGGTCAAGTTGCCGCCATTGTTGCGGCGGGTGCGTTCGCTGGGGCCGCCACCCTCATTCGAGGGCAGGGGATAGGCCTATGGTGGGTAGTGGCGCTTTGGCTCGTGCTACTCCGACAGCCCGGTGCCCTTAGAACCATCGTGCTGTACACCTTCGCCATGGCCCTCGTGCTGGTTCCCTGGACCGCCCGCAACGCAAGGGTGTTCGATGCTCCTGTCCTCATCTCGAATAACGCTGGTTATAACGCTGTGATTGGCCACTCAGACTACGCAGACGGGGGCTTCTGGTCGCCAGCCAGCAGGGGCGTGTTCGACGACTACATACTCATCCGTAACCCGGCCGGTGAGGTGGAGCGCAATAAGGCCGGAACGCGGATGGCGATTGACTGGGCCCTCAGTCACCCGAAGGAAGAGATCGTGCTGGCTTTCAAAAAAACGGCAATCCTCTGGGGGGAAGATGCTGATGCGCTCTGGTGGCAGGAGGCAGGCGTCCCCGCCTTCATGACCTCGGGGGAGAGACGCGGGCTTACCATCCTTGTGAATCTGTTCTACTATGGCATCCTTGTAGCCGGTGGCGTGGGGCTGGTGTTAGCATTCAGACGCTCAGAGCCATGGGCAGGGCTCGTGCTTCTCATCATCCTATATTGGACCGTCTTTCACATCGGCTTCTTTGCCGAGAGCCGGTTTCACTATCCGCTTTCTCCGCTCATGAGTTTGGCGGCAGCCGTAGGCCTCATCGAGATCGCTCAGAGGCTCCGCGTGCGATTCGGCTACGCCAGAATCTTCCCGCCGGATCTCCAATGAGGCAGTATCGTTCTCTGCGCTAAGCGGATGTCGCGAGGCGCAGCGCCATCTCCGCCACCCGCCGGCCCAGCGCGCGCGCCTGCTCTCGGTCGCCGTCGGTGACCTCGCCGTGGGCGGTGGCGCCGTAGTAGGAGCCGGAGCGGCGCATCGCGTCCGTCCAGGGCAGCCCGACGAACACCATGCCGTGCGATAGGATCAGGTGCAGGAGCTGGAGCAGCGTCGCCTCCGTGCCGCCGGAGCGCGACCAGCCCGCGGTGAAGCAAGCGCCCACCTTGCCCGCCAGCTCGCCGGTCTCCCAGAGATCGCCGCTGTGGTCGAACCAGTCCTTCAGCTTGCCGGTCATCCCGCTCCAGTTGGGCGAGCCGATGATCAAGGCGTCGATCCCTAGCAGCTCGTTTGGTTCGGCGTCGTCCAGCCGGCGATAGCGCAGCTCGACGTTGGGGACGGAACGGACACCTTCGGCCACCGCCTCGGCTAGCTGTTCTGTGAGGCCGCCGCGGGAATCGAAGAGCAGGAGCAACCGCACGAGGCCTAGCTCAACCATCTCGCTGTTGCCAACAGAAAAGCCCTTCGCTGAGGAAGGGCCCGCTCTTCATCGTTCACCGCGTTCGCTAATCGCCCAGCAGGGATGTATAGCCCAGGGCGATGATCTCTTCTGCGTAGTCGCCGCGCCAGCCGGGGTCGGGCAGGCGCTGGCCGTGTTCCCGGTACCAGCGATGATGCGCCAGGTACTCCTCCTCCAGCCGCCGTCGCGCTTCGTCCTCCTCGGCGTAGAGCTCCGGCGCAAACTCCTCCAGCCGCTTGTCCGCGTCCTCCGGCGGCACGTCCATATCCTCTTGCCAGTACTCAGCCAGGTAGGCCAGGCACTCCTCCAGGTCTTTCCGGCAGTCGTTGAGGAGCATGCCCATCATCGTCTGCTGATCCACGCGACGGGCGCGCAGGCCTAGCTCCTGGGCGCACTTGGCGCAGACGATCACCAGCTTGCGAGCGTCGCACTCTTCTTTGCCGGTGCAGGACTTGCAGCGGGGCGCGTAGTCGGCGCCCCAGGGCTCGCGGGTGTAACCGGCGAGGATCTCTTCGGTGAAGTTGCCACAGCGGAGACAGGCCGTTTTGTCGGCCAGGATCTCGTCGATGGCCTTGTCCCAGTCGATCTGCATGGTGACATCGTCTCCCGCTGGCGTCTTCTCGTTTATCATACCGCCTCTGGGTTTCGTGTCAACCGGGGACGAGCCCTGGTCGCGCTTATGACGGGTACGCGACAGACCGGCAGAGAGCTAGGCCGCCTCTTCCATCGCCGGGACGAGCAGCCGGCGGAGCTGGGCGAGGATCCGCTTGTGGATCTGGCAGGCTCGTGATTCGGAGAGCCCCAGGAGCCGGCCAACCTCGTGGAAGGGGCGAGACTCGCCGTAGCGAAGGCGAAGGAGCTCGCGATCGCGCTCGGCCAACTGCTCGAGCGCGTGTCCGAGCAGCGCCAGCGAAGCGTTCCGCTCCACGACCACGCCCGGGTCGTCGCGATCGTTCACGTCTACTGGGTCCCAACTGGCGCTTCCGCCATCGCGATTTCGATCTTCGAGGATGTTGTCCAGAGAGATGAAGCGGGCGGCGGCGTGCTTCTGCGTTTCGTGCACCTCCTCCGGCGTGATGCCCAGGCGCATCGCGATCTCCTTGCGAGTCGGCCAGCGGCCCAGCGGCCCAGCCAGCTCTTGCGCTGCCTGGTCGATCTGTCGCGCGTTGCGGCGCAGCAGGCGCGGCAGCGGGTCTTCCCGGCGAATGGCGTCCAGGATGGAGCCGCGGATCCGTTGCACGGCAAAGCTGGCGAAGGTCGTGCCGCGGGACGGATCGAAGGAATCGACCGCCTGGATCAGCCCCTCCACGCCATAGCCCAGGGCGTCATCTCGATCCAGGCCCAGGGTGCGGATGCGATCGGTGGACAGCCGATTCACCACCAGCGTCACTAACGGCTTGTTCTTGAGGATCATCTCGTCCCGGCTGGTTGCGGTTTGCGTGGTCATGCCTTCGTACCCCCTTTGCCGCTGCGCGGCACTGGCGGCTCCGACGGGGTAGGGCTTTGACCGAGGGACTCAGAGGAGAAATGCGGCGTGGGGATGTCGAAACGTTTGGCGATTCGGCAGCCCGGCGGCCCTGACTCTCACGAGTATCGAGCGGTAGGCCCGTGGCTTTGCGCCCCCCTCTTTCGAAGGGTTTGCCGTTGTCGGCGCCTCGTATGAAGTTGTGAGGCGCTCCTTGCCGGTAGGTCTTAGCGACCGGGCCCATTCTTGGGCTACCAAAACACTAACGCGATTGGTGCCGCCAGTGTTACAGGTGCCTCTCGTGCTATAGTGCGCGGCATGCAGAGCACCGATCCCACGCCTATCGACTACGTCGACCGCTGGCGACGGCGCGTCGCCAGCCGGCGCGAACAGCACGACGCCGTCTGCGCCGCCCAGGGCCGCACGACCGACGACTACTGGGCGCGCAGGGCGGAGGGCTATCGCAAGTTCGCCCAGGCGGCGACGGCCGGCGGCGACCCGCTCATCGAGTGCATGCGCCGTCACCTGCGGCCGGAGGACACCGTGCTCGACGTGGGGGCCGGCACCGGCCGCCACAGCATCGCGCTCGCCAGTCACGCGCGGCAGGTCACCGCGCTCGATCCGTCGCCTGCCATGCTGCGCTTCTTGCGCGAAGACGTAGCGTCGCAAGGGCTGAGCAACGTGGAGGTGATCGAGGGCTCGTGGCCGGACGCCGCCGCGCAGGCGCCCCCGGCCGACGTCGTCGTCAGCGCCCATGTCCTCTACGCGATCGACGATGTGGCGCAGTTCCTGCGGGCGCTCGACGGCCACGCCCGCCGCCTCTGCTTTCTCCACCTGAGGGCCGGCCAGCCCTGGTTCGATCAGGTGGGTATCTGGGAGGCGATTTACGGTGAGCCGCGCCGCCCGCAACCCACGCATATCGACATCGTGAACGTCCTGCATCAACTGGGCTGCTTCGCCAACGTCGAGGTGGCCTGGGTCGAGACGGTGCACGCGTTCGATGGGCTGGACGACGCCGTGGAGCGATTGGCCGAGCCGGTAGCGGTAGCGGAGGACGCGAAACGGCTGCGCCTGCTGCGCGAGACGCTGGCAGAGCGGCTCGAGTCGCTCGAGGACGGCCGCGTCGCATTTCCGGCGCGTCGCTACCCGCTGGCGACCGTCTGGTGGGAGGCCGGCGCCCTTCAGGGCTGAGTAGCTGGCGGTAGGCGACTACAGAACTGAAGCCTCGCAGCCGATACCATTATTGAGAACCCCGACGCGTACATCTTAGAAGGAGCCAGCGAATGTGGACTATCGCCGACTATTTTGGCATCATGGCGTACCTGTGGATCATGTATGGCGGGCCGCCTGATCAAGCGATGGTCTCAGCAGCCTTGCGCATGGATACCAGCACACTCGAGCGTCCGCCGTCCTTCGCGGCCGTACTTCCCCAGCCGCTGGCTGACGAGGCTGCTAGTGCGGACAAACAATCGGAGCAGGTCGCCGCCTAACTCGCGAGCCCTCGGGTACCACGCTACGCATGGTGCGGTTGTGCATAGCTCACGCCGCCCAGATACAGCGCCACCCGTGCGTTCCCCATGCCGTGCCGTTCATGGCGCGGCATGAAGCAACACTACCGCCCCGATACATCGGGGCGGTATGGCTTCTGCCCCTTCACCTCCAACCTGCCTTCGGGCTAGAATAGTCTTGCCCGAAGCGATAGGTAGGAGATAGGGAAGTCGATGGCAGGGTCGTTGCCGCCTCACATCCAGTCGATGCTCTTGCCCGAGGCGTATCCCCACCCGGTGGACGGCGTGGAGCTGCGCCAGACGCACATCTCGTACCTCCTCTTCGCCGGCGACTTCGTCTACAAGGTGAAGAAACCGCTGGATTTGGGCTTCCTCAACTTCACGACGTTGGAGCAGCGCCAGCACTTTTGCCAGGAGGAGGTGCGCCTGAACCGCCGTCTCTGCGACCGCACCTACCTGGGCGTCGTGCCGATCTCTTTCGACGAAGGCGCGGCGCGGGTCGATGCCGGCGGCGAGCCGTTCGACTATGCGGTGAAGATGCGCCGGTTGCCGGACGAGGGGATGATGACGCCGCTCCTGGAACGGGACGGCGTCTCCCTAGAGCAGGTGGCCGGCCTGGCCCGGCGCATCGCCGGCTTCCACGCCGCGACGGAGCGGAGCGCCGAGATCGATCGCCTGGGCGGGCTGGAGACGGTGACGCTCAACTGGCGGGAGAACTTCGAGCAGACCGAGTCCGTTATCGGCCGCACTATCGACAGACGCCAGTTCGATGAGATACGGGCGTTCGTCGAGAAGGCGCTCGAGCTCGATGCGGACCTCTTCGACCTGCGCGTGCGCGAGGGCCGCGTCCGCGACGGCCACGGCGATCTGCGCGCAGACGCCGTCTGCTTCGAGGACGACGGCGTTTGCATCTTCGACTGCATCGAGTTCAACGAGCGCTTTCGCTACTCGGACGTAGCGGCGGACATCGCCTTCTTGGCGATGGACCTGGAGGAGCGCGGCAGGCAAGACCTCTCCGACGAGTTGATGAGCCACTACCTCGGCGCGACGCTCGATGCGACGCTGCCGCTGCTGCTGCCCTTCTACAAGTGCTACCGCGCCTACGTACGCGGCAAAGTCGATGGCTTTCAGCTAGACCAGCCGGAGGTGGCGGAAGCGCAGCAGGCTCAGGCCGCTGAGTCGGCCCGCCGCTACTTCGCCCTCGCCCACGCCTATGCTACCCAGCCCGCGCCTCGCGTCCTGATCGTCACCGCCGGCGTTACCGGCAGCGGCAAGAGCTACCTGGCGAACGCCCTCGCCGCGCGCCTGGGCGCCTTCGTCCTCTCGTCCGACGTCGTCCGCAAGCGGCTGCTGGACATCGAGCCGACCGAACGGCATATCGAGCCGATCGACGCCGGCATCTACAGCCCGGAGGTGACCGAGCGCACCTACCAGGCGTTGCTCGACGCCGCGCGTCCGTGGCTGGAGCGCGGCAAGCCCGTGATCCTCGACGCATCCTATCTAGAGCGGTCGCGTCGAGATGGGGCGCGACGCCTGGCCGATGAGACGGACGCCCGCTTCCTGGCGCTGGAGTGCCAGGCCAGCGAGGCGCAGATCCGCGAGCGGCTTAGCGAGCGTCAGGGCGAGGAAGGCGCTGTCTCGGACGGGCGCTGGGCGGTGTATCGGGCGCAGCAGGAGCGCCGCTCGCCGGTGGACGAGCTGCCGGCAGGCTCGCACCTCGCCGTCGATTCGTCGCGGCCGCTCGTGGAGCAGATCGACGGCGTGCTGGCGCACCTGGGTCTGCCGCGCCAGTAAGCAATGGCCCATTGACAAGTCCCATAAGCTATGGCACTATGAGTGGGCTATGAGAGCCCATGTTGTGCTGCCGGACGACCTGGTCGAAGCGATCGACCGCCTGGTGGGGAAGCGGCGTCGCAGCGCGTTCATCGCAGAGGCCGCTCGCGATCGGGTGCGCCGCGAAGGGCTCCTCCGCGCTCTCAAGGAGACCGCGGGCGTTCTAAAGGCAGAGGACTACCCGGAGTGGGCGACGCCTGCGAAGGTGGCGCGCTGGGTGCGAAAGATCCGGCGGGAGAGCGAGCGAACACATAGCAGACGTGCCAAGCTATCTGCTTGATACCACGGTCCTCATCGATTACCTGCGCGGCCATACCGAGGTGCGGGCTCGGGTTCACGCATTAGCAGAGCAGGGCCACGAGCTTGGTATCTGTGCCATCAGCGTCGCTGAGGTGTCCGCCGGACTGCGCGAGAGGGACCGCGAGGCGGCGGCTAGCCTCCTATCGACGCTGAAGTATCTCGACCTCTCCTTCGACGTCGCCCTGGCGGCTGGAGTATTCCAGTACGCTTTTGCGAGGCGAGGACAGGCCCTCAAGTTGACTGACGTTCTGATCGGCGCGCTGGCCCTGGCCAATAACGCGATTCTCCTTACGGACAACGTCAAAGACTTCCCGCTGCCTGGCCTGCAGGTCGAGCGGCTGCCGTCAGGTCGTTAAGCTGGCGAGGAGCCTTCGTCGGTCAGCGCCACCGCTGCCTCCAGCGCGACCTCGATCATGCGGTCGATGGCGGGCAGCAGCTCATCGTCGGGCAGCCGTTCGTGCTCGCCCGCGCTGTTGGACGCGGTGAGCAGGCAGCCAGCCTCCAGCCCCCGCAGCGCCGCGACGGTGAAGACGGCGCTCGCCTCCATCTCCTGGGCCAGCACGCCACGCGCCGCCCAGGTCTCCGCCCAATCGGCCGTGACGGCGTAGAGAGCGTCCTCCGTCGCCACCAAGCCCACGTGGTGGCGCGCGCCCATCCGCTCGGCCGCCTCCACGAGCGCCCGCACGACGCGATCGGTAGCTTCGGGAGTATCGGGGTCGTCCCCCAGATACTGGCGAGTAGTGCCGTCGAGCGGATAGGCGCCGGTGGCGACGATCAAGTCCGCGGGCCGGATCTCCGGCTGGGCGCCGCCGCAGGTGCCGATGCGGATGACCGTCCGCACCCCCAGCATCGCCAGCTCCTCGACGACGATGGCGGCGGAGGGCGCGCCCATGCCTGTCGTCTGCACCGAGACGGGCGTGCCACGATAGCTGCCGGTGTAGCCGAGCAGGCCGCGAAACTCGTTGTAGCAGCGAGCGCCGTCCAGCCGCTCCGCGACGCGCGTCGCCCGGCCGGGGTCGCCCGGCAGGAGGACGATGGGCGCTACGTCGTCGGGCTGCGCGCGGATGTGGATGGGCGTGGTCACGTTTCCTCCTCCGCCGCATACGCCTCGTCCAGCAGCTCGACGATGTGGACGACGCGCCCCGGCAGGCCGTGGCGGCGCAGGCCGGCCTCCATCTGTAGCATGCAGCCCGGGTTCGCGGTGGCGATCACGGGCACGTCTGCCGAGCCCGTGGGCTCTGCTCGAAGGGTGGCGGCCACGTCGCGCATCTTGTCGTCGAGCAGCCGCAGCGACATGTCCCGCTGGGCGAGGCTGTAGATGCCGGCGCTGCCGCAGCATCGGTCCGGCGACTCCAGCTCGACCAGCTCCAGGCCGGGGATCGCCCGCAGCAGCTCGCGCGGGGCGGAGCGGACCTGCTGCGCGTGCACCAGGTGGCAGGAGTCCTGGTAGGTGACGCGCTGGCGAACGGCCCCCCGCGGCGGCTCGAACGGGAGCTCGGTCAGGAACTCGGTCACGTCTCGCACCAGCGCCGAGAAGCGCTGCGCCTTCTCCGCATACTCGGGGTCCTGTTCCAGCAGCTCGCCGTACTCCTTGAGCGTAGAGCCGCAGCCGGCCGAGTTGACGACCACCGCCTCTACCCCCGCCGACAGGAAGGCGTCGATGTTGCGACGGGCGAGCTCGCGGGCGGTGCGACGGTCGCCGGCGTGGAGGTTGAGCGCGCCGCAGCAGCCTTGCTCGGGCGGCGCTACGACCTGCAGGCCGTGCCGATCCAGCACGCGCACCGTCGCTTCGTGCGTGCGCGGGTAGAGCAGAGGCATCACGCAGCCCGTTAGCAGCGCCACGCGCCGGGCCGCCGCTGCGCCGGTCGACGGTTCGGCGGGAGGCTCGTAGGCTCGCGACGGTACCTCCGGCAGCATCGACTCCGCTTCGGCTAGGCCGCCGGGCAGAATCCGCAGCAGCCGGCTCGTTCGCAGCAGCCAGCGCAGGCCGGAGCGCTGGTAGAGGCGCAGCAGGGAGAAGAGCAGTCGTAGTCGCTTCGGATAGGGGAAGAGCTGTCGCAGCAGCCACACGCGCAATCGCCAGGCGAGCGGCACGCGGCCCGACTGCACCAGCATCGCCCGGCCCGACTCCATGATGCGGCCGAAGGGGACGCCGGACGGACAGGCCGTCTCGCAGGCGCGGCACTGGAGACAGAGGTCCAGGTGGCTCACCAGCGACGGCGTCGGCTCCGCACGCCCCTCAGTGACCGCCTGGAGAAGGTGGATGCGGCCTCGCGGCGAGTCCGTCTCCAGCCCTAGCTGGAGATAGGTGGGGCACTCCTGGAGGCAGAAGCCGCAGTGGACGCACTGGCTCATATCCTTGGCGGAGGGCCGGTCGACGATCTCTAGCTCGATGTGTCGCTCGGCCATGCTAGAGCCCGCCGACGAAGCGGCCGGGGTTGAGCGTGCCCCGCGGGTCGAACTCCTGCTTCAGTCGTCGCATCAGGGACAGCGCATCCGCGTCGCCCCAGACATCGATACGCTCCTTCACGGCGACGGGCGCTGACGTTATCACCAGCGAACCGCCCGCCTCCGTCGCCAACTTGCGGGCCGCTTCGATTAGGTTAACTAGCCGCTCGACCGGGGCGTCGCCCAGTCGAGCCAGCACCAGCCCGGTCGTCGGGTACGAGAGGCTCGTAACGGCCGCAGCGTCGCCGTGGCCGAGCGCCTCCAGGCCCTGCATGAAACCGACGACCGCCGACGGCGGTAGCGACGCCCGTAGCCCCACGCCGCTCTCCGCTGGCGCGACGGTTTGTTCGACCTGCCCCC
>JACZYW010000025.1 GCA_022570885.1 Chloroflexota bacterium | reverse complement strand
GGCGAAGACCTGCGCTACCAGGGGCTGGCCGCCACGCTCCTCTACGTGCTGCTCTTCGGCGTCGCCGCCGTCGCCGTGCGCACCACCCGCGACCTGCGATGGCTGCTCCTGGGCCTCTTCGGCGGGGCGCTGGTGGCGGCCAGCTACGCGCTGATCCAGAAGGCAGGCTGGGACTGGGTCGACTGGTCAGGCCAGTCAACCGACCGCCCGTTCGGGACGATGGGTCAGGCCAACGTCCTCGGCGCCTTCCTCGTCGCCGCCATCAGCGGCTCCGCGGTCCTGGCGCTGACCGCGAAGGAGCGCTGGCAGCAGGCCCTGCTGGGAACGGGCCTGGTGATGATGATCTTCGCCCTCTTCTTCACCGTGAGCCGCTCGGCGTATCTGGCAGGCGGAGTGGTGGTGCTCATCTGGGGCGCGGCCGCCGTGCGCTGGTTGCTGCCCTCGTTGACGGGTTGGGGCGTCGACGGCGAGCAGGAGGGAGCGCAAGATCGCAGGCGGCAGCTCGCCTTTCGCATCGGCATCGTGTCGATTGCGGTAACGCCCGTGCTGCTCGCGCTCGTCGCCGTCTTCTTCGTGGGGCTGCCGCAGGGGCGCGTCGCAATCTTCAGCAGTGGCAACGACCAGGCGCTAGACCAGCGTCTCGGCCTCTGGCAGTTGGGCCTGGAGATGATCGCAGACCAGCCGCTGCTCGGCCACGGCCAGGACGGCTTCAGCGTCCAGTTCCCCTCCTATCGAGACCGGCCGGACCTGCAGGGCATCGGCACCCAGTCGCTCGACCCCGAGAGCACGCACAACTTCTTCCTCGATCTGGCGACCGGCACCGGCCTGCTGGGGCTGGTCTCCTTCCTGGCGCTGGTGGGGGCTGTGCTCTGGCACGCCGGCCGTCGGGCGTTGACGACGGACGACGCGGCGTTGCGCATCGGGCTGGTCGGCCTGGGCGGAGGTGTGCTCGGCTACCTGGCCGCCGTCTTCTTCGGCTTCAGCGAAGCGATGACGACGTGGGTGCTGTGGCTCTTCCTGGGCGCGATGGCCGGCCTTGTCGTGCGCGCGCCAGCGGAGACGCCGAGCGCGCCGCCTCGAAGGAAGAAGGGGCGTCGCAAGGGGCCGCCGCCGCCGGCCGAGTCGGGCACGCTGGCCTCGGGCATGGCCGCGGTCGGGCTCTCGCTGCTGGGCGCGATCGCGCTCCTCTGGGCCGCGACGATCACGACCGCCGATCTGTGGTCCGGCCAGGCCGACGCGGCCGCCGGGCGAGGCGAGTACGCCGCCGCGGTGCGGCTGGCCGATCGCGCCGCCACGCAGAACCCGATACGGAAGGAGTACCTGTTCCAGAAGGCGGAGGCCTACCAGCGCTGGTCCGATGCGGACGCTCCCGACCCGGAGGAGGCGATGCGGCTGTCCGTCGAAAACTACCAGACGCTCGTGAGCCGCTACAATGCCACCGCGTTCGATGTGCTGAGCCTGGCCCTGGTCACGAACGACTTGGCGCTTCTGGAGGGCACGTCGGCCGCGGAGGAGACTATCGATCTGCTGGAGCGCGCGGTCGCCCTCGATCCGTTCAGCAAACCGGTGCGCGAGTCCGTGATCGGCATCTACAGGAGCCTGGGGCTCGACGACCGCGCCCGCGCCCACGAGCGCGAGATCTTTTGCTGGAACGTCTGGTCGATGGCGTGCGATTGAATGTGCCTTAGCCGACAGCGCCAGCCCGCTCCGATGCGTCGCTAGGCGTCGATGAGGCCGAGCAGTTCGAGCAGCGAGGCGACCACATGGCAATCGACCGCCGGCGCTGTCCCCTCCCTGTCGATGAGCACCGGAGTGATGCCGACGCCTCGCGCCCCCAGCACGTCGGAGATGTACGAATCGCCCACGTAGATCACCTCGGCCGGCTCCAGCTTCGCCCGCGCCAACGCGAAACGAAAGATGTCAGGGTGAGGCTTGGCGGTGCCTACCGCCGCCGACGCCACGACGAAGTCCAGGTGGTCGGTCACCTCGTGGGCGTGGAGGATGGAGACAAGGTCGGTCCCCCAGTCCGAGATCACTCCTTGCCTCAGGCCCCGTTCGTGGACGAGCCGGAGCGTCTCCAGCGCCTCCGGGTACGGCTCCCACTGCTCCGGCTGCTGGTACCAGTCGTAGACGGCGTGGCTGGCGGAGAGGAGCGTCTCTCGTGGCAGATCGACGTCCGCGTCCAGCAGCGCCTGGGTGTAGTACTCCGCCCAGAAGCTGCGGGCGTGGGCGTCGGAGTCGTACGCCCCCAGGCCGTCCCGGCCCAGGCGATCGTAGAAAAAGTGGCCCACGTTCGGCAGCTTGCGCTCTCGCGCCAGCTCGATGCCGAGTTGGGCCGCCAAGAAGTCCCAGATCTCGGGCGCCTGGGGCTTAGGGCGCACCAGCGTGCGGCCAGCGTCGTAGAGAATAGCGCGAATCGTGTCCATAACGGGCAGGGCTCCACATCGGGGTGCACCGGCATGATAGCGGCTGGGGTGCGGCATGGTCGAGGCGGCGGTTGACCGCAGCCGCCGCCCTCGTTACGGTAGAGCGCGGAACCCGCATCCTTCGCTGTCGATACGATCCCCAGATTGGACAAGGCAACGTCACCGAAATTTTGGGCTGGGCCCACCGCAAGCGCCGCGCGACGAGCGCTGCCGTTCGCTGCCATCGCGATCGCCGCTTCCTGGCTCGGCTTCTACCTGATCGCGCCCGCCCCGTTCCTCGCAGACGACACGTTCCGTGCGACGCTGGTGCTCCACATCGTCAGCGGTGTCATCTTCGTGCCGTACCTGGTCTCGCTGGTGGCCGGCCGCCGGCTGCCGGGCGGTGGCGCGCTCGATGCGCCGCTGGTCGCCCTGCTGGTGGCGCTGATGCTGACGACCGCTACCTCGGTCGACTGGCGGGTGAGCCTGGAGGTGGCCCTCGCCGGCCTGCTGGCCCTGGGCGTCTTCTACGTCCTCGCCGATGGCCGGCTGCTCCGGCGCTGGCAGGCGGAGCGGGCGCTGATGCTGGCCGTCGTCGCAGCCGCACTGGGGGCGCTGTGGGTAGTGGGCGGCGACTACCTGGACTGGCTACAGCTCTCGCGGGCGGCGCAGGGCGGCGTCTCGCTGCTGCCCCCCACTGTGCCACAGGTGCACGGCGTGGGCGACGACCCCGCCGCGTTGGGCGTCGTCCTGGCGATGGGTCTGCCGTTCTTGCTGGCCGCCGCGCTTCGCTCCGGCAGGGCGTCGCTGCGAGCCCTGGCTGTGCTAGGTGCCGCTGCCGTCCTGGTGGCGATCTTCCTCACCCTTTCGCGGGCAAGCTGGTTGGCGGCGGGCATCGGCGTCCTAGTGACGGCGACGCTGCTGGCCATCTGCACCGACGACGGTCGCGCCTTGCTGCGACGGCTCTGGCTGGCGCAGCGGCGCTGGATGATCGGCGTGCTCGCGCTGGCGACGCTGGCCGTGGCGGCGGCGGGCGTGACGTACGCGGTGTCGTCCGTGGAGGCGCGACCGCTGTGGCTCTTCCCCGACGCCGGCGCTGCGCGGTCGGACGCTCTGCAGGCGGGAGCGGAGATGCTCGGCGATCACGCGCTGCTGGGGACCGGCCCTGGCGTGTATCGACTGCTCTACCCGGAGTACAGCGGAAGCTATCCAATCGAGGCGGCGGACACCGGCAGCGGTTTCCTGCAGGCGGCCGTCGAGATGGGCGTGCCGGGCCTGCTGGCGATGGCCGGACTGGTAGTCGCGCTGGTCTGGCTGCTCATTCGCGGGCTGCTGGAGGCGGCGGACGACGCGCGGCGCAGCCTCGTCGCCTGTACCGGTTCGCTTGCCGCTTTCGCGACGTTCAGCCTGTTCGATGCGCCCAATGGCGCGCAGGGCCCGCTGATGATGCTGGCGGCGGTCGGCGCGGTGGCCGTCCTCAGCCATCGCGAGGGGGTTGCGCTCTCTGGCAGCCGGGCTTCGCGATTTCGTTTAGGCGATGTGGCGCTGGCGGCAGTGCGCGTGGCCGTGCCCGTCATGCTGGCGGGGCTGCTCATCACCTGGGGCCGGCTGGACATCGGGCACTACTACTACAGCAACGGCCTGGCCGCCGCCGACGCTGGACGCTGGTCGCAGGCGGTGGGGCGGGCGCAGCGGGCAGTCGAGCTGGACCCGCAGTTCGCGCTCTACCGTCTCCAGTTGGGCGTGGTGCAAGGGCAGGCCTACCTGGAGACAGGCGACCGGGCCCGGTTGGACGATGCGTTGGCCCAGCTAGGGCGCGGTGTGGAGATGGAGCCGCGCAGCGCCCTAGGCCACGCGAACTTGGCGCTGCTGCTGGCGGATGCCCTAGCGCGAGGGCCCGCGCGAACCGAGGCGCTGGCCGCCCTGCGCTTCGCCAACGGCGACCCGGCCATCGCGCTGGCGGCCGGTACCGCGCTGGAGGTGAGCAACTGGGGCGAGGAGGCCGTCGACGCCTATGCCCAGGCGATCTCTATGGATCCCAAGCTGGCCGATTCGCCGTTCTGGTCAGGCAGCCCCTTTCGCCGGACGGAGTTCGCCGAGATCGTGCGGCGCTCCTCGCTCGATACGTGTGCCGTGCTGGCCTTGGCGGAGGTGGCGTCCGCAGCATTCGACAGCCGCGAGGAGGCGCTGAACGCGTGCCGCCTGCTGGTCGAGGCGGACCCGGACGACACGGCCGCCCGCGTGGCCCTGGCGGCTGCGCTTATCGATGAGGGCGAACTCGACGAGGCGTTCGTCCACCTCGACGAGGCGCTCGCCCGGCGGCCGGACTACGGCCCGGCCCGCACGACCCTGGGACGCTGGTACGAGACTCAGGGCGAGGTGGAGGAGGCGCGACGCCAGTGGCTGCGAGCCGGCCAGCTCCGGCAGCCGGAGGCGCTGGCGTTCCTGGGCGACTCCTTCGCTCCCGATACCGTGCCGCCGGAGATCGTGCGGGCGCTGCGTTCGCAGCTCGCCGATGGGGAGCCGTACCACTCGCTCGGTAGCCTCTACTATCGACGCGGCTTCTACCGGGCGTCACCGAACGTGCTCTTGCTCCCCGGCGAGTGGCAGCAAGCAACGCCACGCGCGCTCCTCCGGGCAAGAAGTACGCTGGCTCGCTGGACGGACGCAGGCGCGGCACCCTGAGCGAGCGCGCCGCGAGTCAGCCGCTGGCCAGGGCTAGCACCTCTCGATACAGACGCGCGTATTTCGTCGAGACCGGACGCCTAAATCGCTGGAGCGATGGGTTCACGTAGTCCGGCCGCAGGGAGTGGCCGACGAATTCCGACAACGCGGCTGTCGCCTTCTGCGGGCGTTCCACGAGCGCATCGAACTCCACACAGGTAGCCTCCAGACGGTAGTCTTGGATCACCTCCAACAGCCGGCGGTTGTGCTTCGCCCAGTTGCGCTTCACCGCCGCTCGGTCGACCAAGCCATAGCTGCGAACGACGGACTCGGCGTGCGCGTCGGGGCTGCGCAGGCAGACGACCAGCTTCGGCCGGGCCGGCAGGCAAGGGAGCCAGGCCTCCAGCGTGATGGCGAAGCGCGGGTCCTTCCAGCCGGCGGCTGCGTTCGCTACTAGCTCTCGCATCGCCGGCTCGTGGTGGGTCGCCGCCGCCAGCACCGCTGAGCGGCTCGGCCAGCGCTCTGGGTGGCGATGGTCTCCCAGACCAAGGTCGGTGAGCAGGCGCTGGTTCAGGGTCCAGACGGCCGTCTCTTCGTAGTAGCCCTCCGGATTGAATTCGGACGGCGCGTCGAAGTCGTTCCCCATCCGGACGCCGGACTCGTGGAGCACCCGCGCGACGGCGCTCGTGCCGGATCTACCGGCGCCGGTGACGATGATGAAAGGCCGTTCGGTGGTCACCCTGCGCCGGGCCAGCTAGGAGCCGTTCGGGAGGATCTGCGAGATCGTCTCGCGCACCTGGCGGATGCGGAAGGGCTTGGCCAGACAGGGGTTGCGCACCTGATCGAGGAAGTCACGCGTGTCGGGGCTCACGGTATCGCCGGTGATGAAGACGGTGCGCTGGGCTAGATCGTTGTCCAGCTCTAGCAGCCGCTGGTATAGGGTGGGACCGTCCATGTCTGGCATCTTGATGTCGGTGATGATCACGTCGTAGTGGCCCCGCCCGATGCGCTCCAGCGCCTCGATCCCGTTGCGAGCGGTGTCTACCTTGTGGCCGTCCATTTCGAGGATGCTGCCCAGCAGCCGCTGGATGCTCTCCTCGTCGTCCACCACCAGGATGGAGCCGCCTGTTGCGGTGGATAGCTCCTCTTCCGGCGCGGCGCGTGGCCGTTCGCTGCCCTGGACGATCGGTAGCTCGATGATGAAGGCGGTGCCATGGCCGGGCCGGCTCTCGGCCCAGATGCGGCCGCCGTGCTCGTCGATGATGCCGTAGGAGATGGTGAGCCCCAGGCCCGTGCCTTCGCCCGCCTGCTTGGTGGTGAAGAACGGATCGAAGATGCGGCGGAGCGTCTCGTCATCGATGCCCGGCCCGTCGTCCTGCAGGCTGAGGCGGATCGCGTCCTGCTGCCGCCACGAGCGAACCTTCAGCGTGCCCCGGCCCTCTTCGGACATCATCGCCTGCTCTGCGTTGATGATGATGTTGAAGAAGACCTGCTGGATCTGGTTGGTGTCCACCATCGTCTGCGGCAGATTCGGGTCGAGATCCAATTCCACCTCGATGTTCTTCACGCGCAGGTCGTAGCTTCGCAGCTCCAGCACCCGTTCGAGCAGGACGTTGAGGTTGGCAGACTCCTTTTCGGTACGCTTGCGCCGGGCGAACGAGAGGAGGTTTTGCACGATCTTGGCTGCCCGGTCCGCCTCTGTGTAGATCGTCTGCACATCGTTCCGCGTGCGGTCGTCCAGCTCCTCGCGCGCTAGCAGCAGCTGGGCGAAGCCCATGATGCCGGTGAGGGGGTTGTTGAGCTCGTGGGCGACGCCGGAGACGAGCTGGCCGACCGAGACCATCTTCTCCGACTGGAGGAGCCGCTCTTGCATGAGCCGTTCTTCCGTAACGTCGCGCAGGATGACCACGGCCGCCGAGCCTTCTCGCGAGCCGGCTAACGGTGCGGCCATCGCCACCAGGTAGCGCCGCTCTGGGGAGACGGCGCTGGTGGGGAGATCTTGCAGCTTCGTTGGCTCCCCCGATGTGAGCGCCTGCTCAGCCAGCTTCGCCAGCGTCGGGTCGGTGAGCGTGGCGCCTTCGGCAAGCCGGACGTCGGCGAGCGAGCTGAGGTGGTCGTGTGCGGCTCGGTTGAGCGATGTCACGCGCAGATCAGCGTCTACCAGCACGATGCCGTCGCTCAGGCTCTCGGCCAGGGAGGCCAGGTGGGCGCGCTCGGTCTGCCGCTGCACGATCGCCCGCTCCAGCGCGAGCGAGACCTGGTTCGCCACCGTGTAGAACGTGCGCTTCTTCGACGAGTCGAAGCCGTTGGGATCGACGGAACGCGCGCGGAGCAGCCCCGTTACCTCGCCCTCGATCACCAGAGGAGCGTCCAGGACGCTGCCTGGCGATCGCTCGAAGCCGGCCAGCGTGTCGGGCGGCGATTCGATGGCCAGCGTCGTGGTTTGGAAGGGTAGCCTTTGGCAGGAGCGATGCTTCCCGCCGGTGAGGCGCAGGAAGGCCGTCAGAGCGCCTGCGGCCGTGTTGCTGGCGAGCTCCGCCGGCACTTCTCGCGCTGCGTAGACGGTGACCGCATCCTCTCCGTCGCGACAGGCGACGGCCGCCGCTAACTGGAAACCCAGCGCGGGCGCCAGCACCTCGAGTGTGGTGCGCACGATCTCTTCGTCACTGAGGGAGTGGCTGAGGCGGCGCGTCAGCTCATCGAAGAGCGAGAGCTCCTCGGCGCGAGGCTGTGCGCTGCGGCCGTTCGTCGGGGCTGCGGCGCCGCTGGATGCTGTTTCGCGAAGGGCGGCTCCCAGTTGCAGGGCCAACGCCCATGCCGCGGTGCGGTCGCGTTCGTGCAGCTCTGGCGAGACGAGGCATAGTACGGCGCCCAGGTTGGAGGCGCCGCGCAATGGCGAAGCGATGACGGTGCCGGGCACGCGGGAGGTCAGCAGCAGCCGCTGCGGCCCGTCCACGAGCGATTCGGTGAACGCCTCGCCGGTACGGGAGTAGGTGAGCGGCCGGCCTTGCGTGAGGGCGGCGGCGATGGCGGGCAGCCGCAGTGCGCGGCCCCACACGTCGGGCGCCAGCGGGAGCGTGGCGCGCTCCAACTGCAGGCCGGACTCGTCGGGGAGATGCACGAGCAGCGCGCAGGCGACGTTTCGCTCCGCCAGCCCGCTGGTGAGGCGGTCCAGCACGTCATCGGCGGTCGTCGCGTCCTGGAGGGAGGCGGCGAGGGTAAGTAGCGCATCAGGCAACGCCAGCACCTTGTGGCGTTCCAACCTTCGCATCCTCATCGGCGTACCTCCGTGCCTTCGGCCTACCCCGCCTGGGAAAGGTTAATTTCATTATGCACTATGGCAGTTCTATGTCAAACCCCGGACGAGTACAACAGATTGCTCGGTCGAAAGCGGGTATGCTATAGTGTGATGGCTTCCCGTCGTCACTAAATTCGGTAATCGCGGCAAGGGGCCGGGAGGCCGACCCTCGCTATTGCTAGAGGGTGGGAGGAGGCAGAGAAGCAGCTTGGAAGCACCCATCACGATGAAGGCGCTGCTTGAGGCGGGCGTCCACTTCGGCCATCAGACCCGTCGCTGGAACCCGAAGATGCGTCGATTCATCTTCACCGAACGCAACGGCATTCACATCATCGATCTGCAGCAGACCGTTAGCCGCCTTACCCAGGCGCTCGAGTTCGTGCGCGAGGTAGTGGCAGACGGCGACCAGATCCTCCTCGTCGGCACCAAGAAGCAAGCGCGAGAAGCGATCGAGACCGAGGCGCGGCGCTGCTCCATGCCCTACGTCACCAACCGCTGGCTGGGCGGCACCCTCACCAACTTCGCCACTATCCAGCGCAGGATCCACTTCCTATTACGCCAAGAAGAAGCTCGCGAACGAGGCGACTTCGAGGTTCTCCACAAGAAGGAGGCTCTGAAGATCGACAAAGAGGTCGAGAAGCTGAACCGGCACCTGGGCGGCATCAGGGAGATGGGCCGGCTGCCGGGCGCCGTCTTCATCATCGACCCGGACATGGAATCGATCGCCGTCGCGGAGGCGCGACGAGTCGGCGCTCCCATCATCGCGATGTGCGACACGAACTGCGACCCCGAGGTTATCGACTACCCCATTCCCTCCAACGATGACGCCATCCGCGCAGTACGGCTTATTACCGCTCGCATCGCCGACGCCGCGCTTGAGGGCCTGGCCTTGCGTGGCTACGAGGCCGAGGACGAGCTGTCGGACGCCCCGCCGGTCGCGGCTGGAGCCGAGGAGCGCCAATAGTGGGCGACGAGCGAAAAATCTCGACGGCTGAGGTAGCCGCGTTGCGTGAACGCACCGGCGCTGGCGTCATGGACTGCAAGCGCGCGCTGGAGGAGGCGGAGGGGGACATGGACCGGGCCGTGGGAGTGCTACGGTCGCGGGGTGTTGCCCTGGCCGAGAACCGCGCGCACCGCGAGACCAGCCAGGGGCTGGTGGAATGTTACATCCACGCTGGAGGGCGCATCGGTGCGATGGTAGAGGTCAACTGCGAGACCGATTTCGTTGCCCGCACGGACGCCTTCAAAACGCTGGCGCATGATCTGGCGATGCAGATAGCGGCAACCAACCCCCTCTCCGTCTCAGAGAACGACCTACCATCGGGGGCGGAGGGCGATCTGACTGAACTGTGCTTGCTGCGTCAGCGCTTTATCAAGGACGACTCCCGATCCGTGGACGACGTAGTGCGAGACGTGATCTCTCAGACGGGCGAGAACATTCGCGTGAGTCGCTTCGCCCGGTTCGAACTCGGTCAGTAGGCGGAGGCGAGCCCCATGGCCGGCGCCACGTACCGGCGCACCCTGCTTAAGGTGAGCGGCGAGGCCCTCATGGGCGATGCCGCGTATGGCATCGACTCTGCTACCGTAGCTCGCGTTGCCCGGCAGATACAGGCAGGCCAGCAAGCGCCGACGGAGATGGCGGTCGTCGTCGGCGGCGGCAACATCTTCCGCGGCAGCGAGGCCTCTGCCGCCGGCATGGATCGGGCCACGGCCGACTACGCAGGCATGCTGGCCACCGTGATCAACGCCCTCGCGCTTCAGGATGCGCTTGAGAAGCTGGGCGTCACCGTGCGCACCCAGTCGGCGATCAACGTGCAGCAAGTCGCCGAGCAGTACATCCGGCGTCGGGCGATCCGCCATCTGGAGAAAGGCCGGGTGGTGATCTTCGCCGCCGGCACCGGCAACCCCTACATGACGACAGATACCGCCGCCGCCCTGCGCGCTATCGAAATGGGCGCGGACGTGCTGCTCATGGCCAAGAACCGCGTGGACGGTATCTACGACGCGGACCCGCGCAAGGAGCCCGGCGCCCGCCGCTTCCTCACGCTCAGCTACATGGAGGCGATCAGCCGCCGGCTGGGCGTCATGGATAGCACCGCCCTCTCCCTCTGCATGGAGAACGATCTGCCCATCGTCGTGTTCGATCTGGCGGCCGAGGATAGCGTCGCCAAAGCGATGCGTGGCGAAGGCATCGGCACACTTGTGGGGAAAGAGGAATCAGTCCTGGTAGGAGCGTGATCGACGTGGCAGATACGACGATGATCGACGAGACGCTGGCGGACGCCAAGACCCGGATGGGGAAGGCGGTGGAAGCGCTGCGTCGCGAACTTGCCACCATTCGCACGGGCCGGGCCAGTCCCGCGCTGGTGGAGCACCTGCGGGTGGACTACTACGGCACGCCCACGCCCTTAAAGCAGCTCGCGAGCGTAGCAATACCCGAAGCGCGCCTGCTCACCATCCAGCCGTGGGACAAAGGCTCGCTGGAAGCCATCGAGAAGGCGATCCAGGTATCGGATCTGGGGCTCAACCCCAGCAACGACGGCACGATCATCCGGCTGGTGATCCCGCAGCTCACGGAGGATCGGCGTAAGGAGATGGTGCGGGTCGTCCACAAGAAGGTGGAGGACGGCCGCGTGGCGATCCGAAACGTCCGCCGCGACGGTCACGAGATGCTCCGAGAGCTGCTGAAAGAGAAAGATATCTCCGAGGATGAGGAGCATCGCTCCCAGGAGCAGCTCCAAAAGATCACGGACCGCTTCGTCGGTTCCGCCGATGAGGTAGGGAAGGAGAAGGAGCGAGAGCTGCTCGAAGTGTAGCTCCATGGCCATGGTTGTTGAGCCTATCTCGCAGGATACGCCGCTTGTGGCGCTGGAGAAGGTGCCGCAGCACGTCGCCATCGTCATGGACGGCAACGGTCGCTGGGCCCAGGAGCGTGGCCTCTCGCGACAGGCCGGGCATCGGGCGGGCACGGAGAACATCCGCCGGGTGATCGAGACGTTCGCCGCCTACGAGGTCTCCGTACTCACCCTCTTCGCCTTCTCCACAGAGAACTGGGCGCGCCCCAAGCGCGAGGTGAACGCCCTCATTCGCCTGATCGGCCACTTCATCGACCGTGAGCTGAAGGCGCTCCACCAGAACGGCGTTCGCTTGTGTCACCTGGGCAGCCTAGACCCCCTCGCGCCGGACCTGCGCCGCCGCGTGGAGGAGGCGGTCGAGCTGACCAAAGAGAACAGCCGCATCACCGTCAACGTCGCCTTCAACTACGGCGGCCGCAAGGAGATCCTGGACGCCGTGCGCCGCATCATTGAGGACGGCGTATCGCCGGAGAGCATCGACGAACCGCTCTTCTCCTCGTATCTCACCACGCAGGGCCTGCCGGACCCTGACCTGGTGATCCGCACCGCGGGCGAGGTTCGCCTCTCAAACTTCCTCCTCTGGCAGTCGGCCTACGCCGAGTACTACGCCACGGACGTCTACTGGCCGGACTTTGACGGCGAAGAGATCGCCCAGGCGCTCCTCGCCTACAGCCAGCGACAACGGCGTTTCGGCGGCGTTGTTGAGGAGAAGACCGGCCAGAACCACCACCCGGGGCGGGGAAGCGCTCCCTAACCCCCCTACGCCACATGCTGGCCCAGCGGGTCGCGAGCGCGGCCGTCGCCATCCCCGCCATCGTTCTCTTCATCTGGGCCGGTGGCCCGTGGTACACCGCGGCCGTGTGCCTCATCGTCCTCGTCGCCGCCTACGAGTTCCAGACGGCGCACCGTGGGCGCTGGACGCCGCTGGGCCTGGTGGCCGCCGGCCTGGTGGCGGCCCTCCCCGCAGGCGCGAGCGTGGGGTTGGATTGGCTCCTCTGGTTCACCATGGGCGGCATGCTCATCCCCCTGGTCTGGGTGACCATCCGCGCCGAGCCAGAAACGGCGCTGACCGACTGGACGTGGGCGGTGAGCGGGCTGGCCTACGTCGGGCTCTTGGGTGCGCACCTGGTGCTGCTGCGAGAGCTGTCCGAGGGGCGAGACTGGGTCTACCTCACCGTCTTCGCCACCTTCGCCGTCGATACCGCGGCCTACGCCGTCGGCCGCACCGTAGGCCGGCGGAAGCTGGCGCCCCGCATCAGTCCGGGGAAGACGGTAGAGGGGACGCTGGGCGGGCTGGCCGGCGGCTTCGCTATGGTGCTGCTGCTCAACTACTTCCTGGGCCTTCGGCTGGAGGCGGCGCTCATCGTGCCGCTGGCGGCGCTGCTGCCTGTGGCCGCGGTGCTGGGCGACCTGGCGGAATCGATCCTGAAGCGAGGCATGCAGGTGAAAGACGCAAGCAGCCTTATCCCCGGACACGGCGGCCTGCTGGACCGCTTCGATAGCCTGCTCTTCACCTTCCCCGTGGTATACTACTTCGTAACCTGGGTTGTGCCGTAAGGAGCCCGTAGCCGCATTGGCTGCGGCCTCTTAGCTTATCCCCCAACTCGTCATGAAAACGAAGCGACTCGTGATCCTCGGTTCCACTGGCTCCATCGGCCGGCAGACGCTGGACGTGGTGCGAGAGCTGGGCGATCGCATTCAGGTGCTCGGCCTCACGGCGGGGCGCAACGTCAGCGCGCTCGAGGAGCAGGCGCGGGAGTTTAAGCCACGGTTCGTCTGGTCGCAAAACGACGAGGCGCAGGCGGCGCTGAAATCGGCCGCCGGCGCCAGGGCGCGCTGGCTGTCTCTCGAAGAGCAGGCCGCTCATCCGGACACGGACATCGTCCTCGTCGGCACCGTCGGCCGGGCGGGGCTGTCCGCCACACTGGCCGCCCTGGAGGCGGGCAAGGCGGTCGCTATCGCGAACAAGGAGGTGCTGGTGATGGCCGGCGCTCTGGTCACCCAGGCGGCGGCCCGGGGCGGAGGCCAGCTCTTGCCGGTCGATAGCGAGCACAGCGCCATCTGGCAGTGCCTCTGGGGCGAGAAGCGGAGCGCCATCGCGCGCGTGCTCCTCACCGCCTCCGGCGGCGCCTTCCGCGACTATACGCCGGAGCAGTTGGCCGCCGTCACGCCGGAGCAGGCGCTGCGGCATCCCACGTGGCAGATGGGGCGCAAGATCACCGTCGATTGCGCCTCGCTCCTCAACAAGGGCTTCGAGGTGATCGAGACGCGCTGGCTCTTCAACGTGCCGTTCGAGCGCATCGAGATAGTGATGCACCGCGAGAGCATCATCCACTCGCTGGTGGAGTTCGTCGATGGGAGCGTGAAGGCGCAGCTTGGCGAGCCGGACATGCGGCTTCCTATTCGCGTCGCCCTCTGCTATCCGCAGCGCGCTCCCAGCGAAAGCGGTACTCCCTTCGATCTCGCGCGCATCGGCGAACTCCACTTCGCACCGCCGGACTTCCAGCGCTATCCGGCGCTGTCGCTCGCGCTTGAGGCGGGGCGGAAGGGTGGCACCTACCCGGCTGCGCTCGCGGCCGCCGACGAGGTGGCGGTGGCCCAGTTCCTGGCCGGCCACCTGCGCTTTATCGATATCCCGAACTTGTTGGAGGACGTACTCTCGAAGCACGCCGGCGCAGCCGATACCGAATTAGAGGAAGTGCTCGCGGCGGATAGCTGGGCTCGTGACTTCGCGGAGGACTGGGTGCGAGCGAAAGTGTGAGCGCGACTACTGCTTGGTGGCCAACTACGATCCATGTTCATACTCGTGACCGATACGCTTAGGGCGTTGATCCGTTACCATAAGAGAAGCTAACTGATGGACGTCATATTCAAGTCCGTGCTCCCATTCCTGGGCATCATTATCACGCTTATCGTGATACATGAGCTGGGCCATTTCGTCACTGCCAAGATGGCGGGGGTGAAGGTGCTGGAGTTTGGCCTCGGCTACCCGCCGCGCATCTGGGGCATAAAACGAGGCGATACCGAGTACACGATCAACGCCGTCCCGCTGGGCGGCTTCGTCCGGATGCTGGGCGAGGAGGATCCGAAGGACCCGCGCAGCCTGGCCGTCAAGCCTCGCTGGGTGCGGCTGGTGGTGCTGAGCGCCGGCGCTTTCATGAACATCGTGCTGGCCATCTTCCTCTTCAGCCTGGCCCTCGCTATCCCGCGCACGGTCGACATTAGCGAATCGCGCGTCGTGGAGGTGGTACCGGGCAGCCCGGCGGAAGAAGCGGGCTTGGAGCCGGGCGACGTGATCTTCGCGGTGAACGGTAAAGATGTGCAGAACATCGGCGAGCTGGGCTACCGCATTCGGCTCAACCTGGGCAACACGATCGATCTCGGGATCCGCCGCGGTGACGGCGAGCTGCTCGAGCTACCGGTCTACGCTCGCTGGTCCGCGCCGAGATGGATCGACGAGGACGGCGTCTCGCAGCCGCAGGGCCCGACGGGCATCACCATCAGCTCCGCCTATGGCTCGAACCGGCCGCTCACGCCGGAGGAGCAGGAGGAGATCGCCAGCACGCTCCCACCCGGCGAGACCGTCCCTACCACGCGCTACGTGCCCGCCACGGAGACGCAGTCGTTGGCCCCGTGGAACGCGCTGCGTGAGGGCGCCCCGCGCGCGCCGGAGTCGCTGATCCTCTTCGTGAAGGACATCATCTCCCGCATCAAGGGGGGCGTAGGCGAAAGCCAGGGCGTCCAGGTGACCGGCCCGGTCGGCATCGCCCAGCTCACAGGCGAGGTGGTCGATGTGGCGGGCTGGAAGTCGCTCATCGACCTGGCCGCGATGATCAGCATGAGCCTGGGCGTGCTCAACATCCTACCGCTGCCCATGCTGGACGGTGGCCGCGTTGTCTTCGTGCTGCTGGAGTTCGTGCGCCGTGGCAAGCGGGTCGCGCCGGAGAAGGAGGCGATGGTGCACTTCGTCGGGCTCGTGGCCATGCTGCTCTTCGCCGTCGTGATCACCTACTTCGATATCATCCGCATCTTCTCGGGCGAGGGCATCCTGCGCTAGGAGCGTTGCTGGTAGAGGACTCATGGACATCACGAAACCAAGAAGCTGGCTGCTGGGTGTCCTCTCCCTTGTCACGTTCTTCGGGTTCTTCTACGGCTTCCTGACGTTAGCTGGCGGCGGGATCTTCATCGTGGCCATTTCGGTGTTTGCCTGGATAGGTCTCGTGTTCTACGCTCGAAACTCCAGAGCCGCCGTTTGGATCGGCGCCGCGCCCATCATCATCTACGGACTCCTTCTAGTAGCTAGCCTCATCCTTAGCCCTTTCCTATAGGGCAAGGACTTTGCTTTCTCCCTACGCCGCTTCGCGCTAAGCTGTAGTCGCTATGACAGAGCGACGCAAGACCAAGCCCGTCCGCGTCGGCGACGTACAGGTCGGCGGCGATGCCCCGGTCGTCGTCCAGTCGATGACGGCGACCGATACCGCCGATGTCGAGGCCACGCTCCGCCAGATCGGCGAGCTGACAGAGGTCGGCTGCGAGATCGTCCGCATCGCCGTGCCCGACAAGGCGGCGGCCGCAGCGCTGCCCGAGATCGTGCGGCGGACGCCGACGCCGCTCATCGCCGATATCCACTTCGACTATCGCTGGGCGCTGGCCTCGCTCAAGGCCGGCATCCACGGCCTGCGCCTCAACCCCGGCAACATCCGCGACCCCGAGAAGGTGCGCACCGTCGTCCGCGAGGCGAAGGCGCGCGGGACGCCCATCCGCATCGGCGTGAACGCGGGCAGCCTGCCGCCGATACCGGCGCTGGAGGAGGGCGAGCTACCGCCGACGACGCCTCGGCGCATGGTAGACGCTGCGCTCTGGGAGATCGGCCTGCTGGAGGAGCAGGACTTCGACCTGATCAAGATCTCGCTCAAGGCCTTCGACGTGCCGACGATGGTGGAGGCCTATCGGGAGCTGGCGCCGAAGGTGCCGTACCCGTTCCACCTGGGCGTGACCGAAGCGGGCACGCCGCGCGCGGGGTCGGTGCGCAGCGCCATCGGCATCGGCATCCTCCTCGCCGAGGGCATCGGCGACACGATCCGGGTGTCGCTGGCGGCGGACCCCAAGGAGGAGGTGCCCGTCTGCTGGGACATCCTCGCCTCGCTCAACCTGCGCCAGCGCGGGCCGACGCTGGTCGCTTGCCCCACCTGCGGCCGCATCGAGATCGAGCTGATCCCGCTCGCGAACGAGGTCGAGGCGCACTTCCAGAAGCTGGGCAAGCCGATCACCGTGGCGGTGATGGGCTGCGTGGTGAACGGCCCGGGCGAGGCGAAGATGGCCGACCTGGGCATCGCCGGCGGCAAGGGCCGGGGCGTGATCTTCCGCAAGGGCGAGATCGTGAAGACCGTGGACGAGAAGGACTTCATGTCCGCCCTCATCGAAGAGGGCGACAAGGTGATCGCCGAGCTGGAGGCCCGTAGCAACGGCGGCAGCCCGAGCGATTCGACTTCAGCGGACTCAGCCGGGTCGCCCGCCCCGGTGATCTCGCTGGAGGAGATACCGCACCCGGGTCGATGAGACGGACACTTGTCCGCTGGTATCTCTCGCCAGTGGTGCTCCTGCTGATGGCGCTGCTGGCGGTTGCCTGTGGCGGTGACGATACATCGCAGCGTGAGATGCCTACGGCAACCACCATTACTGCCCCTCAACCGTCACCGACCGTCGAAGTTCGTGCTGAGACGCCCGACACCGCCTTCGCCCGCGAGCTAGCGGACGCGCTTGAGCGGAGCGATGCGACCTGGTTTTCGGAGAACATCGCCCATCGCTACAACTGTCCGTTCCTGACGGAAACTGACTGTGAGGGAGCCTCCGACGAGACGCTGCCTGGCGACATCTCCGTGCACCGCTGGCGAAGCGAGCTGTTCCTAGCGGGTCCATCAGCTTTTCACCAACTCATGCTGGATATCTTTAGTGCCGTCGACCGCCAGGCGGAGGACACGTACGGCGGGGGCGCGCTGCGATTGTATGCCAGAGGCGAAGAAGACATTCCGGACAGGACTCTCGTCGTGCATCTCCTCGTGACGGGCATCCTGAAGGAGCCACAGTCGGGCCGCTGGGCTTTGGTTTTCAAGGCGAGAGAAGACCATCGTAGTCCGAAGCCATGGGTGTTCACCGATATATTGCTGGTACCCCCGGATGCAGTAGATGACGCGCTGGCGCTGGAGCCTTTCCCATGGCCGGAGCCAGATCCTGCCACCTACCCCGATGGCTTCGCCACCTTCTTGGCAGAGTTGCGGCAGGCGGTGAGCGACTCGGCCCCTTCCTTCTTCGCTACCCATGTAAAGACGAGACCGTACACTTGCCTCGACCCGCCGGAACTGATCGTTGTTGTGCCGTCCTGCGATGATCAGCCTGAGGACACGTTGGTGGATATCGTTCCCTGGAGTGTGTATTGCATCGGTTGTGACGCGATCGGATATGCGACGGTCGAAGAGGTTACGGGCTGGCTTGGTCGCTTCTTTGCCACCGCTACGGGCGCTCCAGCCGATGGTCTTGGTCCCGGAGCAGTGCATGTTGAAAAGGTCACACGTCGGCTCGGTAGGCCGGGCTTTACCATCACTGTTACGGGGATTGCTGACCTGGATTGGTTTGGTCATACCCGGCCCCAGGGCCGGTGGACGGTAACGTTCGATGTGGAGCCGGAGGGAAACGCGTGGCGGATCGTTGCTCTGAAGACGGCAGAACCAGCAGAGAGCGCGTGGCTTCTACCGATGCTACGGGGGACAGACATAGTGTGGACTCGCTGGCCTCCTGTCGAATAGACTGCCTGTAACCATGTGGGAGTTT
>JACZYW010000163.1 GCA_022570885.1 Chloroflexota bacterium | reverse complement strand
TATCATCTCAACGGCTCCCTCCGTATCCTTAGCGTTGCCCAGGCCACCCCATTGGACAAACCCTTGTTCTAGGCGAAGGATAATTCCAGCGGGGCCGGAAACGACCTCGCTAGAAACGTAGGTGGTGTTGCGAGGAATGCTGATTTGGAAACCGGTCTGCGACACAGTAGAAGGATCGGTTAAGTGATATTGCACGCGATAAGCGACATCCTGGCCCGACATGGCTGTCACCGGGCCTGTCATCGTGAGGGTAACGGGCCAAGGGGTAATTTGAGCGTGGGTTACAGCCGTCACGCCCATGACCGCGGCCAGCGCGGCCAGCAAGGTCAGCCGCCCGAGCTGGAGTGCGGGGTGTGGTCGAGGAGATAGCTTGAGCAAGGCATTACTCTTTTCGCGTGCATTATACAGCTCTTGTCAAGTCACAGAGGTAGGACGTAAGACGAAGGCGGATCGTTCCCGCCAGGCCGCAGGTGAGGGCAGCCCGCCCCCGTGCTATCCTATCGCTGCCTGCCCCTACCTCCGCGGGTCGGGCTTCAGCCCAACAGCGACAGGCTGAATCCTGTCCCACAAGGAAGTATTCAGCCCGCCCCTACCACCGAAAGGAGCCTCCCATGCGCCTCTCGACCCGCCTGCGACAGATGCTCGACGAGCCGGAGATCATCGTCCTCCCCGGCGCCTACGACGCGCTCACCGCGCGGCTGGCCGAGCGCGCTGGCTTCAACGCCTGCTTCACCACCGGCTTCGGCTTCGCGGCGACGGTGCTGGGCGTGCCGGACTACGGGCTGCTGACGATGTCGGAGACGATCGACCGGGTGCGCCACGTGGTGCAGGCGCTCAGCGTGCCACTGGTCGCCGATATGGATACTGGCTATGGCAACGCGCTCAACGTCGTCCGCACCGTGCGCGAGTGCGTCGCGCTGGGCGTGGCGGGCATCATTCTGGAGGACCAGGAGTGGCCGAAGAAGTGCGGCCATTTCGAGGGGAAGCGCGTGATCGCGGCGGAGGAGCAGGCGGCGAAGCTGCGCGCGGCAGTCGAGGCGCGCGGCGACGACGATCTGGTGATCATCGGCCGCACCGACGCGCGCCAGCCGCTAGGGCTGGAGGAGGCGATCCGTCGCGGCAAGATGTATCGCGAGGCGGGCGCGGACGTCGTCTTCGTGGAGGCGCCGCACTCCGTCGAGGAGCTGCAGGAGGTGGCGCGGGCGATCCCGGACGCGCCGCTCTTCGCCAACATGATCGAAGGCGGCAAGACGCCGCTGCTCAGCTCGGCGGAGCTGCGGGCGCTGGGCTACAAGATGGTAGTCTACCCGCTCTCCGCCCTCTTCTCGGCGGCGAAGGCGGTGGAGGAGACCTACCGGGCGCTCTTCGACGAGAAGTCGACCGCGTCGCGTCAGGAGGCGATGGTTACGCTGGGCCAGTTCGAGGAGATGATCGACGTGCCGGCGTGGCAGGAGATCGAGCGCAAGTACGTGGCGAAGTGAAGCCTTAGCTCAGCCGTTCCTGGAAGTCCGCCAGCCGTTGCTCTAGCTCGCGCTGGCGGACGGCGACGGTGAGGTCGCCTCGGGTACGCTCCAGGATGCCGCGCACGGCGTCGGTGGTGCGGCGCAGGCCGGCGGTCATCGCGTCCGGGTAGTCGATCGTGACCAGCACGCTATAGATGTCGTCCATGGAGGCGAGGGTGCGTTCGCAGTGGTCGACGTCGCCGCCGCGCAGCGCGTCGAGCAGGTGGCGGCGCAGCTCGCCCACCACCTCGCCCAGGCCGTTCAGATAGGCAGGCAGCTCCACCGCCAGCTCCTCCGGCGTGGGCAGGGGTCGGCCGGCGATGATCGCCAGCGTGCCGCGCGCCTCGGCATACTCCTTCTGCGCGTCGTGGACGAAGCCGGCGTGGTAGATGTCCGGATGATCGCGCAGCCCCTCCTTCGCCTGGGCGAGCAGGTCGCGGGCGCGGTCGATCAGCTCCTCGGCCTGGTCGAACTCCTGGCGATGGACGGCGCGGATGGCGTTGGCAGAGCGGCGAAGCGCCTCCCGGCAGAGGGGGAGCGCCTGCTCTCTCGCCTGATGCTTGTCGACGAAGACGGCGCGCACGCTCTCCATGATCGGCTTGAGCTGCTCGCCGATGTCGCTCATTGCTCGTACCTTGTCCAGTCTTTGTAGAACACGATGGCGCTCGTGGGCGAGAGTAGCTCGGTGGCGATCGGGTAGCTGCCGTTTGTCAGCGCTAGGATCTTCCAGCGGCCGTCTACGTACTCAAAGTCGAGTCCTCGCACTACCCGGCCCGGCACGCCGGTGATGTCGTGGATGGCGGTGATGATAGCGGTGTAGCGGTTCAGCTCCTCCTCCCCGGCCCGATCCGGGATGGCCGTGGCGTAAAGGCGAACCTGCGGGGGGCCGTATTCATCGGGCGCTCCAACCAGCACATCCCCAAAGAACTCCTGGATGTTACCGATAACGTCTTCCGCCTTAGCGACTGCGCCGGGCCCGCCGTAGTTGGTGATCAGCATCCGTTCGTACTGGATGCCCACCTCTGTGCAGATCGGATTGGGCGGGGCATCGGGCCCTGTGCTGGCCTCGACTTGCTCCTCGGTACAGGTGTAGATGGTTCCTAGCACCCGGCTGCCGAAGAAGGCGACGTCTCCGCGTTCGGCCTCACGGGCGATCTGTTTGGCAAACTCGGCGAAGTCCTCGGGATCGCGATTAGCATCGCCGTCGCCGCCGCCGCAGGCCGCGGCCAGCAGGATGAGGGCGGTGGCGATGGCGAGGAGCCAGAGTTTCGTCATGCTACAGCTCATCGACAGGCGAAGGGAGTTCACCTTCGCGGGCAGCGTCGATCATCTCGCGGGCCTTATCGGGCATCTCCATGCCATACTCGTCGAGCTTACGCTCCGCCCAGCGGCCTATCTGGCGGGGGTCTTTGTAGTCCTCTAGCTGTTGCGGCTCTGCGCCGTGCTTTTCCAGCACCCGCTGCTCCGACTTGTGGTAGGCGAAGCGGGAGAGAGTTCGCGAGAGCTTGCGGCTGCCGCAGTGTGTACAGACGGTCTTGGATGTCGCGTTCATCGATTTGACGAAGACGCTGGTGAGACGGCTGCAATCACCGCAAGTGTACTCGTAGATTGGCATGGTCAGTCCTCGTCGAATGCAACGTCGTCGCCGCCGGCCTCATCCGGGAAGTTGCCAGCCTCCATCTGATCGATCGCCTCGTCGAAATCGGGGCCAAGCTCCTCGCCCATCTCGTCGCGCATGCGCCGTGCCCAGCGGGCCACGCTTCGCGGGTCGTTCTCGTCCACATCGGCCAGCGAGCTTTCGTCGAAGTTGTCGAGGGAGCCGCTGCTGGCGTGAACCACGGCGACGCGGGAGATGAGCCGGCTGAGCCGGTCGCTGCCGCAGTGCTCGCAGCGCGGCGCTGTCGTCGATTCGATGCTGCGGACGAAGACGCTGGTTCGTCTGCGACAGCCATGGCAGCGATACTCGTAGATGGGCATAGCGCGAACAGTATACCGAGTAGCCTGGTGGGCTGGGAAGCGGGGCTAATTGCCCTCCACGGCACTCTCGATATGCTGGAGCGAGACGACGCGCCCTGCGGCATCGAGGTCAATGGCGATGAGATCGATGCGACGGTCGGGTGGCAGCTCCGGGTGCTGCTGGTCGAACGCCTCTGCCACCTGCAGCAGGCGTTGCGCCTTGCGCCTGCCGATCGCCTCCACGGCCGAGCCCATCGCCTCGCCGCGGCGGGTCTTCACCTCGACGAAGGCGACCACGTCTCCCTGCTGCGCCACGATGTCCACCTCGCCCTCGCGCACGCGGAAATTCGTCGCGAGGATACGGTAGCCCTTCGCTTCCAGGTGCGCTTTCGCGACGCGCTCGCCGAAGTCACCGAGGGCGCGGCGCTCGGTCATGGGCGCTGGCTCTGTGCAGCTTTAGGTTCGTCACGCGGTCGCCGTCAATCAGAAGGATGAGGTCAATGTTACCTGGTAGGCTGAGTGTCGGCAGTATCCGTTCCACATCGGGCGCGGCAGCATTCGACGCCCCCACGCGCTCCAAGACAAGAATGTGAGTCTCAGCCCTCCGCTTGAGGAACTTGGGAGCCGCGCTGTCCAGCGCCCGCTGTAGCTCTTCGCACAATCCTGGGTCAACCCAACCGATGTGCATGGCGAATATGAATACGCCGTCTTCGGTGTTTGTGTCAGACCGGGTAAGCTTCCACTCCTCGTGCCAATCGACGACAACGGGTCGCCCCTTGTCGCTGCGGTCGCACGCGTCGATCAGGCTGGACTGGAACTGGCGTCGTGCTTCATCCGTTACGAACGAGTGGTGCCATCGATTCGTTTGCTCACCGTCGGCCAAGTAGTAGATGCCGCTTACGTAAGGCGACAGCGCCCGTACAACTTCGGCAGTCTGCCCCGTATGCCAGCAGTTGATAAACTGGCCTTCGTACTTGGAGATGCACGTTATCTCTCCTGACCGCGCAATTCGAATTGCACCGTTCTGGCCTGGAGCAATCTTCTTGCCGACGCGTTCGATTTCGGTCTTGATCGTGTCAATAAGTGGCCGCTTTATCGGGAGCCGAAACCCACTGCACGGCCAAAGGTGGTAGCGCCCGCCGTACGTAGGCGCGAGGTACTTAAACAACCATGAATGGCTCGTTGAATGCTTACGAGCGCTAGCGTCTCCCATGAGCTGCTTCACCTCGACGGCGGCTGTGATGGTGCCGTTGCTAACTTCGGCGTCAGGACTAGGAGTCGAAAGGTTCTCCTCGTCCAAGTCACGGGTCAGGCGCCAGGTGCCGCCGTAGACGGAACCGAGGTAGTCGCAAACCAGCTCGATGCAGCGCAACTCCTGTGCGGTCAGTGCCATAATGCGATGTCCATGCTCTCGAACCGATGTTCTGCCTAAGTCTATCAGACGTCGAAACGGATCGTCCATTGCAACGGTACCACCGTAGGTCTGTTCTGGTACGCGTAGGTGGGCCTTCGCGACGCGCTCGCCGAAGTCACCGAGGGCGCGGCGTTCGGTCATGGGCGCGGCTGTCCAGGTAGTCGCGAACGGGGGCGAAGGAGCGGCGGTGGGAGGGACAGGGGCCGGGCTGGGCCAGGGCGCGCATGTGGTCGTCGGGTCAGTAGCCG
>JACZYW010000162.1 GCA_022570885.1 Chloroflexota bacterium | reverse complement strand
GGGCCGGTGCACGACAAGATCCGCGGCAGGAAAGGCGCCTATCAGGAAGCTCTCGCAGGGCTGCGCCGCTGCCGCGACGAAGGGGTGCGCGTTGGCCTGCGCTTCACCGTCCACCGCAAGAATGTCGACCAGTTGCCGGCCATCTTCGACCTCCTGGAGACCGAGGATATCCCGCGCTGCTGCATCTACCACCTCGCCTACGCCGGCCGCGGCGACCGGATGAGGGCGTACGACTTGACGCCGCAGGAGACTCGGGCCGCGATGGATCTCGTCTTCGACCGGGCGCGAGACTTCCACGAGAGGGGACAGGAGAAGGAGATCCTGACCGTCGACAACCACACCGATGGGGTGTACCTCTACCTGAGGCTACAGCAGGAGCAACCGCACCGAGCCGAGGAGGTGCACCAGATGCTGGCCTGGAACGGCGGCAACCAGTCGGGTATCGCCATCGCCTCCGTGGGCCCGCAGGGAGACGTCTTCGCCGACCAGTTCTCCGGGCACTACGCCTTCGGCAACGTGCGACAGCGCCCGTTCAGCGCTATCTGGAGCGACGAGGACGAGCCGAGGATGGCAGTGCTGAAGGACAGAAAGGCCGCCCTGAAGGGGCGCTGCCACTCCTGCCGCTACCTGCACATCTGCAACGGCAACCTGCGCGTCCGGGCCGAACGATACTTCGACGATTTCCTGGCCCCAGATCCCGCCTGCTACCTCACCGATGAGGAGATCGGCCTCAGTCCGGGCACGCCTGAGGCCGTCGAAGCGGCGAGGTGGCCGGTGCCCGTACAGGAGGGCGGTGAGAACGAGAGATGACCGGCAACGGTACGAGGCCAGAGGAACCAACACGCGCGGTCGCGGAGAGGCGGGCGCACGATGCCCGCTTAGTCGATGCCGACTTCGACCAGGCCCCGTTCATCATCGCGTGGGAGCTAACCCGCGCCTGCGCCTTCGCCTGCCGACACTGTCGGGCCGAGGCTCAGCCCCGCCGTCACCCGGAAGAGCTCACCACAGAGGAGTCCTTCCGCCTGATCGATCAGATCAAGGAGTTCGGCGACCCGATCCTGGTGATGACCGGCGGCGACCCCATGATGCGCCGCGACCTCTACGATATCCTCGCCTACGCCGTGCAGCGGGGCCTACGAACCTCGCTCACCCCAACCACCACCCGCCTCGTCACGCCGAAAGCGCTCGCCCAGGTCAAGGAGGCTGGAGTGCGCCGGGTCGCGGTCAGCATCGACGGCCCCAGCGCCGACGTGCACGATGCCTTCCGTGGCTTCCCCGGCTCCTTCGAGATGGCGCTGGACATCGCCCGCAATACCGCCGCCGCCGGCCTATCGCTCCAGGTCAACACCACCGTCAGTCAATACAATGTTCACCTGCTCGAAGAGATGGTGAGCTTGATGGCGCAGCTCGGTGTGGTCCAGTGGAGCCTCTTCTTCCTAGTGCCCACAGGCCGAGCCAGCGTCACCGATATGATCTCCGCCGAGGCGCACGAGCGGGCCTTCCACTGGCTGTACGATCTCTCACGAAGGGCGTCCTTCGACATCAAGAGCACGGCGGCGCCCGCCTACCGGCGCGTGGTCATCCAGCGGGAGCAGGACAAACGGCCAGCGGCTGCCGGCGAGAGAGCGGCCCCTGTGCTGGCAGGGGCCGGCTATCGGTATCGGGATGGTCTGCATCGGCCGGCTAAGGGCGTGAACGACGGGAAGGGCTTCTGCTTCATCTCCCACCTGGGCGATGTCTGCCCCTCCGGCTTCCTTCCCCTCCCCGCCGGCAATGTTCGCCAGCAATCCGTGGTAGATATCTACCGCTCCTCTCCCCTCTTTCGGAGCCTGCGCGATCCCGGCGCCCTCAAGGGCAGGTGTGGCCGCTGCGAGTTCCGTGAGCTCTGTGGGGGGAGCCGGGCGCGGGCTTACGCCCTCACCGGCGACCATCTGGCAGATGACCCATCCTGCGTCTATGATCCGGCCCCCAGATGAGCGCACACTACTCGCCGATGGTGTAGACTAGCCCCAGCGTGCGAACGAAGCGGCGTTGGTGTAATCGCATCCTGGCCGCGCGGAAGAACGATGGGTGCTTGTCGCCTAGCAAAGTGGTACTTCCCGCCTCCACTGCGCCCTCCTTACGTTCGATCTTCTCCTGAGCACCGAGAGCAGTATCAGCGCAACTTCGCTGCTGGGACGGCAACGCCATGAGCCCCAGAGTCGCTCAGCCGTGGTTCTCACTGAACCGCATCGATGACACTATCACGCTGCTCACCGAGCCGTACACTGCTCCGTTCATTCGTAGCAACATCTGGCACGTGCGAGGCCGCGATCGCGACCTCGTCGTCGATACCGGCCTCGGGATCAGTAGCCTTCGTGAGGCCGCGCCTGAACTGTTCGATCGAGAGGCCGTGGCGGTCGCGACACACGCTCACTATGACCATGTCGGAGGCCTGTACGAGTTCGAGGTGCGGGCGGTCCACCCCCTTGAGGCCGATACCCTGAGGAGCCCGACCTTCGCTGCCCTGCGAGTAGCCGACTTTCCGCCTTCGCTACGGCGGGAGCTGGCCCGAGATGGCCATGCTCCAGGTGACGAGCTGCTAACCGCGTACCCTGACCGGGACTTCGACCCCAGCACGTTCCGCGTTCGGCCGGTAGAGCCGACCTGGCTCGTCGAGGAAGGGGACGCGATCGACCTTGGCGATCGGGCGTTCGAGGTGCTGCACCTCCCGGGACACTCGCCAGGAAGCATCGCGCTTTGGGAGGCCGAAACAGGCATCCTCTTCTCCGGCGACGTGGTGTACGATGGTCAGCTTCTGGACGAGCTACCGGGGTCCAACATCGCCGACTACGTGGCGAGCATGGAACGCCTCCGCCGGCTGCCAGTGAAGGCCGTGCACGCAGGCCACTACTCCAGTCTGGACGCCCACCGCTTCGCCGAGCTAGTGGACGCCTACCTCCGCCACGCCTCCAGCGAACAGCTGCGGTACCGGGACTAGCGGCTCAGGCGGTATCGTTCGTAACGGCAGTTTAGCCGGATACACCGAGGAGGCCCGCTCGCTCTCAGCGAGAAGGCCTCCTCGTATTGTTGATCAGGTAAGTTGCCGGCTCGCTTCTCGGGTAAGCGCCCGATCGGCTGGCTCCCAGTTCCTTCTTAGTCCTGCGAACCCTTTGGCTGATTGTGCGCGAGCTCGACCGTGTTGAGCGGCCCTAACGCCCCGCGCTAGGGCCTGACCCGTCAACCTGCCAGACTCCCGCGAGAACCCTGATATTCATCGGGCCTCCAATCTTGCCGAACCGGTTTACGGTCCAGTTCGCTCACCGCAACCCAAGTGTAGGCGTCGCCGTTTCAACTGTTAAGGGCCAAATGGCCTGTTTTTTAGATCTTTCCGCTAGCCTTACCGTGGCCGGCCGTGGTGCTCCCCACGATGCAGTAGGCTATTCAAACGCCGTGCGTCCAGGTACAATCAACTATCGGCTGAAGCCGAAGCCTCGATATGAGCGGGGGTAACTCAGTGGTAGAGTTCCTGCCTTCCAAGCAGGCTGTCGCGAGTTCGAATCTCGTCCCCCGCTCCAAGCGCAACATCCAATAGTAGTAGCCGCGCTTCCGCTGGTCTCCCTCTTGCCTTGATGCCTAGCCATCTGCTTACTGAGCAGAGCGCCTACGTGCTCCAGCCGAGCCTCTGCTAAAATCGTACCAGGCATGATAGTGCATCGTGTGGCCGTGAGAATCGCGAAAGCGCAGGACCAAGCTGAAGACAGCGAACATCTCTCGTAGGAGTGAAGCACGGATAAGGAGAGCGCATTGGCAATCGCATCGCTAAATCGACAGGATCTCTTCTCGCTAGATGGCAAAGTGGCCGTGGTCACCGGAGGATCGCGCGGCATCGGCTATATGATCGCCTCAGGTTTCGTCGCGAATGGGGCCAAGGTGTATATCACCGCACGGAAGGCGGAAGCCTGCGACGAAGCTGCCGCTGAGCTGTCCAAGATAGGCGTATGTGTCTCGATCCCCGCAGACCTCGCTACGAACGAAGGGCGAAAGCAGCTCATCGAAAAGCTCACTGAGGACGAAGGCAAGCTCGATGTCTTAGTGAACAATGCCGGTGCGAGTTGGGGCGCGCCGTTCGACGAGTACCCAGAGGATGGCTGGGACAAGGTCATGAACATCAACCTTAAGGCACCGTTCATGCTCACAAGGGACATTACGCCGCTCCTCGTAGCGGCCGCATCGGTCGAGGACCCAGCTCGCATCATCAACATCGGTTCAATCGATGGCCTGATCGTCCCAAACGTGGAAAACTATGCGTACGCGCCAAGCAAGGCCGCTATCCACCACCTGACCCGCGTCCTGGCGATCACGCTTGCACCGCGCCACATCACCGTGAACGCCATCGCGCCGGGCCCGTTCGAATCGCACATGATGAAATGGACACTGGAGAACTTCCGGGCCGAAATCGAGGCGAGCGCTCCCATGAAACGCATCGGCCGTCCCGAAGACATGGCCGGCATCGCGATCTACCTCGCCTCGCCTGCCGCGACGTTTGTGACCGGCGCTGTGATACCTGTAGACGGAGGAATGAGCACGGCTCAGACTTCAATACCAATGCCTGTCCAATGAGCGAGCAGACACTATCCTCGCATAGTGTCACCCTTGTTCGGCAAGCCTACGCATCGAATGGCCTGCTTTGTTACTGACGGCATCGTGTTGTTACCATAGGCCTCGCCATGACTCTCTCCTCGCTCGAAGCTGAGCTCCGCCAGATCGGAGCGTCGTACTCCGGGAAGTGGACGTGCACGCTCACGGAGCTGGGAGCTGACCGGCACGTCGGCATCGATGAGGACGAGGTGATGCCGACGGCATCGCTGATCAAGGTGCCGATTCTTGTGGCGCTCTACCAGGCGGTGGAAGAACGGCGCGTGCGGCTGGACGACCGGCTGTCGTACCAGCCGGAGCACCGCGTCCTCGGCTCGGGCGTGCTGTCGCGGCTGTCCTATGGCGTGGAGATGTCCGTGCGAGACGCGGCGGTGCTGATGATCATCATCTCCGACAACGCGGCGACGAACATTGTCATCGACCTGATGGGCGTCGACTACATCAATGAACAGCAACGGCGGCTCGGCCTGGAGCGGACGACGCTGTTCTGCCGGCTGGGCGACGCTTCGGCCGGGCTGGACGCGCGAAAGATGTCCGTGAGCACGGCAGGCGAGATGAGCCGGCTTCT
>JACZYW010000161.1 GCA_022570885.1 Chloroflexota bacterium | reverse complement strand
TACGGCGAGATTCGGCGACGCCGAGCTGGCGGATCTGGGCCGCTCGCAGCCCGAATGACTTCTTCAACGGGCTGCTAGTACTACAACGCTAGGCCGGGCCATCGGCAAGCATGGATCTCCCCGAGCTTGACGCCGATCCTGTGTAGACGTCGCAGCGTTCGCTTGCGGTGGGACCGCTGAGCTTTGGCGTTACGGTGCTGTGTCCTAAGAACCTGCTGGCTGATGGACTGGGCGATCGCTCGTGTGCAGCGCCCATTCCGGAGCCAGATCGGCACGAGTTGAGCGGTGACGGACCGGATCTGGCAGATCGTGAGTTCGGTTTTTTTTCTCCCGATTGGCCAGCTGGAACTCAGCGAGGAACAGATGGCTGACACAGCTCACGATCAGGTGACGCTTGATCGAGATGTACCGGCGGACTTCGAAGTGGTCCATGCCGAGTTCGCCCTTGCTGTCCTGGAACATCCGCTCAACGCGCCAGCGGCTGAACGCGACCAGAAGCAGCACCTGCACCGACGTCTCTTCGGGCGCGTTGCTGATGAAGTACTTGATCTCATCGTGGTCGAGCACGTTCCGAGCGACGACCAGGTGGTGCGCTCGAGTGGGAAGTCCGTCGGCGTCTCGCAGCCACACCAGGATCCGCTTCGCTTCCCACACGATGGGTCCCTTGGTGCCATCCTTGATCCGATACTGCTCCCACGGCTGTCGTCGCATGACCGGTGAGTAGGTCAGGATGTTCCGCACCTCGACGGTTGGATTGGTCTGCACTTTCAGACACGGGAACTTGTGAGGTCGCCCCATCCGCTGACGGCTCACATGCTCTCTGTACATCATTTCCGGCTGCTTGGTCCAGACACGGAACGACACGGGAACCTCGCCGACGTAGTTCTGGCCGACCTCATCCAGAGCCCGTAAAAATGGTGGTTTCCCGCCGTACCCCTCGTCGAAGGTCAGCCAGGTGAAGCGAACACCGTTGGTGTACGCACGGGACAGCTGCTCCAGAGCCATCCGCCACTTCGATCGGTACACGACATCGTCGGGAATGCCTGCTTGGCGACATCGCTCCCGGTCCTCGTGCCATGTCTCCTCGGGCAGATACATTTCGCCGTCCAGCAGCGTGTGGAAGTCGGGCGTGGCGTATCCCAGGTGAACGCTGATCACGCAGTTCTCCGTCTTGCCGACGCTGCCGCAGAACTGCCGCTGAACACCGGCGGTCTTGCTGCCCTTCTTGGCGAAGCTCGTCTCGTCAATGATGCCCACGCTGTGTGGGTGGACATGCCGGCGGGCCACCCGCCGCTGCAAACGGTCTCGGACCGCATCCTCGTCCCACCGGAACAGACTCAGGAACTCCTGCAATGTTCGCGGTGGCACCCCGGCAGCATCCGCGATCGGCTCGACGCTCTTGCGCTCCAGGCCGCTCAGCTGCCCGGTCACATACGTCTGCATGTGCCGCTGACTCGCCGATTTCACGAAGCATCCGTTGAACTCGGCCAGGTACCGCGTCAGCGACGGTCGGATCTTCTGGATCGTTTCGACATCCATGTCTGGGGTCTCCTTGGGGCACTCCGCCCCAAGGCTCGTCGGCTCGCGACCCGTCGTCGCTTGAGCAAATGTAGCGTTGTAGTACTAGCGGTCGCCCACCGGCCGGTACGGCAGATCCAGGGCCGCAAAGAGGAACGTGTACGAATCCGCGAGCTGCTGATCGCGTTCCGACAGCCGGGTGCCGCCGCCGTGACCGGTGTTGTGACTCACCCGGAGCAGCACCGGGTTGGGCGTGCCGGACGCCTGGAGCGCGGCCACCATCTTGAACGACTGCCACGGCTCGACGCGGGGATCGTTCATCCCGGTCGTGGCCATGACGGCTGGATACGTGGTGCCCTGCTTGACTGCGTGGTACGGGGAGTAGCCGAGCATGCCATGGAACTGGGTCTCGTCGCGGACCGTGCCGAACTCCGTGATATTGAACTCGCCGTTGGGTGACAGCTCGGTTCGCAGCGCGTCGCTGATGCCGACGTGGGCGAGGACCGCGGCGCACACCTGCGGATGGTGGGCCAGGACGCCAAAGACCATCAGGCCGCCGGCGCTGCCGCCCTGGATCGCCGGCTCGGAGTAGTCCAGGTAGGCGTGGATCTCCTCCCGACGCCACGGCTGCGTCTCCAGGATGTACTTCAGGTGCATCACGCCGAAGGCGACGTGGCGAGATTCGTCCTGGGCGGCCAGGCGAAACATGCGCTTCTCGGCGTCGCAGGTGGCGATGTACTCGCCCATGCGAAAGATCGACTGTATCAGCCCCTCGCCCTGAACGTGGAGGATGGCCGACATCTCGGTGAAGTCCTGCGCATCCATGACGAAGCGCAGGCCGGCGTTGCCGCTGCTCAGCAGCAGCCCGCCGCCGTTCGCGAGCGCGCGCTTGCGGAAGACGTCCAGGTGTCGCGCTTCGTCCATCACCTGCGAGGCGAGGAAGAGCTTCACCTCGTAGTGCTCGTTGCTGATCTTGGGGAGCCAGGAGCCGGGCACGTCGCCGGCGATGAACTCCACCTCCGTGAGGAAGGTGCAGAACTGGCACATCGCCCGCTCCACGCGGTCCGGCAGCGGCCGCAGCGTCTCCCAGGGAATGTCCGTGGCGGACGACCACTGGCGCTGCACCGCCTCCTCGTAGAGCAGCGAGGCGTTCTTCGACCAGGTGTCGGCCTTGTCGCGCAGGTAGTGGGCGACGCGGGGCACCGCCTCGCGGGAAGCCGCTCCCCGAGGGCGCATCGTCCAGCCCTCGCTCTCATCGGGCGCCTCGCCGTAGGAGCCGATGTTGATCTCATCGATCGTGAGGCCGCGGCGGCCCGGCTGAGCGCGCACGCCCCACTCGGTGCCGGGCTCCATCCAGCTTAGGTCGAGCTCCGGCAACTCGGGCTCGGCGCGGAGCATCTGCATCCTGTCTTGCTGATCGATAGCCATGCGCTATTCCTCCCCCGGCGGGACGAATCGACCGTGCTATGTACTTGGTCGGTATCGTATCGAAGGCCCTGCAGCGTTGTCAACAACTCTTGAATATCGTAGGCGAGGCTTTCTAGCCTTGCCGCCACCGATACGGAGAAGGCCTGCCATCCTGAGCTAGTCGAAGGAGCCTGCTATACTTCGATCAGAGCAGCGTAGCGCGAGGTTCCCACCAAGCCTGGGGCTCGCTCTATGCGTAGGTGTGACGGCGATGACGCTGTGGGATCGACTAGCAGCAATCGAGACGCGCTTCGAGGAGCTGACCAAAGAGATGGGCCAGCCGGAGGTGGCCGGCAACTACGAACAGCTCCAAGCCCTGGCCAAAGAGCGCGCCAGTCTGGAGCAGATCGTCACGCTCTATCGAGACCACCGCTCGGCGGAGCGAGCCCTCGCCGATGCCCGCGAACTCCTCGCTGACGGCAGCGATCCCGAGCTGGCCGACCTCGCCCGCGACGAGGTCGCGGCGCTCACCAGCCAAAGCGAGGAGCTGGAAGGCAAACTGAAGCACGCCCTCCTGCCCAAGGACCCGCACGATGATCGCAACGTGATCGTCGAGATCCGCGCGGGCACAGGCGGCGACGAGGCCGGTCTCTTCGCCGCCGACCTCTACCGCGCGTACAGCCGCTACGCCGACCGCCGTAACTGGAAGATCGAGGTGATCTCGCTCCACGAAACGGGCATCGGTGGCTTCAAGGAGATCATCTTCGAAGTGCGCGGCGAGGGCGCCTACTCCCGGCTGAAGTACGAGAGCGGCGTCCATCGAGTCCAGCGCGTGCCCAAGACCGAGACCCAAGGGCGCATCCACACCTCCGCCGCCACCGTCGCCGTGCTACCGGAGGCGGAGGAGGTGGACGTGACGATCGGCGAGGACGAACTGCGCGTGGATATCTTCCACGCCAGCGGTCACGGCGGCCAGAACGTGCAGAAGGTGGCCTCGGCGGTGCGGATCACCCACCTGCCGACGGGCATCGTCGCCAGCTGCCAGGACGAGCGCTCGCAGATGAAGAACCGCATGAAGGCGATGGGCGTGCTCCGGGCGCGGCTGCTCGCGCGCAAGGAGGAGGAGCAGCGAAAAGAGATCGGCGATGCCCGGCGCTCTCAGGTCGGCACCGGCGAGCGCTCGGAGAAGATCCGCACCTACAACTTCCCGCAGGACCGCGTGACCGACCATCGCGTCGGTCTCACCCTGCACAATCTGCCCGCTATCCTCGACGGCGATATCGACGAGCTGATCGACGCCGTCGCCACCAGCGAAGAGGCGCGACAGCTAGAGGAACAGATCACCTAAGCGCCGATACCTTGCTCGGCGCGCCGCCCGCGTGCGCTATCATAGCCGCGTGACCCTCATCGAAGCTCTGCGCGACGCCGAGTCGCGCCTCCGCGACGCCGAGATCGACGACGCTCGGCTAGAGGCGGAGATACTGCTCTGCCATGCCCTCAGTCTCACCCGCGAGGCGCTCTTCGCGCGCCTTCGGGAGCCGCTCCCGACAGAGGCGCACACAACCTTCGAGTCGCTGCTCCGCCGTCGCCTCGACCACGAACCCACAGCGTATATCGTCGGGCACAGAGAGTTCTACGGCCTTAGCTTCGCCTGCGCTCCGGCCGCACTCATCCCCCGGCCGGAGACGGAGCTGCTGGTGGAAGCGGCGTTGAGTTGGATCGACAGATGGGAACAAGGGCGAGTTCCGCGACCCACGACCCACGACCCGCGACCCCGGATCGTCGATGTCGGCACCGGCGGCGGCGCGATCGCCGTAGCGCTCGCGGTACACTGCCCAACGGCGCGCATCGTCGCGATCGACCCGTCGCGGCAGGCGCTGGCGTTGGCGCGCTGCAACGCCAGCGCGAACGGCGTGGCGGGCCGGATCGATTTCGTCCAGGGCGAGCTGCTGACGCCGCTGCCAGGCCGGTTCGACCTGATCGTCGCCAACCTGCCCTATGTGCCCACCCGGCTCTACGACGGCTGCCGCCGGAGATCCGCGAACACGAGCCAGCGGCGGCCCTCCACGCCGGCCGGCGTGGCACCGCGCTCATCGAGGCGTTACTGGCGCAGGCGCGGCTCCACCCGGGCGGCCTGCTCCTGGCGGAGCACGCCTGGAACCAGGGGCAGCGGCTCCGTGAAGCAGCTCGCGTTGCCTTCCCCGCCGCAGCCATCGAGACGCGCCGCGATCTGGCGGGGCGGCAGCGGATGCTCATAGTGCGCCAGAGCTAGCGCTGGTAGCCGGTTCCCTTATGGTAGGTCGGTGGTTAAATGC
>JACZYW010000160.1 GCA_022570885.1 Chloroflexota bacterium | reverse complement strand
AGCTGTATGCGGCGTTCAAGAGCAGCCCATACGAACCGTTCTTCGACTAAGCCGAATCAGCATCCTTGTTCCTGCCAGCGTCGTTTGTTATCTTCTGGTCGCTGAGCGCAGATTGCGGGAGGAGCATGCCGTGGCCGTCGATGCTAAGAAGACCGAAGCCCCAAAGGGGAAGGAGTCGCCCGCCTATACCTTCGTCTCCGTATGCCGGTCCGATGAGCTTCCGGAGGGCGAAGTGCGGCAGCTCAAGGCGCGCGGCAGGGAGATCGCCGTCGGCCGCGTGGTAGGCGGCCAGCTCTTCGCCGTTGGCGGACGCTGCAGCCACCTGCGCGCACGCCTCGGCAAGGGGACGCTGCGCGGCACCCTTCTCGAGTGCCCCTGGCACGGCGCCGAGTTCGACGTGACCGACGGCTGCGTGGCCAAGTGGGCGCAGCGCCCGGGCATGCTCAAGCTGGTGTACGACGCCACCCTCCCCGCCTTCATGAAGCAGGCCGTCCCCACTTACGAAACGAAGGAAGAGAACGGCGAAGTCTTCGTCGCCATGGACTGAGCTCGCCCTGGGCGACCAGATGGTCGCCCCTACATCTACGCTTCCAGCCCTAGGTTTGGCTCTGTGAAACGAGTTCCCGCGGGTTGAAATCCGCTGCTTCGTACTTCGCAGCCCTCGTTCGCCGCAGATCCACCCTGAGCTTGTCGAAGGGTCTCCCGCTTCTCATCTCCCGCCATAATCGGTACACTATTGCACACGCCTTCGAGTCGCGGGCCGGGCTTTAGCCCGACGCCGACAGGCTCGACGGGAGATCGCCGAACGGCTCGACCACGACAGGCTGAAGCCTGTCCCTCGTTCAATCGGAGCATGCTCATGACCACGACCGCCAGCGTAGACCTGCAAGCGATCGGCCGCCAAGCGAAACAGGCGGCGCGCCGGCTCGCCACGCTCGGCAGCGACGCGAAGAACCGGGCACTGCTCGCCATCGCCGACGCGCTGACCGCCCATCAGGACGAGATCCTGCGCGCCAACCAGCACGACCTACAGGCCGCCCGCGAGGCCGGCGTCACCGGCTACATCATCGACCGGATGGTGCTCACGCCCGAGCGGCTGGCCGCTATCGCTTCCGACGTGCGCGACGTCGCCGCGCTGCCCGACCCGATCGGCCAGGGGTTCGAGCAGCGCACCCTGGCGAACGGGCTCATCATTGGCAAGGTGCGCGTGCCGATGGGCGTGATCGCCTGCATCTACGAAGCGCGGCCGAACGTCACCGCGGACGTCGCCTCCCTCTGCCTGAAGGCCGGCAGCGCATCGATCTTGCGCGGCGGCAAAGACGCGTTCCACTCCAGCAGCACCATCGCCCGCACCATCTCCCGCGCGGCGAGCGAGGCGGGCATGCCCGACGACGCGATCCAGTTCGTCGAATCGCCGGACCGGGCGCTCGTGGCTGAGCTGCTGACGATGCGCGAGTACATCGACCTGCTGGTGCCACGCGGCGGCGGCCTGATCGATTTCGTAGTGAAGAACGCCACGATGCCCGTGCTCATCGGCGGCGTGGGCGTCTGCCACACCTACGTCGACGCGTCGGCCGATCTGGAGAAGGCCCTGGCGATCGTCGACAACGCCAAGACCCGCCGCCACACGATCTGCAACGCCCTCGATACCGTGCTGGTGCACCGCGACGTAGCCGCCGGCTACCTGCCCCGCCTCGCCGCGCGCTGGGCGGAGGCCGAGGTGGAGATGCGCTGCGACCCGGCATCGCTGGAGATCGTCTCGCGGGCGCAGGCGCCCAACCTGGTAGCGAACGCGGCCGCGCCCGACGACTTCGGCAAGGAGCACCTAGCGATGGTGGCGTCGGTAAAGATCGTCGACTCGCTAGACGAGGCGCTGGACCACATCTACCAGTACGGCACCGGCCACTCCGACGCCATCGTCACCGAGGACTACTCGGCGGCGCAACGCTTCCTGCACGAAGTGGACACCGCCGTCGTCTACGTCAACGCCTCCACGCAGTTCACCGACGGCGCGCAATTCGGCCTCGGCGCGGAGATCATCGACTCGACCCAGAAGTTCCACGCTCGCGGGCCCGTCGGCCTGCAGGAGATCACCACCTACAAGTGGGTCGTCCAGGGCACGGGCCAGACCCGGCCGGCGTAACCCCGGAGCGATGAACCACGCCTCTCTCTAGCAACGCTATGTGGCTTGACGTTGACGACCCAAGCACGTGGCCGCCGGAGCTGCGTGATCGCGCGCAGACGCTAGCCAATCAATTGCGTGGCACCACCGAGTACATGAATGATCTTGCGGTTCCTCTCGAGGCCGAGGCCGATTTCCGCGCACTGCTCTCCGGTTGCCTTGTTCGGGCCTATCATGCAACTCGACTGTTGGATCATGAGGTTCAGATGATACGGACGCAAGGTCTGCGTTTGCTTTCCGCAGAGTCTGTCAAAGAGCGGATCAACGCGGCCTATGAGCACTCTTGCATCTCTGCTGCCGAACAAGATATGCTCCATCGTTCACACGTATTTGAGAGCGGTGAGGCTGAATACCGTGCTGGTCAGTGCTGCTTTTTCTTGCCCGAGGCCATGTTGTGGAATAGGCCTCCTGACATCAATCCCTTATTGAGTACGTGGGGTGGCGAAGCGATTAAGAAATCCAGCCGTGCTGCAACGCTGCCAGCTAAGTTAAGAAAGCTCGGCAAACCTGCCGTAGTTGTGGCACATCTCGATCTAAGTCCTGGGCAGGAGATTCAAGTGTTCCCTGGCATTCAGAAGGTGTTCCCAGCGCGTCTTCTCAATCTAGAGGATATCGGAGCCGACGTATTCCATCGTCGGCCGGTTCCGGCGGAGCACATCATCGCAATCTGGCAGCCGGGTGATGCTGAATACGACAAGTTTGAGGATTTTCCTTCTTGTTAGGCGACAGGCGGCATCTGAGAGGACCTTCCGTCAGCTCTCCCGCCGACCGGCGGGCGCTTATCGCCTGCTTTGACGCCGCGCTCGGCGATTGGCGGCCTAGCTATGGTAAACTAGACGTATCATGCTGAAGTGTCCCCGCGACGGCAGCGAGCTCGTGATCGAGCACCACAGCGGCATCGAGGTCGACCACTGCACGAAATGCAGCGGCCGCTGGCTCGACCACCACGAGCTCGACCATCTGGAAGCGCTCGCGGCACCCGAGGAGCACACGCGCCGCGCCATGATCGAGTACGCCAAGCGCCCGAGCGAGCTCAACTGCCCGGTCTGCGGCGAGCAGATGCGCGCCTTCAACTACCGCGCCTACAACCTCGAGATCGACACCTGCGAGGAGGAGCACGGCTTCTGGCTGGACGCCGGCGAGGAGGGTCAGGTGCGCGACATCATGGAGGAGCGCGTGCGCGGCCTGGAGCGCGCCGCCTCCGCCGAGGAGTCCTGGGGTAAGTTCCTGGGCCGCGTCGGCAAAAAGTCCGTCTGGGACAACATCAAGGGCATGTTCGGCGGCCGCCGCCGCCGCTAACGGCGCCTCGACCGTCGACGCCGTATTCGTCACAATAGCAGCGAACCAGTTCGAGTCGCCCCCGGCCCATCGGGGGGAAGGAGCCAGCCATGCCCCGCTATCAGTTCGAGCGCCAAGCCCGCACCCCTAGCTCGGAGGCGTTCATCATCCGCTCCGGCGAAGACGATGCCGGCCGGGTAGACATCCACTATGGCTCGGATGAGGTCACCGCCACGCTCTGCCTGGCCGAGAACGCGACCGAGGACGATATCCAGGAGCTCATCGGCGAGATCGACGAGCGGCTGGTGATGACCGCGGAGCCGTTCCGCGACGACTTCGTCGTCACCGTCTGGCTCGGCCGCGAGGCCGGCGTCTACTCGGAGGACATCGACGACGAGACGGAGGGGAACGGTCACCAGGAGTGAGTCGGGCCTTCAGCCCGACAGGACAGAGCTAAAGCCCTGTCCCTACGAAGCAGGAGAAGGTAGGCCTGAATACCCCCCAATCTTTGCTGCGGGCCAACCTTCAGGCTGACAGCTCAGACAGGCTAAAGCCTGTCCCACAGGAGATGAGCCGCGTCCCTGAGCCTATCCTCGTAGGGGCCGACCTTCAGGTCGGCCCTGGACAGAGCTAAAGCTTTGTCCCTACGAAGCAGGAGGACATAGGCACGCGGACGTAGGCACGCCATCGGCAATGGAGGCAACATGGTCAAGCTGATCTACTGCATCAACCGCAAGCCCGGCATGTCGGTCGAGGAGTTTCAGCGCTACTGGCGCGAGACCCACGGCCCCATCGCCGCGCGCCTCCCCGGCCTCCGCCGCTACGTGCAGTGCCACACGCTGCCCGAACTCTACACCGGCAAGAACACCCCCGCCTACGACGGCGCCGCCGAGCTCTGGTTCGACGACATGGCGATGCTACAGCAGGCGATGGCCTCGCCCGAGCTCAAGGCCGCCCGCGAGGACGAGCGCAACTTCGTCGACCACAGCCGCACCTTCTCTATCGTCACCGAAGAGAAGCTCGTCGTCGAATAAGCATGGCTGAACAAAAGGAGTTGGGAATGAAGGCGATCGTCCAAGACACCTACGGATCACCCGACGTCCTGGAACTCAGGGATATCGACAAGCCGGTGGTCGGGGATGACGACGTGCTGATTCGCGTTCACGCGGCTAGCGTTAGTCCCGGCGTGTGGCATCTCATGACGGGCGAACCGTACCTGATGCGCATCATGGGCTTTGGGCTGCGCAAACCCAAAACCCGGCCGGGCATTGATGTCGCAGGACGCGTCGAGGCAGTCGGGAAGGATGTGACCGAGTTTCAACCAGGTAGTGAGGTGTTCGGCGACTGCGAAGGCTCCTTCGCCGAGTACGTGTGCGCTGGCGAGGACAGGTTTGTGCGGAAGCCGGCGAACATCACCTTCGAACAGGCGGCTGCCGTCCCCGACTCCGGTCGCACCGCCCTCCGGGGTCTCCGGGACGCGGGAGAGGTCCAGCCGGGGCAGAAGGTGCTGATTATCGGTGCGGCGGGAGGCATCGGGACGTTTGCCGTGCAGATCGCCAAGGCGTTCGGAGCCGAAGTCACCGGCGTATGCAGCACAACGAAGACGGACCTCGTCCGATCGATCGGCGCTGACCATGTCATCGATTACACCCGGGAGGACTTCGCCGACAGCCGACAGCGCTACGACGTCATCCTCGACACCGCGGGCCGCCGTTCGGTTTCACACCTGAGACGCGGCCTCACTCCCCAGGGGACACTCGTGCTCATCGGAGGAGAAGGGGGCGGACGGTGGTTCGGAGGCGTGGATCGCCAACTGCGTGCGGTC
>JACZYW010000024.1 GCA_022570885.1 Chloroflexota bacterium | reverse complement strand
GCCGACGAGCCGGAGGCCGCCGCAGAAGAGTCACCGGCCGACGAGCCGGAGGCCGCCGCAGAAGAGTCACCGTCCGACGAGCCGGAGGCCGCCGCAGAAGAGCCACCGGCCGACGAGCCGGAGGCCGCCGCAGAAGAGTCACCGGCCGACGAGCCGGAGGCCGCCGCAGAAGAGCCACCGGCCGACGAGCCGGAGGCCGCCGCCGCAGAGTCACCGGCCGAAGCGCCGGAAGCCGCCGCCGCAGAGTCACCGGCCGACAAGCCGGAGGCCGCCGCAGAAGAGTCACCAGCCGACGAGCCGGAGGCCGCTGCAGAAGCGCCGTCCGACGAGCCGGAGGCCGCCGCAGAAGAATCACCGTCCGACGAGCCGGAGGCCGCTGCAGAAGCGCCGTCCGACGAGCCGGAGGCCGCTACAGAAGAGCCGCCGTCTGACAAGCCGGAGGCCGCCGCAGAAGAGCCACCGGCCGACGAGCCCGCGACGGAAGAACCGCCCAAGGAGGGGACGAGCGAGAAACCAACCGACTGAGCGCATGGACCGCTGCCGAAAGATTGGGGGAGATAGTGATCTACCCGAATAGACTTCCCCGAGAGCCCTATGCTAATGTGAGAGTAGTAGAGGCTGGGAGGTTGTACAATGGCAGACCGGTTCGACAAGTTCACTGAGCGCGCCCGCCGCGTACTCACGCTGGCCCAAGAAGAGGCCCAGCGCTTCAACCACAACTACATCGGCACGGAGCACCTGCTCCTCGGTCTGGTGCGAGAGGGCGATGGCGTCGCCGCTAAAGTCCTCGCCAACCTGGGCGTCGAGCTGACCAAGGTGCGCTCCGCCGTCGAGTTCATCATCGGGCGGGGCGACCGCGCCATCACCGGCGACATCGGGCTCACTCCCCGCGCCAAGAAAGTGATCGAGCTGGCCGTCGACGAGGCGCGCCGCCTCAACCACCACTACATCGGCACAGAGCATGTCCTGCTCGGCCTGGTACGCGAAGGCGAGGGAATCGCCGCGAGCGTGCTGGAGAGCCTGGGCGTGAACCTGGAGCGCGTTCGCGCCGAGACGACGCGCATCCTCTCACAGAGCGTCCCGCAGAGCTCCGGCAGCGGCGCGCGCTCTTCTACGCGCACGCCCACCGTGGACCAGCTCGGCACGGACCTCACCAGCGCCTCCCGCCAGGGAAAGCTGGATCCGGTCATCGGGCGTGAGAAGGAGATCGAGCGGGTGATCCAGATCCTCTCCCGCCGTACCAAGAACAACCCGATCCTCATCGGCGAGCCCGGCGTCGGCAAGACCGCCATCGCCGAAGGGCTGGCGCACCGTATCATCTCCGGCGATGTGCCGGAGTCGCTCCAGGGCAAGCGGCTGGTAACGCTGGACATCGGCGGGCTGGTCGCGGGCACCAAGTACCGGGGCGAATTCGAGGAGCGCCTGAAGAAGGTGATCGATGAGCTCAAGAACGCCGGTAACTGCATCCTCTTCATCGATGAGATGCACATGCTGGTCGGCGCAGGCGCCGCCGAGGGCGCGGTGGACGCCGCGAACATCCTCAAGCCATCCCTCGCTCGCGGCGAGCTGCAGTGCATCGGCGCGACAACGCTGGACGACTACCGCAAGTATATCGAGAAGGACGCCGCCCTAGAGCGGCGGCTCCAGCCCGTCATGGTTGAAGAGCCCTCCGTGGAGGAGACGATCGAGATCCTGCGCGGGATCAAGGAGCGCTACGAAGAGCACCACAAGCTGGTGATCAGCGACGAAGCGCTCCGCGCGGCGAGCGAACTCGCCGACCGCTATGTGTCCGACCGCTTCCTGCCGGACAAGGCGATCGACGTGGTCGACGAGGCCGCGTCGCGGGTGCGGATCAAGAAGACGACGACGCCGCCCTCCCTCAAAGAGGCGCTCGGCGGGTTGGAGAGCGTCCGCAAGGAGAAGGACACGGCCATCAGCTCGCAGCAGTACGAGTACGCCGCCGAGCTTCGCGACCGCGAAGTGAAGCTGCAAGAGAAGATCGAGCAGCTGGAAGAGAAGCTCGGGGCAGAGGCGCCGGCGGAAGAGCTCATCGTGACAGCGGAAGACATCGCCAACGTGGTGAGCATGTGGACCGGCATCCCGGTCGCCCGCATCACCAGCGAGGAGCAGACCCGGCTACTGCACATGGAAGAGGCGCTCGGGGAAAATGTCGTCGGCCAGGAGGAGGCGATCCACGTCATCGCCAAGGCCGTGCGTCGCTCGCGGGCCGGACTGAAGGACCCCAGGCGCCCCATTGGCGTGTTCATGTTCCTCGGGCCCACAGGCGTAGGAAAGACCTACCTGCCACGCATGCTGGCCGACTTCATGTTCGGCAGCGAAGACGCACTGCTCCGGCTGGACATGTCGGAGTTCATGGAGAAGCACAACATCTCCCGCCTCGTTGGGGCGCCGCCCGGCTACATCGGCTACGAAGACGGCGGCCAGCTCACCGATACCGTTCGCCGCAAGTCCTACTGCCTGATCCTGCTGGACGAGATCGAGAAGGCGCACCCGGACGTCTTCAACACCCTCCTCCAGATCTTCGATGACGGCCACCTGACCGACGCGAAGGGGCGCAAGGTGGACTTCCGCAACACCATCATCGTCATGACCAGCAACGTCGGCTCCGACCTGATCCGAAAGGAGTCGGCGATTGGCTTCAACATCCAGAAGGAAGAGGTCAAGACGGCAGAGGACCAGTACAAGCGGATGAAGGAGAAGGTGCTGGAAGAGCTGAAGAAGGCCTTCCGGCCGGAGTTCCTCAACCGCCTCGACGCCACGGTCGTCTTCCACGGTCTGAGCAAGGAGCACATCCGCAAGATCGTAGAGCTCCAGCTCAAGGACGTGGAGCAGCAGATGCAATCGAAGGGCTTCACGCTAGAGATAACCGAGGCCACCAAGGACTGGCTGGGCGAGAAGGGCTACGATCAGGTCTTCGGCGCCCGGCCGCTACGCCGCGTGATCCAGGACGAGATCGAGGATTGTCTCTCAGACGCGATCCTAGAGAACCGCTTCCACGATGGCGAACATGTGGTGATCGATGTCGAGGGCGACGAGGTGATCCTGAAGAGCGCCTCGGAGCCCGCCCTCGCCTAGCCCGCAACGCGCAGACGATTTTGCGGGGGCGGGTCGCTGACCCGCCCCCGCTCTATGTACTCGGCAAGCGTGACGGTGAGAGATTTTATGCAGAGCGAAGCCTTCCGAATTGAAGCTGCATCGTTGCTCTGGTATGATCCCGCTAACATGCGCGGTCAGGGACGATACAGCGGCATCCTGAGCCGCTAAAAGAGAGGCGCGCGTCAGCGATGAATCGAGTTGTTCTAGCAATCGTCGGCGTGGTGATGATGCTGGTGCTTGCCGCCGGCGTCCTTGTAGTCGTCGTCGTAGTTAGCGGCGGCGACAACGGCGGTGGCGGCAGCCGGGCCGCGAACGAGCTGCGCCTGCGCGGCGGGGAACCGATCACGCTCGACCCCCACCTAACCACGGACGGCACCTCAGCGCTCTACGTCGTCGAGATCTTCGGCGGCCTCCTCACGCTGGACCTGGATCTCCAGATCCAGCCCGACCTGGCGGAGGAGATCCCCACCGAGGCGAACGGCGGCAAGGTCGTCAACGCGGACGGCACCGTCACCTACACCTTCCGCCTTCGCGAGAACCTCCTCTTCCACAACAGGACGCCGGTGCGGGCGCAAGACGTGAAGTACTCGCTGGAGCGGGCCGCAGACCCGGCGACGCAGTCGCTGGGGGCGGCGTTCTTCCTGGCGGACATCGTCGGCGTCCTCGAGAAGCTGCGCGGTGAGGCGGACGAGGTCAGCGGCGTCCAGGTCATCGATGACCGCACCATCGAGATCACCATCGAGCGGGATCTGCCCAACTTCCTCTTCAAGCTCACCTACCCCACCGCCTTCGTCGTCAACCAGCAGCAGATGGAGCGAGACGATAACTGGTCACGCCGGCCCATCGGCACCGGCCCGTACAAGCTGAAGAAATGGGACTTCGGTGATCTCATCACGCTGGAGGCGAACGAGGAGTATCACCTGGGAGCGCCTCAGGTGAAGACCGTTCGCTACCGCCTCCTCGGCACATCCATCACGCTCTACGAAGACGATCAGATCGACGTGGCAGGCGTCGGCATAGACGACCTGGAGCGCGTCCAGGACCCATTGGACCCGCTCAACGGCCAGTACAGCTCCGGCAGCCAGCTCTCAATCAGCTACCTTGGCTTCAACGTCAACGCGCCGCCCTTCGATGACCCGCTGGTGCGCCAGGCCTTCGGCATGGCGATCAACCTGGAGGAGATCGTCAGCATCCTGTTCCAGGACGCCATCCCGGCCGCGAACAGCATCGTCATGCCCGGCCTGCCCGCATACAGCGAGGACAACCAGGCCCCGCAGTTCGATCCCGAACGGGCGCTGGAGCTGTTGCAGCAATCGAGCTACTGGGATACGGACGCGCTGGAGGGGATCACCGTCGCCGAGGGCGGGGCCGGCGGCAGCGCCAGCTCCTCGCTCGAAGTCATCATCGACAACTGGCGCACCCATCTCGGTGTGGAGGTAACCGTCGAGCAATCGCTTGCCGGCGAATTCTTCCGCAACATTGAAGATGGCATCTACCAGATGTACCTCCTCGCCTGGATCATGGACTACCCTGCCGAGGAGAATCTGCTCAACCTCCACTTCGACAGCGAGGGCGCGAACAACTACAACGGCTACGAGAACCCCTCGGTGGACACGCTGCTCCGCGAAGCGCTGATCGAGCAGGACGCTGAGCGGCGAACCGCTCTGTACCAGCAAGCCGAGCAGCTCATCCTGGACGACGTGCCCTGGTTCCCCCTCTTCTTCGATCGCTACCACATCCTCAAAAAGGATTATGTCAAGGTATACCCTGTCCCGGGGGGCATCGTGCCGCGGCTGCGCTTCGTCGTCCTCGGCGACGAGCCTGTAGACGAGTAGCCGGCGGCTGCTCGCATCATGCAGGGCCTCCTCGCCTACACCATCCGCCGTCTGCTCTGGATGCCCGTCATCCTCTTCGTCGTCTCCTTCCTCACCTTCACCATCACCCGCTTCGGCCCCGGCGACCCGGTAACGATCCTGGCCGGCCAGCACCGCGATCAGGAGACGATCGAGCGGATCCAGCGAGAGCGTGGCCTGGATAAGCCGTTCTACGAGCAGTACGGCATCTACATGGGGAACATCCTCACCGATTGGGACTTCGGCGAGAGCGTCACGATCAACCGGGGCGCGGACGTCTGGGACCTCATCTGGCCGAAGATGCTGGTCTCCATACAGCCGGGGTTCATCGCGCTGGTCATCGCCTTCTCGGTGGGCACGGCGGTGGGCATCTTCGCCGCCCTGCGCCAGGGCACCTGGATGGACCCCTTATCGATCAGCAGCTTCCTCTTCTTCCAATCGATCCCGGTGCTGGTGAGCCTGCCATTCCTGATACTGATCTTCGTGATCAAGCTAGACCTGCTGCCCATAGGCTGGGGCGGGCCGCGGATCGATGTGGGGCCGCAGGAGATCGCCCTGGGCATCTTCAGCACGCACATCATCCTGCCGGCGCTCGTCCTCTCGCTGCCAGGCATCGCCGGCGTCGCCCGGCTGGTGCGGGCGACAACGCTCCAGGTCCTGGGCGAGGACTACGTGCGCACCGCGCGGGCGAAGGGTCTCTCCGAGATGACGGTCATAACGCAACACGTCACCCGAAACGCGCTCTTGCCGCTCGTCACCGTGATCGGCCTCTCCATGGTCACACTGCTGGAGGGCGCCTTCTTCACCGAGACGATCCTCGGCATCCCGGGCATCGGCCTGCTGGGCTTCCAAGCAGCCTCAACACAGGACTACGACGTGATCCTCGCGCTGGTGCTGATGCTGGCGACGGTCTTCGTCGCGGCAAACATCGTGATCGACATCGCGTACACCTTCATCGACCCGCGCGTCCGTTATGACACGCAGCAGGTGAGCTAATGGCAGAGGTACCGGAACTGCCAGCCGAAGATATGGCTCGCCTGCCCGCCTCAATTGGGCCGTGGGGGCTGGCGCTGCGCCGCCTGCTGCGCAAGAAGCTGGCGCTGATAGCGATCGTGGCTATCGCCAGCTTCTACTTCGTCGGTCTCTTCGCACCGGTGATATCGCCCAAGGACTACAAGACGACGGACTTGCCGAACCAGCTACAGGCGCCCTCGTTGGAGCACCCGCTGGGCACCGACCGTCTCGGCCGCGACCTGCTGAGCCGCGTCATCTGGTCGGCCCGCACCACCACCATCGTCACGGTAGCCACGGTGGTCGCGGGCAGCCTGGTGCTGGCGGTGGGGCTGGGCATGCTCTCCGGCTACGTGGGGGGCAAGGTAGACACCGCGATCATGCGCTCCGGCGAGGTCTTCGCCTCGCTGCCGGGCCTGCCCATGCTGATCTTGATCAACGCCACGATGCGGCCACGAGCCGTCGCTGGCGTCGACTGGCTGGAGAGCCATATCTCCAGCGATGCGCTCCTGACGGCGCTGCGAGAGCCCGGCGGCGGCGACTTCGTCTTCATCGCCCTGCTGGGCCTGCTATCGACGGCGGGCGTCGTGGGCCTCGGCGCCTGGCTCCTCGCCGGAGAAGACCGCCGCAGCGGCACGTGGCTGATGCCGGCCATGCTGGCGACCTTCGTCATCCTCATTCTCTGGGCAGTACAGGCGATCTTCGCCACCCCAGGGTCGGCCGATTACTTCCTCATCTTCGGCGCGCTTGCCCTCTTCTCCTGGGTGGGCGGGGCGCGCGTGATCCGCTCGCAGGTGCTGGCGCTGCGCGAGACGGAGTACGTGCTGGCGGCGCGGGCGATGGGGGCGGACACCTGGCGCATCCTCGGATCGCACCTGCTTCCCAACGTGAGCCCGATCATTATCGTCAGCGTCTCCGCCTCGCTCGGCGCGATCGCGGGCACTGAGATCGCGCTCTCCTTCCTGGGCGTAGGCGTTCGCGAGGCGCCCAGCTTCGGCTCGCTGATCTTCCAGGCGTCGAACCCGGAGACGATCAACGACTATCCCCACCTGCTGCTGGCGCCCGCGCTGGTGATAGCCGCGCTCATCTTCGCCTTCAACCTGCTCGGCGACGCCCTGAACGATGTGCTGACCCCCAAGGCGCGCTAGTGGGTCAGTTGAATACGCCCCGTGCTTTTCCCCAGGCAAGACTTTCTATCCACGCCGCCGCCGAGCCTGGAACGGCTCGGCTACGGTATTCAAAAGTTGCAAACTGACCCACTACTCGAGGCGCGCTAGGTTCGCCAATAAGCAGCGCGATTGCTATACTCCAAACCAGAGAGGCAATCGTGAAAGTTTCGACAGAGCGCATCCCCGAGAGCCAGGTCGTGCTCCAGATCGAGGTGGACGATGCCCGCCTTGAGAAGGCGCTGGAGTCCTCCTACCGCCGTATCGCGTCGAAGACACGCGTCCCCGGCTTCCGGCCGGGCAAGGCGCCGCGTGACGTCCTGGAGCGCCACGTGGGGCCCGAGGCTGTGCTCCACGACGCGATCGACCGCCTGCTGCCCACCGTGTACAAGGAGGCGCTGGAGGAGGAGTCGATCGAGCCGATCGACCAGGCGAAGTTCGAACTGGTGACAGAGCGGCCGCTGGTCGCGAAGTTCACGATTCCCGTGCAGCCCAAGGTAGAGCTAGGCGACTACGCCTCGCTGCGCGTCCCCCGCGAGCCCGTCGTCGTCGAGCCCGAGCGGGTGCAGGAGGGGCTGGAGGCGCTGCGCCGGCGCTACGCCACCCTGGAGCCTGCTGACCGGCCCGTCGAGTGGAGCGACGTCCTCCGGGCGGACATCCATGGCACGATCGACGATATAGTCATCGTCCACGATGAGGACGTCGAGTTCCAGATGCTCGAAGATCGCCCCATCGCCCTGCCCGGCTTCACCGAAGGCCTCATCGGCCGCGAGAAAGGCGCTGAGTTCGAGTTCGAGGCGGCCGTGCCGGAGGACGCGGCCGATGAGCAGCTGCGAGGCAAGCAGGCGCACTACCGGGTGCTGATCAAGGAGGTCAAGCGCGAGATCCTGCCGGAGCTGGACGACGAGTTCGCGCGGCAGGCCGGCGAGGGATTCTCCGACCTACAGGCGCTCCGCTCACGCCTTGAGGAGGACCTGCGTCGCGCACTGGAGGACGAGGCGGAGCACCGCTACCACGACAGCATCATGGAGGCGCTTGTGGAGCAGTCGGAGCTGGAGTTTCCGCCGGTCCTGGTCGAGCGGGAGGTGGAACGGCTGCTCCGCCAGCAATCCGGCGCGGGCGGCGCTCCAGGCGGCCAGTCGCGTCCGGACGACCTGGAACGCTATCTGCAGCAGCTCGGCAAATCGGAGGAGGAGGTGCGCGAGGAGCTACGGCCAATGGCGGAGACTCGTGTTCGCCGATCACTAGTGTTGTCCGAGTTGGAAACAGCCGAAGATATACAAGTGACGGATGATGAGGTGGACGCGGAGATCAGCCGCCTCACCTCCGGCGCCGGTAACCAAGCGGATGAGGTGCAGCGCCTCTTCTCAAGCAACGGTGCGAAAGAGAGCCTGCGAGACTCCCTCATCACCAGGAAAACATTAGAGCGCCTGACACAAATCGCCTCCGTGGCCGAGGCGGATCCGGAAGAAGCACAGGCCAACGAATCCAAGGACGGATAGGTACAGGGACCGAACTGCAGGCTGCACAGCCCGCACGTTGAAGGAGCATATTACCCTATGAAGCCCATAACACCGCTAAACGCCATTATCCCGTCAGTTATCGAGACGAGCCCGCGAGGAGAGCGCGCCTTCGATATCTTCTCCATGCTGCTCAGAGAACGCATCGTGTTCATGGGCACCCAGATCGATGACCAGATCGCTAATCTCATGATCGCCCAACTCCTCTTCCTGGACCGAGAGGACCCTGATAAGGACATCCAGATGTACATCCATTCGCCTGGCGGCTCTATCACCGCCGGCCTGGCCATCTACGACACGATGCAACTCACCCGGGCGGATGTGACCACGTACTGCGTGGGGATGACGGCCAGCATGGCGACGGTGCTCTTGGCCGCCGGCGCGCCCGGCAAGCGCTACGCCACCCCGAACGCGACGATCCACATGCACCAGGCCCACGGTGGCGCCCGCGGCTGGGCGGCTGACGTGGAGATCGCCGCGAAGGAGCTGCTACGCGAGAACGAGATCATCCGCGATATCCTTACGCAGCACACAGGGCAGAAAAAAGAGAAGATACGAAGCGACTTTGACCGCGACTTCTTCATGAACGCTGAACAGGCGAAGGCGTACGGCATTGTCGATGAGATCCTGACGAAACCAGAAGAGATGAAACCAGAAGAGAAGTAGCGCGTTAGAATCAGTGTGGGACATGACGGGGGGATCGATACATGACGAGTAGCCGGAGCACCAGAGTACAGTATCACTGCTCCTTCTGTGGAAAGAACCAGGAGCAGGTCAAACGGCTGATCGCTGGCCCTGGCGCCGTCTACATCTGTGACGAGTGCGTCGAGCTCTGTCGGGAGATCATCGACGAAGAGGTCTCCGGCAGCCCTCAACCGAAGAGCGCAAGCCATCGCACGCCGCCACCCAAGGAGATCTTGGCCCAGCTCAGCCAGTACGTGATTGGCCAGGAGCAGGCGAAGAAGGTGCTCTCCGTCGCCGTCTACAACCACTACAAGCGCATCGGCTCCTCGCTCAGCCACACCCCGATCCACGACGAGGTGGAGCTGGAGAAGAGCAACATCCTGCTGCTGGGCCCCACCGGCTGCGGCAAGACCCACCTGGCCCGCACCCTGGCCCGCACCCTGGATGTCCCCTTCACCATCGCCGATGCAACCGCCCTCACCGAAGCGGGCTACGTGGGCGAGGACGTAGAGAACATCCTCCTCCACCTGATCCAGTCGGCGGACTTCGACATCCAGCGGGCGGAGCGCGGCATCATCTACATCGACGAGATCGACAAGATCGCGCGCAAGACCGACAACCCGTCGATCACGCGCGACGTCTCCGGCGAGGGCGTTCAGCAAGCCCTCCTGAAGATCATCGAAGGCACCGTAGCTAACGTGCCGCCTCAGGGCGGCCGCAAACACCCGCACCAGGACTTCCTCCAGATCAACACCAGCAACATCCTGTTCATCTGCGGAGGCGCCTTCGAGGGGCTGGAGAAAATCGTCGAGCGCCGGCTCTCCCGGAACCTTCGCTCCTTGGGCTTCAAGGCAGACTACTCGTACAAACGAGGACAGGACCGCGTCGACGAGCTGCTGAAGCACGTCAGCCACGACGACCTCCTCCAGTACGGCCTGATCCCAGAGTTCGTCGGCAGGCTGCCGATGGCGGTGAGCCTGGAAGCGTTGGGGGTCGAGGAGTTGCGACGCATTCTCACCGAGCCCCGGAACGCGCTGATCAAGCAGTTCCAGCGCTTCTTCGCGATGGACGGCGTGGAGCTAGTCTTTACCGACGACGCGTTAGATGCCTGCGCCAAAGATGCGATCCACCACAAGACCGGCGCTCGCGGCCTGCGCACCGTCCTGGAGAACACGCTCCTAGACGTCATGTACGAGATACCTTCTCGGGACGACCTGAAGAAGTGCGTGGTCACCGCCGAATCGATCACGAAACACCAACGTCCACTCCTGCTCACAGGCTCTGGCCAGGAGATGGACCTCGAATCGGATTCACCGGTCGAGGCGGAGGAAGCGAAGGACGCCTCCGCTTAAAAGCCACGCTCCCTTAAGAAGCTGAGAAGGCCCGAGCAAGATTGCTCGGGCCTTCTGCCTATCTTGAACGTTCGCGCTTACTTGTTCGGCACCGGGTCCTGAGCCGGGTTCGGCGCCCCCTTCAGGTGGAACCGGTTCTGCTCGCTGCACACGCTGCCGGCGCGGCCGTAGGCGAACTGCACATCCTTGATGTTGATGAGCCCATCGCCCTTGATGTTGCCGTACGGCATCGTGTCCATGCGCGCGTCGTAGAGCAGGCTGCCAACGCTGGCGCCCCAGCGCATCGATACTGCCTGCTGGTCGATTACGTCTACGACACAGTCGCCGTTGAAGTCAGCTTCCAGCCACCGGATCGTCAGTACCGAGTCATCACAACCCGAGGAGTCGATTGCGTGACCCTCAAGGTCAGCGAGGTTACACCCGCTGTTGAGGATCATCGTTACGATACCGTTCTCCTGGTTCGGGATGATCTGGTTGTAGACTTCCGGCTGCGGCTTCACTAGCACGTAGGCCAGTGGCAGCGTCTGGTCGATGTCCTTCAGTTGCGACTTGGTGACCACACAACCGATGCGGGCCATGCCCGTCGGCTGCAATCCATCGTTCTTGTCGTCGATGAAGCAGACCACGCCGCCGGCTCCGGTCGATAGGGTAATCGGCGCTCCGCCGCCCGCTACCGGGTCGGCCGAGTCAGCGATTGCCTGTGCGGCTGCGCGGACGTTTCCTGAGGCGAACGGGTTGGTCTTGTTCGCCTGGAGGAACCAGTAGTCACCAGGTACCACGTTCACGCAGACCCACTGCGGGTCATAGCGTATGGTCATCTCGAACGCGGCTACGCTCTGCGCGTCGCCCTTCGGGTTTTGCGACGCGGGCTCCAGACTCAGGTTGTTCGTGAAGAGCGCCACGTCCGTGCCGGCCCGACAGGTCTGCGGCGCGATCGTGGTACCTACTTCGACCTCGAGTCCGGCCTTCGCCTCGCCCTGCTGGTTGCTCAGGAAGAGGTTGGAGAGGGACGGCGTCTTCAGGTGGAAGACCTTCTGGCCCTCAAAGCTGAACTTCAGGTCACACGTCCTGCCAGCAAGCGTGCTCTTGGACAGGTCGCAGTTGAGCGTGGCATCCGTACCAGCGGCCAACTGCAAGCTGGAAGCGGCAAGCTTCTCTGGCTTGATCGTGACCGTGTACGAACCGAGCACTCGGTTCACCGATATCGAACCGGTGCTGGTGCACTCCTGCGTGCTGCCAGGCTCGATGTTGACGCATACGGCCTCGGTCAGCGGGCCGCCCGTGACGTTGTTGTTGATCGTCACGTTCAGCACGCCGTCCTTCAGCTGGTTGGTGATCGGGACTTCGCACTTGCCCGCGCTCAGGTCACAGACGAACTTCGTGGGGTCGACGTTGTACTTGTCCTGTGTCTGAACCTGCTGGACGCTCCAGTCGTCACCGAACGCTTCGCGGTTCTTGCCGGAGATTGCGATGTCGATCTGGCCAACGGCCGGGTTGCTGTCGGACAGGTCGCCCTTGATCGGCCCAATGCTGTCACAGGCCGCTATGGCGTTGTTGTCACTGACAACGTCAAACGGCTTGTTAACCGGCGCCGGCGGCGAGCCGGCAATCACCGTTACGGAGACCAGCAGACAGGTGTTCGTCAGCTTCGTCGCCAGCACGCTGTCCGTCACGTTGACGTTGATCGTCTCTGCCGGCGGCGTGCAGGTGATGGTGGCGGTGTCGGCTACGACGGTGAAGTCCGCCGTCGTGTCGCCATCGGTGTCGACGTCCTGCGACTCGGTCTTTATAAAGATCGCCCCGCCGGTAAGGTCAGCAAAAATGGCACCGTCCGGGTCGTCTCCTGTACCCGCTGGGGTCTGCGCACCAAGCGAGAGCTTGTGCGTGCCCACGGTGTTACACGAATAGGTGGTGTTCACCAGAACTACTTTTGCCCCTTCATCCGCCAGTAGGGCATCCCCGGGCGAAGCGAAGTCGGTCAGGACGGACCACGCGTGCCCGCCAGTCAGGATGGGTGTGACCGAGTCGCACTTCGACAGGATGTTGTCCGTCGGTCGCAACTTGACCTCAACCAGACAGGCGGCGTTGCCGCCGGTCTCATTGAGTGATCCGTCGCCGTTGTACGACACGCCGGGGGTGCCGAAAGCGTCGTCGACGATGATCGAGACGCCGAAGCCCGAGATGGGGTCGGCCGGCGTGAGATCGGCCACGATGCTGACGGTGAACTTGCTTCCCACCTCTGCGTTTGTGGGAACGTCAATCCGCATGGCCGTCACCGAGCCCTGGTTGGCCGCCTGGGCCTGCTCAGGACCGGACTGGCTAAACGAGAAAAACATCACCATCGCCAAGATGGCGATGAGCGGAAGCGCCAGTACTCCCGCTACTGTTCCTATACGTACCTTACTTGTTTTCACGAAAGATAACCTCCTACCGAGAAGTAAATGACTTCCCTACACAGTTAGTGTGCTTGTGTTTCGTGGGGCATCCCCCCTTCCCGGCTCCAGGCGGAAGTAGGAGCAACTACTCACCGCTGCTAGAACCATCGGCCGGGCGGGGGTCGGCGATCGGTCTGCTAGCGCAGCTTCGCTTATACTGCGGCGGGGTTAGTGTGGACTATCCGTCCACCAGCACGGCCTTTATACCACGATCCCCATACGATGTCAAGGCCGCTAGCGAGAATCTTTCCGCCGCCCTTTTTCTTAGCCCTAAACCCGGGCAGGAACGGCGGGTCTCCGCACCTCATGCGTCCTAGCAGACATCTCCGAGGTGCGACTGAAGCAGGAGGAAATCGCGGAACGAAATGACGCCATCTCCGACAAGGTCATAGATCGGGTCAAAGTTCGGATCCGTGCTGATCAGATTGCTGACGGAGAGCAGCGCAAGGATATCACCAAACGCCACGAAGCCATCGTCGGTCAGGTCTACACAGGCACTGACCAAGGTTACTACACTGTCATTCAGCGCCAACCCCTCATCCGGATCGACTGCGTCGACATCGTTGCGCACTTCCACATCCTCTGCTGTCACATTCGGAGCGCGGACGCTGACGGTAATAATCGCCTGGCCGCCGTGCGCCGCCACCAGCGGGATATCGCACGTGAGCACAGGCCCCGCGGAGAGCACGCAATCGGCTCCTTCGAAGAGGGGATCGCCCAGGACGATGGCTGCCGGCAGGGTATCGGTAAGCAGCACATCTATCGCGTCACCGCCGCCCTGGTTGGTTAGGGTCAGCGTATAGGTAAAGGTTCTAGCTCGGAGAATGGACGCAGGTCCGCTCTTCTCCAAGGTCAGCTCTGGGGGCGGGGCAACCACCGACGTATGCACAACGGCCAGGTTGTTGCCCGTGTCCCAGAAGCGCTCGTTTGCGGCGCTGACGCGGGCCTCGTTCCTGAGCAACAGATCCTGTGTCACATCGGGAACACTGAGCTGTAGCTGGATCGATATCTGGCCATCCGGCGGCAGGCTGCCCAGGGCGCAGGTGACGACGCCTGACGCCTCAGCACAGCCCTCGCTGGCAGAGACGAAGGTCGCCTCGCTTAGCGGCGGCAGCGTGTCCTGCAACTCTACGCCTTCCGCCGCGACCGGCCCAACGTTCCGAACCGTCACGGTATAGTCAACAGTGCCTCCCACATCCAGGAAACTTGGTGAGACTATCTTCTCCACCGTCAGGTCCGGCCCCTGGCCCAGCACGATGGTCTCCTCTACATCATTGTTGTTTCCGCCGTTCTCAGGGGGCTCGTTGCTGGCGCTCACCCAGGCTTCGTTAACGATGCGCTCGAAGTCGGCCGTGACTTCAGGCGCGGCGATCTGGATGAAGATCGTCTCTTCATCGAGGCCGCCAGGCCGGCCATCGTAGCCGCCCAGGGAGGGCACAGTGCAGGTGACGACGCCCGCCACATGCGAGCAGCCCAGGGCGGGGCCCAGGAACGTGGCGCCTGCAGGCAAGATGTCTGTCACCTCCACGTTCTCCGCGGCCTGCAACCCGAGGTTTCGCACCTGCAGCGTGTAGGTGATCTTACCCTCACTCTCCACCGGGTCGGCCGAATCTGTCATGGTAAGGGCCACGTCCGGCTCCTCAGACGGCGCCTCCGTGGGCGTGGCGGTGGGGCCGGCCGGCGAGGTGGCCGTGGGCGTTGGCGATGGGCCGGGCGTCGATGTCGGGCCCACGGTTACGACAGGCGTAGCGGTGAGGGTGGGGGGCGGTGTTGGGGTGGGGGTCGGCGGCGAAGGCTCGCCACAATGGACAGTGAGCGTATCGGCCACCTGGTGCGACTCGAGCAGCAGATCGAAGTTCAGATCCAGCTGCACCTCCACGGTCTTTACAAGCAGGGTCGCTCCGCTCGTGGTGCTATAGATGGCGCCCTCTGTCGAATCGGGGTCGGCCGTGAGCACCAGCAGATGGCTGCCTGGGATGTTGCAGGTGAAGCTCATCTTCACAAGCGTGGTGGTGGTGCTGTTGGCAGGCACGTCGAGATGGGGCAAGGGCGACGAGAATGAACTAAGTACACTGAACGCTGCGCCGCCAAACACGATTGTGTCAAATGAGTTACAGAGCGCTAACCCGCTCTCATCCTTCCGCGCTACCTGGACCTCATCTGCGCAGGAGGCCGCCCGCGCGTACGCCAGCCCGCCCTTCATCGGACAGCCATCGTTGATACGACCGTCGCTGTCGTCGTCGACGATTCCGGCACACGCTGTCTCGGGCAAACCTGCGAGCGGACAGCCGTCGTTAACGAAGCCGTCTTGGTCGTCGTCAAAGTCGTCGGCACACCACGAGCCTACTTCGGCTGGCCCCACCGCCGGACAACCGTCGTTGGGCGCGCCGTCGTTGTCGTCGTCGTCGATGCCGTCGCAGGCGCCCGCTTCGGTCACGCCGACCACGGGGCAGCCGTCGTTGACGAATGGATCGTCGGCGGGGTCGTCGTTGGTGGCGTTGCCGCACTGATTGATCTCCGGGTCGCCCACTGCCGGACAGCCGTCGTTGATGAAGCCGTCGAGGAAGGGTATGCTGCTATCATCTTCCGTGTCGTTGGCGCACTGATCGCCCGTCTCCGCCGTCGTCCCAACCTGGGGGCAGCCGTCGTTGACGAAGCCGTCGCCGTCGTCGTCGATGTTGCCGGCGCACTGATCGAATTCTGAGATAGCGCCCACCTGAGGACAGCCATCGTTGACGAGGCCGTCTTTCTGGTGGCCTTCCACACCCAACTGGTCGTCTTCGTCATCTGTAGCGTTGTCGCAGAACCGGCCCACCTCCGGGTCGCCCACCGCAACGCAGCCGTCGTTGACGTATCGGTCGCCGTCATCGTCCCTGATGTTGTCGCACGGACCCAGTTCGGGCGCGTTGCCGAACAGCACCTCGGCGGCGAACCCCGCGATGAGGTCAAGCGGCGACGGGGCGGTGTTGATGGTGAGGATGAACGGTTGGTCTACGGCGAACGTGCACTTCGCGGGGGGGCCGACGACGCAATCGGGGGTCCCTGAGGCAAGCTCTACTCCTAAAGACATGCCGCAGGTAGCGCTCGGTTGAGTCTGCACGTCCACCGTGCAGAGCGGGTCTAAAGCCTGCGCCAGCTCTGGCGGCGACTGCTGCCACATGAGCAACAACGCCAGGAGCGTCACTAGCAACAGTCCAAGCGATAAGGCTAACGCTGTTTGCCGTTTAGCGACTGGCTGTATCCTGTTCTCCATCATGTTCTCCTTCCGAGTGCCGCGCGGCCTCGGCTAGCCGCCGCAAGTATGCGGGAACTGACGCAGTAGCGAGAGGATGTCGCCCAAGCCGATCGATCCGTTTGCCGGCAACTCGTCCCACAGGTCTCCATCGGGGTCTTGGCCACCTCGGTCGGCCGCCGCCCAGTACTCCCCAATCGGCGGCTCCGGCGCGTCGGGATCGAACGTCGACGGGTCGCCAACAGTGCCAAAGTGCCGGAGCACTGCCAGGAAGTCCAGCAGGCTGATGGCGCCGTCCCGATTAGGGTCGAAGAAGTCCCAGAAGTAGCTCGGGTTGCGACGGCCACCCAGGGTCTCATCCGGCCCCAGCTCCTGCTCATCGGTGCAGCCGTCGTTGTCGTCGTCCAGATCGATGTGGTTTGCGATGGTATCGCCATCAAGGTCGCCACGCGGGTCCTTGGAGAGCGCCTGGCACGTGACGGCATTCACATCGTCTCCGGCGACAAGGCCCAGGTACGCGCGGCCCTGCGCGACGATCGGGCTGGGGCCGTCCGGCGTCAGCAGATCGCCCGGGCCGGCGCCCATCTCCGACAAGGTCGGCGAGCCTGGAGCGAGCGAGAAGTAGAGCAGGTCCTCGCCGGCAGCGTAGATGCTATCGCCGCTTTCTCGCAGGCAGAGAGCATCCACATCGTCACCCGGCGCCAGCCCAAGCTCCGCCTCTGAGGCGAAGACGGTTGGCGAGCCTCCGGACACCGTCGTTAGGATATCCGCCGCTGAGAAGCCGAGCGTGGCGAGCGAGGGCGAGTCCGCGTCCAGGGAGAAGTAGACCGGGCTTTCGGGCACGCCGTCGTTGTCGGCGTCCACGGCAGCCGGATCCTGCGCGTAGAGGGCATCGAGATCGTCCCGCACGGTCGCGGCCTCGACGAAGCCGAGGGGGAAGGCGGGCGTGCATGCGCCGACAGGCCCGTTGCCGTCCAGCACCAGCTCGTTCGTACCATCCAAGACCGAGCCGAACTCGTCCGGCTCCGGCTCCGGCGACAGGCCGGGCTGGACGGGAGGACAGTTGCGCTGCGCCTCTACCGCGGAGCCGGCGACGCCCTGCGCGCCCGGGCCCACCGAGAAGTTGAGCATAGGCTGCGCATCTACGGGCAGATCGGCGCCATAGGAGAGGGCATCGAGGTCGTCTTGGTCACCGTCCGAGCCGTCGTCGCAGCCATCTGCGGTCAGGCCCAGGTCGGCGCAGGCGATGCGAACGAAGGGAGCCATGTCTATATCACCGTCGGACGCCGCTTCCGAAGCGACGTTGAGCATCAAGTCGCCGGTCTGCCCGTTAAAGCCGCCTGCCTGCACGTGATACGTTGTGCCGGCGGTTACCGGGAAGCTAATCCTAGATTGAAAAAAGAGTCCGGGGAAATCGTCATTGCAAGCAATGGGAGTGAGGGCATCGACGGCGCTGCCGGTGTAGACCGCCAACACCGTATCGAAGCCGCTGCCAACGGTATCGATGATCACCGTCTCTGACTCGTCGGGCGTGAAGCTGAACCAGACCGTGGACGCGATGCCGCCACACGGTGCCGGTTCGCCTGTCTCTTCTGTCGATCCGACCGTGCTCTGCTCGCCGACGAAGGGCAGTGGTGGCGGAATAATCCAGCCATCAGCGAAAGCATCGTTGCCGGAGACAGCGACAGGTGGCGGCGGAGGCGGTGGTTCGCTCACGTCGCCCGGTACCAGCGCAAAGACATCGGCTGGGTGCAGATCGGAGGGGCCGCCCCGCGCCACTGAGTAGCTGGGCAGCTCCGGCGCGAACTCCATCGTGAGGTTACGCACGCAAAAGCCAGCCTTCATGTTGTTGACGTTGCCGGGGTTCATCAGAGGAATGCAGGACGGGTCTTCATCCAGCAGGCCGTCGCCATCGTCGTCGCAGAGCGTCGGGTCATTCTGCACACAGTAGTCGAGTGGCGGGTCCTCGCCTTCCTGGCCATCACAGTCCGCGTCAAAGCCACACTCAACCCCAGCCCCGGGCGTGTCCGGGTCAGCTCCGGGCCGGTCTTCGTCGTAGAGCAGATCGCCGTCCTCGTCGGCCGTGTCCTCGTCGATGAGCGTATCGCCGTCGTTGTCCACGCCGAAGATCGGCTCCAGCTCGTAGACGACGCCCAGGGGCGGCCACGCGGTCAGATCTACCTCCACGCCAGCCTCGCGAGGGGTCAGGCGGAACGGGGTCTCGTTGTGAATGACAAGCCTGTCGCCGCCCGGGAACGCCAACGGCACAGTAACGTCGACGAACACGTCGAAGAAGCTAGATGCGGGAAAGTCGTTGCCCGCCTGCAGACTGCGTACCTCGCCTGCCGAGACGTAGTCCGCGCCGTCATTCGGCCGTTCGACAGCAGAGATGGCGCCGATCTGGCTGGCGCCGTGGAGGCTTAGGCCGACGATCTCCACGTCCACCACCTCCACGCCGCCCTCCATACGGGGCGCCGCGCGATCCAGTTGCGCCCACCCAGTGAGCACGATGGTGTCCTCACCTAGCTGGCTGATCGTTTCGACAGTGACGACGACAGGAAGACGATCGCTCCCGCTAGGCGGTAACGCCTGCGCTGACTGATCTGTCCCTACGAGCAACGCGCCGATAAGCAGCGCTAGAGAGACAACTGGAAGCCGAACTGCTTGCATTCACACAACCTTGGCGGGGAACGCAGCCCCATTATACGCATTTGTATGTTTCGATGCGAAAGCCTGCTCGTCCCTGCATCTATCCCACGCCTCAACCTACTAACTGCGTTACCGCCGGAACATAACGCTGCGGCCGGTCTCGCTCATCTGCGAGACCATCACCTCACACGCGATCGACCGGCGGGTCCGGCTCCACACGCAGGGTTTGTCGCAACGCTGCGCTGGCTGCGCGTTCCAACGCCTCCGGGGCGATGGGCGCAGAAAGTGTCACCTGGAAGACTCCGTCTCCTTGCTCTATGCGAAGCGCGTGTGCCCGGACTATGCCAGGCGTTCGCTCCAAAGCCCGCAGTGTGTCGACCAGGCCATGGAAGCCATCGACAGCCCGTACGCGCACCTGCACCGCCGCTCCCACGGGCAGCAGGCCATCCGCCTGATGCCTTCCCTCTCCTTCGAGTTGGGGGGCAGCCTCGACTGCACGCTCACGCCATGGCGCAACTTGCGCGACTTGAGTTCGCA
>JACZYW010000159.1 GCA_022570885.1 Chloroflexota bacterium | reverse complement strand
CGGGAGTCTCGACGCCGTGGTCCACGGCGTTCCGCAACAGGTGCACCAAAGGGTCTTTGATCTTTTCGATCACCGAGCGGTCGATCTCGGTGTCCTCACCTGCGAGGACTAGATCGACGTCCTTGCCAGTCGCGCGGGCGACGTCGCGGAGCAAACGCGGGAACTTATTGAACAATGTGCCGATGGGGAGCATGCGCAGACGCATCATCCCCTCGTTCAGATCGGTTACCCCCCTGACCAAGCGCTCGCAGGTCTCAGCCAGAGCCTGCACGCTCTCGTCTCCTCGATAGCGCAGCTCCAACACCCGGCTGATCGCGCTCACCCTCGTACGCTCGGTGACCAGCTCCCCTACCACGTTCAGCAGCGCGTCCAGCTGTTCGACTTCAATGCGAACGGTCTGCAGCGTCTCGATCTTCTGCGACGCCAGCTCCAGCTGCTCGCGCTGTGACTTCCCGCGGCTAGTTGGTCCCAGATCGATGACCCTGCGCTCGGTATCGTCCCCGCCGGCCTCCTGATCGGCGACGCGTTCGTCCGATGCAGCGTCCGCTCCCGGCCAGGCAGCTACCTCTACCTTGGTGATATCTTCGATCGACGAGACGGCCGCGCGGACAGCGTCGGCGTCCGCCTGCGTGGCGAGAAGCACCTGTAGTTCGGCCCCCGCTTTCTCTTGCTCGATCTCCTCCTGGGAGGGATCGGAGCAGATGATCTCGCCCAGCATTCCCAGCTCGTTCAGCGCTTGGAAAAAGCGCACCGCCGCCCAAGCGCTCTCTGGATCGACAGCGATCTGGATCATGTAGAGCGGCGAGCCTGCTGCAGCTACTTTTTTCAGCTTCTTCTGGATGGCCGGGTCCGCTAGCACTGTGCTTGAGATGGAGGCGCTCTTCTTCTTGGACGAGGTGGCCTCCTCGCCAGACTGGACTACATTCTTCAACATGGCGACGAGAGGAACGATGTCACCAGCGCTATCGTCTCCGCCAGAGCTGATAGCCTGCTTCAGTATCTTGAGTTCGTCCAGGCTCGCCAGGAGAGCGTCTATCAGCTCTGGGGTGACCTGCACGAGCCCCTTACGAAGGCGATCCAGCACGTCCTCCATGACGTGCGTCAGATCCGCCATCTTGTGGAAGCCAAGCATGGACGAGGAGCCCTTGAGCGTATGGGCCGCCCGGAAAATCCCTTGCAGAAGGTCAATATCATCCGCCTCTTTTTCAAGGCGGATAATATCCTCATCCAGGAGTTGTAGCTGCTCGTCTACTTCCTGCAGGAAGACCTTTAGCTCTTCGCTGCTCACGTCTAGAACTTGCTCCATACCTGTCGTTTCCCTTTCCCTGAAGAGAGGCTCCCGGTTACCGGTGGAGAGTGTGCGGCCCTGTTCCGCGGAGGGAGTTAACCCTTAGGCCGCGGCCTCCTTCAGCTTCTTCGCCGCGAGCTTCTTCTTCGCCGCGGGCTTCTTCGCCTTCGGCGCCGAAGACTTCTTCAACTCTTGCAGCTTGGACTTGCTCGCCCTCTGCGCCGCTATGTCGTCCACGGAGAGAGCTTTTGCCAGATCCAGCAGAATGATGAGACCTTGACCCGGATTGGCGATGCCCTGCATGTAATCGGAATCCATCGTGGTGACCACAGCAGAGGTCTCCTGCTCCACCGAACTCTCAGCGATCTTCAGCACCTCGGCAACGGCGTCGACGCGCACGCCGATGTCTTCGCCTTCGATCTCGATGACAACGACCCGGGTATCATTCGTCTCCTCGCCCGGCTCCAGGCCGAACAGCCTTCGCAAGTTCACCACGGGGATAACCTTGCCACGGAGGTTGGTGACGCCGTCTACGTAGTCCGGCGAATTGGGCACATGGGTGATCTCCTGCATGCGGATGATCTCGCGCACCGTGCCAATGTCGACGCCATAGCGCTCATTGGCTAAGTCAAAGACCACCAATTGCCGCTCTATCTCTGCAACGGTTAGTTCAGCCATCGCTGTGTTACCTCGCCTTCTCTTTCGCCGGAGGCCGAAGCCTGGTGGGTTAACGCACTGCTCTCGGAAGCGCCGACGAAGAGGCACAGACGACGCTTCGCGTGGCAGTACCTCCCAACGCTCATCCGATAAATAGCTATGTTTCTATTCTCCCCTGTAGAGAAGCAGCGCGGCTATCGGGTTCTCCCGCCTTCTCAGACGAGAGAACCCCCATCTCTCCAGGGTCTACCACTCCCGCTTTCGCCGCTCTCTTAAGCATTCGCTAACTGCCGCTGTAGCCGAGCGCCCCACCGGTCTTGTCCCACGCCAAGGTTGGTTTGAACGACGATATGCTGCTACAACCGCGCTGCTCTTGCTTTTTAATGTTCAGGTTGGACTGAAACGAGTCGATATACGATTAGGAGCGTATGCTCGTCCAAGTTCCGGAGGTTCCTTCCCATGCTTCGTCGCATGCTTGTCCCAATCGATGGCACGCGCAGCTCATCGTCAGTTGTCCCCTACGCCGCTGAGCTGGCAAACTCGCTCGGCTGTCAAGTCGACCTTCTGCTCGTGGAAGAAGGGCGGGGCGGCCGGCTACCGCATCCGGAGCACCACCAGCCCAAGCATCGAACCGGTAGCGAGGCCGGGGCACTCGCCGTTGGAGCGTCCACGCCTGAAGGCACGCGCGAGGCCTACCAGAACTACCTCGCGCGGCACGCTGAGGAGTTCGCAGCGCAGGGGATCGAGACGAATAGCCACGTTCGCCGCGGGAAGCCGGTGGACGAGATCCTGCGTGCCGCGCTCGATCTGCGCTGCGATATCATCGCGATGGCTACACGCCATCGTGGCCAGTTCGCCCGCCCGCATGCCGGCAGCGTGGCCGAGGAGGTCGTGTGGCGATCTCGGCTCCCCGTCCTGCTCATCGCCGAAGGCTAACCCTCTCCCGAGACCCCCGACAACAAGCAGACCGGAAGCTCCGCCAGGGCGGAGCGGAGCGGCAGCGTCATCGTCCGGCCAGCAGCCGTGGTTTCCAAACTCTCGCCGGTGAAGACGTTGCGCCAGCGCGTTGGAGCGCCATCCGGCAGCGCCAGCGCGCTCTCCCCCCAGACGCTCTCTCCTATCGGAGGCTCGCCCTCCGCACACAGCCCCGTGAGAAGCCTCGGTACCACCACGAGCGCCCAGGCTTCGCCTCGACGCCGGGCGAAGGCGATGGTGTGCGCCGCAGCCTTCCCCGATGCCGAGAGCGGCAGGTAATCGCCGCGCAGGAAGAGATCCGCATCGGCTCTCCGAGCGTTCAACGCGCGCATGGTGATGTACAGCTTGATCCGCCCGTCCGGCCAGCGAGCGAGCAGCTCCCGGACGAGAGGCCGCCCGTTCGCCTCGCGCTCTGTGAGCGCTTCGAGCAGCCGCACACGCTTCCCGAAGTCCACCGGCCGCCGGTTGTCGGGATCGACGAGGCTGAAGTCCCAGAGTTCGGTGCCCTGGTAGAAGTCCGGCACGCCAGGCGAGGCGATCTTGAGCACGAGCTGCGCGAGCGAGTTCATCGCGCCGTAGTAGGCGACCTGCTTCTGAAAGCTCAGGAGGTCCGGCAGAAACCTGTTCTCCTTCGAGGGCGCGAGGACGGCCTCGACGAACTCGGTAAGCGCGCGCTCGTATGCTTCGTCCGCATCGAGCCAGCTCGTGTGGAGCTTGGCCTCGCGGGCAGCCTTGACGGCGTACGCCTTGAGCCGCTCGCCGAAGGCAGGCGCCTCCTCCTCATCCAGCGGCCAGGCGCCTATCATCGTCTGGTAGAGGAGCAGCTCCTCGTTCGCATCCGGCACGAGCTGTCCGTCCACCTCTCGCTTCCGGCCGCGGTTCCACGCGCTCCAGCGCGTAAGGCGCTCCGGCCACTCGTCCGGCAGCTCGGACAGCACGTTGATCCTGGCGCGCACGTCCTCGCCCCGTTTCGTATCGTGGGTGGCGGTCGCGCTCATCGTGGCCGGCCAGCGCTGGAGCCGCGCTTCGTTGCGACGATGGAACGTGCTGACGTCCAGCGCCCCCATCGCTTCGGGGTTGGCTCCAACCTCGTTGACCGAGAGGAGGCGGCTGTACCGGTAGAGCGCCGTGTCCTCCAGACCCTTCGCGGTGAGCGGGCCGGTGAACTGCTGCCAGCGCATGACGAAGCGCAGCCACGCCTGCCGCTGCTCGCCGGAGAGGGACGCCGGAAGATCGAGCAGCAGCACACGCCGCAGGAAGTCGAACGCGGGGCCGCGCACGGCGGGGTTGCGCCGCTGGGCCTCGGCGAGCGCTCGCTCGAGGTAGCGGCGGTCTCGCGGCGACACCTCGAAGTCGCGGACGTAGGTGCGATAGACGGGCAGGCAGACGCTCGTCTCCAACAGCGCCTGCGACAGCGCCTGCTCGTTCATGTCCCCGACGCCCGCGTCCTGCCCGGCGAGGCGGCGCAGCTCTCGAGCGAGGCGCAGCAGCTCTCCCTCGAACAGCTCCTCCGCCACCTGCCGCTTCCGCTCGTAGACCTCGTCCGGGAACGACACCTCCCGCCCAACGAACTCCGAGTAGGCCGCATCCAGCGCTTCCAGCCCCGACGCATCGACGAAGACGCCGTTCACGGTGTTGAGGAAGTCGTAGCCGGTGGTGCCGGAGACCGGCCATTCGTCGGGCAGCGTCTCATCGCCGGTGAGGATCTTCTCGACGATGATGGGGAAGCCGGGCGTGCTCCCCTCCGCCGTTGTCGCCGGAGCGAGCCGGCGCTGGAGCCGCCGTAGGTATTCGGTGGGGTCGTGCAGGCCATCGATGTGGTCGACGCGCAGCCCCGTGATCTTGCCCTCCTGCGCGAGTCGCAGGACCAGCCCATGCGTCGCCTCGAACACCGCGCTGTCCTCGACCCGGACGCCGGCGAGGCCGCTCACGTCGAAGAAGCGCCGGTAGTTGATCTCTCGCGTCCCTGTTCGCCAGAAGGCGAGCCGGTACGCCTGATCGGCGAGCAGCCGCTCCATGCGCTCTCGGCCCCCAGGATCGCCCTTCGCGTCGGCGAAGCGACGGAGGTTCTCATCGAGCGCATCGCGGAGCGCTTCGTGGGCGCGATAGGTCTCCACCAGCCGGCGCTTGACGGACGCCGGGCTAGCCGCTTCGATTAGGCTGACGAGCGCCTCGACTGCGGGGTGTGCGGCTCCGAGTGCGTCCGTAAGGCTATCGAGGCAATACTCCAGCACGGCCCGGTACGACGTTGGGGCGAGCGGGAGCCGCAGGCCGTGGTAGCGAAGGCAGAGGCCCTGCTCGTCGAGCGTCAGCGCAAGCTCTCCGCTCTCCAGCACTTCTGAAATTGGACGGCCGAGGATTGGGAGCAGCAGCTTCCCTTCTTCGTCGGCGCCCGGCTTCGTGGCCTGCCAGTCGATATCGAAATAGGGCGCGTAGGGGGAGCCGGGCCCGTTCTCCAGCACATCGGCCCACCAGGGATTCTCCGGGCTGGCCGCCATATGATTC
>JACZYW010000158.1 GCA_022570885.1 Chloroflexota bacterium | reverse complement strand
TGATGTGGGCCGCGCGGTGTTTCTCCAGCACTTGGCGCACCTCCTCCTCATCGATAGGCCGGCGGTAGTCGAGCCCCATCTCGCCCGACGCAAAGCCGAGTTTACGGTAGAGGGCGATGGCAGGCGCGTTATCGACGCTCACGGTGAGGTCGGCGCGGCGCAGGCCCTCGCCTCGGAACCAGCCGAGCGCCCAGCGCAGCATCGCTTCGCCCAGCCCGCGCCGCTGCCAGCGCGGGTGCACAGCAACGTCGGAGATGTGGCCGACGCCGGTCTCGTCGGGGCGGAGCCGCAGGAAGCCGACCGCCCGTGCCGAAGTCGACTCCTCCAGCACTCGCAGGAGCGACCGCCCTTCGATCTGCACCGTCCTCGTGGGGAGGGCGTTGGGAAGGCGGCGGCGTCCAGCTCCGCGATCGCTTCGGCGTCGTCGGGGCGCGCCGGTCGCAGGGCGAAGCCGGGAGCGATCTCCTCCGGCGGGCCGCCTTTGGGCAGCTCGAGCAGCGTCATCTTGATCCACTCCCGGCTCAGCTCGAAGGCGTGAACGGAGAGCACCGGCTCCAGGTACGGGCGGCTGGGCGCGTCGGTCAGCGTGAGGCGAAACCCCATCGGCGCGTCCGCCTGCTCGAAGTCTGCCTCGAGCAGGCGCTGGAGCATCGCCGGGAACAGGCGGGCGAAGGCATCGCGGTCAGGGTAGGCGTAGGAGAGGCGAAAGGTCAGCCCGTCGTGTGCTGAGCAGGCGAGGACGCTGTCGCCCTCCACGACCAGATGCTGCGGCCGCTCCCGCTCCAGCTCGCGGAACTCGGCCTCGCTCAGGGCGAAGTGCCGCAGCAGCCCGTTCTGCGCTTTTCGATACGGATCCTGCGGCTTCGGCATCTCTATCGGGCGTAGCTTCTTCATCAGGCTCATTCTACGTGCTGGAGAGACTCTTCGCTTTGCTCAGGGTGACAGTATGGCTTTCGGGCGTTCCAGCCTGTGGCATTACCTCGCGCTTGCGGACAGACCTGAAGGTCTGTCCCTACGAGGCTTTCCTTATGCTGAGCCCTTCGCTCGTGTCATGCTGAGCCTGTCGAAGCATCTCGGCTGCGCTTCGCCAAGCCGAAGTCGTGAAATGCGCTGGGTCTCGGCTCTTGATTCCGCTCACTCCGGCCACTCCCCCTCGAACACCTCTTCGGCAGGGCCGGTCAGGTAGACCTCGCCCTGGCCGTCCCACTCCAGCGTAAGCGCGCCCCCGGGCTCTAGTACCTCCACCCGGTCGTCCACCAGATTCTGGAGTCGAGCGGCCACCAGCACCGCCGAGGCGCCGGAGCCGCAGGCCAGCGTTAGCCCCACGCCTCGCTCCCAGACCCGCGTCTCGATGCGGTCGCGGCCGAGCACGCGGGCCACCGCGAAGTTGATCCGCTGCGGGAAGAGCGGGTGAACTTCGACCTTCGGGCCGATCGTCTCCAGCGGATACTCCGCTACCGGCTGCTCCGAGAAGAGGATGGCGTGCGGGTTTCCCATCGAAAGGCAGGTCACGCTCAAGGTCTGCCCGTCCACGTCCAGCGAGAGGCCGGTCAGCGGCGGCTCCGCCTCGGTAGCGACCGGGATCTCCTGTGGGGCGAAGCGCGGGCGGCCCATGTTCAGCCGCACCAACTCCACCCGTCCGGCGTCGACCGTCGCCTCTGCCCGCAGCACGCCGGCCAGCGTCTCGACGGTCATCGCGCCGTCGTCGAGGGCAGCGAGGCCGCGCTCGACGGCGAACTTGACGAAGCAGCGAAGGCCGTTGCCCGAGATCTCGGCCTCGGAGCCGTCGGCGTTGAAGAGGCGCATGCGCAGGTCGGCAGCTTCCGACGGCAGCGCCACCAGCAGGCCGTCCGCGCCAACGCCGAAGTGCCGGTCGCAGATGCGCGACGCGAGCTTAGCCCAGTCGCGCTCGCGCTCGTGGCCATCGACGATGAGGAAGTCGTTGCCGGCGCCGTGCAGCTTCGTGAACCTCATCGCGCCGGCTACCCCTTCTCGCCTGCGAGGGCCAGGTCTCGCACGACGTCGATGTGGCCGAGGTGGGTGGCGGCGTGCTCGATGGCGTGCATGAGCGCGGCGCGGACGGTTATCGGCCGCGGCGTACCCTCGCCCCAGAGCGACTGCGAAGGTTCCCGTTGCTGTTCTAGGGTCGCCGGTGCGAGCGACGCCAGCGCCTGCTCGATCTCGCTCTCTAGCTGGTGGGCGCGCGCGACGAGCGACGCAGCTTCGGGCCCTTCGGCGCGGAACTCCGCCGGGCGGTCGCGTTCGATCGGCTGTTCACCGACGATGCCCAGCACCCACGCCTCGATGTTGCCGAAGATGTGCGTCGCGATGACATAGACGCTGTTCGCCTCCGGTGTCGACGGCCGCCAGTTGAGCTGCGCCTCATCGAGCCCCTCGATAGCTTCGCGAAGCTTAGCGAGGATGCGTTTCAGTTCGCTCAGGTAGAGATCGAGTTCGCCGGTCATGTTCGCTAGCCTTCTTCCGCCTTCATTTTCAAGTCTACTACACGGAGCGCCTCCGGGAGGGGGTCGCCGGCGGTCACGTCGATCCAGTGGATGCGCTCGTCGTCAGCGGCGAACCAGTTGTGCTGCATGCGGGCCAGGCGATGGGTCTCCGTCTTGATGCGGACGATGGCCTCCTCCAGCGAGAGCTCGCCCGCCAGGTGCTGGCACACCTGCCGGTAGCCGATGCTGGACATGGCCGGCAGGTCGCCGCCGTAGCCGCGGGCAGCGAGGCCGCGCACCTCTTCGACGAGCCCGCCCGCGATCATCGCGTCGACCCGCTCGTCGATGCGGCGGTAGAGCTCCTCGCGCGGGCAGGCGAGGCCGATGACCGTCCAGTCGAAGTCGGGCGGGCGGCGGGTCTGGCATGCGGAGATCGGCTGGCCGGTTCGCCGGTAGACCTCCAGCGCGCGGATCACGCGCCGGACGTTGCGCAGATCGACGCGGGCCGCGTACGCTGGGTCGACGCGCGTCAGCTCGTCCGCCAGCCGCTGTGGCCCCTCGCGCTTGGCCAGCTCCTCCAGCTCGGCTCGCAGCGCCGGATCGGGCGGGACGCGGGGCACCTGCCAGCCCTCCAGCAGCGCCCAGACGTACTGGCCCGTGCCGCCGACGAGCATCGGCAGCACCGCGCGCGACCAGCAGTCGCGCAGCGCCTCGTTCGCCAGGTCCAGGTAGCGGCCCAGCCCCAACGGTTCGTCGGGATCCGTCACGTCGATCAGCCAGTGGCGGGTGGACGCGAGCGCCTCCGGCGTAGGCTTGGCGGTGCCGATGTCCAGCCCGCGAAGCGTCTGACGCGAATCGGCGTTGACGATCTCGCCACCCAGCCGCTCGGCAAGGCGCACCGCCAGCGCCGTCTTGCCCGTCGCTGTCGGCCCGACGATGGCGAGGAGGCGGTTTTGCGGCTGTTTCACCGTTTCGATCCGGCCGCGCCCGGCGCTACGCCCGCGCCTTCGCCTCGGCCGTCCCGCGCACGATGGCGGCGAACGCCTCAGCGTCGAGGCTGGCGCCGCCGACCAGCGCGCCGTCGATCTCCGGCTGCGATAGGTACTCGCCGATGTTCTCCGGCTTCACGGAGCCGCCGTATTGGATGCGGGTCGCGTTCGCCAGCGATGGGTCGAACAGCTCCGCCAGCAGCCGCCGGATGAAGCCGATCGTCTCGTTCGCCTGCTCGCCGCTCGCGGCCAGGCCGGTGCCGATCGCCCACACCGGCTCGTAGGCGATGACGCAGCCGCCGCTCCAGGCGACGTCCGCCAGCCCCTGCCGTAGCTGCCGCGATAGCACCTCCTCGGTGCGGCCGGCCTCGCGCTCGTCCTGCGTTTCGCCCACGCAGAGGATGGGCGTCAGGCCGCCGGCCAGCGCGGCCTTCAGCCTGCGGTTCACCGTCTCATCGGTCTCGCAGAAGTGCTGGCGTCGCTCGGAGTGCCCGACGATGACGAACTCGACCAGCCCGCTGAGCATGGCGGGGCTAACCTCGCCGGTGTAGGCGCCCTGCTCTTCCCAGTGGACGTTCTGCGCGCCCAGGCGGACGCTGGAGCCGGCCAGCGCGGCCTTCGCCGCTGCCAGGAAGGGGAAGGGCGGGCAGACCGCCTTGTCCACTCCCTCGACGGCGTCGATGCGCTCGCGCACGGCCCGGCAGAGGGCGACGCATTCGTCTGCGGTGGTGTGCATCTTCCAGTTGCCGGCGATGAACGGGGTGCGGCCGCTTGGGTCGCTCATGCTACGCTCCGTACTTGCTGAACCGCTGGGCGTGCGCCATGGCGAGTGGCATCGCCTCCACGGCGGGAAAGATGCCCAGCGATCCCGCCCGGCAGGCGCGCTCGTCGAAGGCGCGGGCGCCGTCTCTTTGCACCCACTTCGAGTTCAAGAGGAAGGGTACCGGGTGCCAGCTGTGGCCAGCCAGCACCGCTGGAGTGGAGTGGTCGCCGGCGACGATGAGCACGTCTGGGGATAGCTCTTGCAGGCTCGGGACGGCCTTGTCGAACGCCTCGAGCGCCGCCACCTTAGCGTAGAAGTCGCCGTCCTCGCCAGCCGAGTCCGCCGGCTTGTAGTGGATGAAGAAGAAGTCGAACTCGTCCCAATGCTCGCGCAGCGTTTCGATTTCGTCGTCGAAGGTCGAGCCGGTGTCCAGCACCGTCATGCCGACGAGCTTCGCCAGGCCGCGATACATCGGGTAGCCGGCGATCGCGCCTGCGCGTAGCTGGAAGGTGTCAGGCAGGTTGGGCAGCGTCGGTTGACGAGCGAAGCCGCGCAGCGTGACGCCGTTGGCAGGCTGTTGGCCATCGAGCCGTTCGCGCGCCCCGGCGACGAAGCGACGCACCGCCTCCGCCGTCGCTTCCGCGCCTTTCTCCAACGGCTGCGGCTCCAGCGGCGGCCCGCCCTCCTTCTGCGGGTCGGTATCGGTCAGGCCGCCCGCGAGCTTGCGCTTGCCTTCGGGGCGCAGGACGAGGAGGAAGCGATGCTCGCGCACCGGCTCGACGAAGAGGCGCACGCCGGGCAGCTCGATCTCGCGCAGCGTCTCGCAGAGGGCAGCCGACTGCTCGGTGGCGATGCGGCCGGCGCGCCGGTCGGTGATGCGGCCCTCGGCGTCCAGGGTGCAGAAGTTGCCGCGGGCGGCCACGTCCTGCGGCTGGAGGTCGAAGTCGATGCCGAGCGCCTCGAGTACGCCTCGGCCCACGGTGTAGCGCAGCGGGTCGTAGCCGAAGAGGGCGAGGTGGCCGGGGCCGCTTCCGGGCGTGACGCCATGGGCGACGGGTATCGTCAGGCCGCAGGCGCTCTCGGCGGCGAGGCGGTCGAGGTAGGGGGTATCGGCGGCCTCCAGCTCGCTGCGGCCGGTCTCCGGACGGGGCAGCCCGCCCAGGCCGTCGACGACGGCGAGCACGATCTTCGTCTCGTTAGGCACGGCAAGCTGGCGAACGAGGTCTAGCTCCATGGGCCGCT
>JACZYW010000157.1 GCA_022570885.1 Chloroflexota bacterium | reverse complement strand
TTGACGAGACAAAGGTAGCGAGCGGCTGACGGCCACCGACGCCATTAGCGCGGCGGCGAGTGCGCTAGTCTTCACCCCTCTCCCACTGGGAGAGGGGCCGGGGGTGAGGGCGCTACGCCCGCTCCAGGTATTCGCCGTTGCGGGTGTTGATCTTCAGCTTCTCGCCGGTGTTGACGAAGAGCGGCACCATGACGATGAGGCCGGTCTCCATCTTCGCCTGCTTGGTCGCGCCCTGGGCGGTATCGCCCTTGATGCCGGGCTCGGTCTCCGCCACGGTGAGGATGACAGACGCCGGCACCTCCAGCCCGATCGGCTCGTCACCGAAGGCGAGGAGATTGCAGTCGCCGTTCTCGGCCAGATAGAGCGCCGCATCGCCCACCTGGTTGCGGTTGAGCGGCATCTGGTCGAACGTCTCCTTGTTCATGAAGTAGAAGAGATCGCCATCCTTGTAGAGATACTGCACGGCCTGGCGCTCGACGCGGGCCCGGGCGAACTTCGCCGTCGCCTGGAAGCTGCGGTCGATGGTGTGGCCGCCGCGCATGTCGCGCAGGCGCAGCTTCACCTGCGCCGAGCCGCGGCCCTGCTTAATGTGCTCGTAGTCGATGACCTGGTACAGCTCGCCGTCCAGCTCGATGGTGATCCCTTTGCGCGCATCAGTCACGTTGATCATCGTTGTCGTTCTCCTTGGTCGTTCGATTAGCCCGGACAGACCTACAGGTCTGTCCCTACGAAGTCCAACCCCCTACGAGGTCAAACCCCAGCCATCAGTACGCGTCCGGCTACGCCGCAGCCGTCGTCAGCTTGGGCGCGTGGCTCATCAGCCGTGCCCGGCCCTGCTCTAGCACTACCATATCCTCGATGCGGACGCCGCCCCAGCCCGTCAGGTAGATGCCGGGCTCGATGGTGAAGACCATGCCCTCGGCCAGCACATCGGACGAAGTCTTCCCCAGGCGAGGCGCCTCGTGCACCTCCATGCCGACGCCGTGGCCCAGCCCGTGGCCGAAGTCGTCGCCGTGGCCCGCCTCGTCGATCACGTTGTGCGCCAGCAGGTGGGCCTGCTCGCCCGTCATGCCCTCCTCCACCAGCTCCTCCGCGGCCTGCTGGGCGGCGAGCACGATGTCGTAGACGCGCTTGAACCTGTCGTCCGGCTTGCCCAGGTAGATGGTTCGGGTGAGGTCGGACATGTAGCCATCGAGCTCGACGCCCATGTCGATCACGACGCCCTCGCCCTTGTTGAGCACGCGGTCGGTCGGGAAGCAGTGCGGCATCGCGCCGCGTTCGCCGCTGCCGACGAGGGTGTCGAACGAAAGGCCATCGCCGCCGTGCTCGCGAATATACTTCTCGAGCTCCCACGCCAACTGCCGCTCGGTCCAGCCCGGCTCGACGCGCTCGGCCACGTGCTCGAACGCGGCGTCGCCCAGGTCGACGGCCGCCTGGAGCGCGGCGAGCTCCTCGGGCTCCTTGATCGTGCGCAGCCCTTCCACCAGGTTCGATGTCGCCACCAGCTTCGGCCGCTGCGTCTCCGGCAGCTCCCGCACCACCTTGCGCATCATGCGATGCGTCTGGTAGCTCACGTGCGCGGCCTCGAAGGCGACGCGCCGGCCGCCCAGCGCCGCCGGGCTCTCGCCGAAGAGGCCGGGCAGCCACTTCTCCATGCCACCGACGGCCTTATGCAGTCGAAAGTCCGTCGCCTGCTGCTCCGCCTGCTCGTAGTAGCGAAAGTCGGTGGCGATGACAGCGTCGTCCCTGGTGATCAGCAGGTAAGCGGAGGTGCCGGTAAAGCCCGAGAGGTAGCGCCGGTTCACCGGGCTGCTGGTCTCAGGGCTGGCGATGAAGAGCGCGTCCAGCTTGCGCTCCTCCAGCTTCTCCCGTAGCCGCTCGATCCGCTGCTTCGTCATGGCACCGTCCGGTTCGTAGGGTAGGCGTACGCCCGCCTCGGGGCTACTATCGTCACTCGTAGGGGCGGGCAGCCGCCCGCCCTGGGCGACCGGATGGTCGCCCCTACATGTAGTTCCCGTTCCTAGTCCCTTGTTCCTAGCTCCTCCACCAGCGCCTCAAGCGCAGCGATGTAGCCGAACCAGCCGAGGCCGGTCACCATGCCCCGGCAGACGTCCGCCGTCACAGAGCGGCGGCGGAAGCGCTCGCGGCTGTAGATGTTGGAGATGTGCACCTCGATCGCGGGCGTGCCTGCGCCGGCGAGCGCGTCCCGCAGCGCGAGGCTGTAGTGGGTGAACGCGCCCCCGTTGATGATGATGCCATCGGCATCGGGCGCTTCCTGCTGAAGATAATCGATGAGCGCGCCCTCGTGGTTCGACTGGAAGGTGCGCAGCTCGGCGCCCAGCGCCTTCGCCCGCTCGGCCACCCGCGTCTCGATGTCGGCGAGGGTGAGGCGGCCGTAGATCTCGGGCTCGCGCTGGCCGAGGGTGTTCAGATTCGGGCCGTTGATCAGCAGGATACGCATCGATAGCAGCGTACAAGAAAACGGGGTCAAGGATCGAGCGTCCGGAGCAGCGCCTCGGCTGCCCCTTCGTTCCTTGAGCCCGTTACGCTCGCTACCTGCGGCCGCTACGCCGCGAGCTTCTCAATTGCCGCCTTAATCTTGTCCGGCTCGTAGGGCTTTACGACGATCGCTTTAGCGCCGGCTTTCATGGCCTCGATGACGACTCCCTGCTGATCGATCGCCGTGACCATGGCCACGTTCGCGCTCGGATCGATGGCCATGATCTGACGCAGCGCGGTCAGGCCGTCGACGTTAGGCATGGTGATGTCCATCAGCACCACATTCGGCCTTAAGAGCTTGTAACGCTGCACGGCTTGCAGGCCGTCGGAAGCCTGCACTGTCTCATGTCCGAGTTCCTCCAGGAGCGAAATGCAGCGCCTGCGCATGAAATCGGAGTCGTCTACCACAAGCACCGTTACCAATGTCCATCGCCTCCGCTAAAGATTGGATCAGCCGCCGACCAGAGTTCGCAGTCGGATATTTAATAGTATTTAACAAGAACCTCTATATACACTATCGGCCTTTCGGCTAGGCCCTGCAGCGAGCGTCGCGCGTGTGCGAAGCAGCGCCAGGGCTCTTCATTCGCCCCTCTTGCTATACTGCCAGCGATGGCAGTCAAGAAGCCCCGCGCCTACCGTCGCATCGTCGCCAAGTTCGGCACCAATCTGCTCACCGCGGGCACCGCCCAGCTTGACCTGAAGGTGATGTCCGGCCTGGTGGGGCAGGTGGCCCGGCTGCGCCAGAATGGCGTTGACGTCATCATCGTCACCTCCGGGGCCATCGCTGCCGGCCGCCATCGGCTCAGCATGCATGAGGAGAAGCGGGACGGGCAAGCATCCGCCCGCAAGGAGCTCCGCTTGCGCCAAGTGCTCGCATCGGTCGGCCAGAGCCACCTGATGCAGTCGTACGACCGGCTCTTCGCCAAGCACGGCCTGATCGTCGCCCAGACGCTGCTCACCCGCCGCGACCTGGCCGACCGCGTCGGCTACCTCAACACCCGCAACACACTGCTGTCGCTGCTGGAGCTGGGCGTGATATCGATCGTCAACGAGAACGATGTCGTCGCCGTCGAGGAGATCGAGGACTCCCACATCGGCGACAACGATAACCTCTCCGCACTGGTGGCCAACCTGGTCGACGCCGATCTCCTCGCCCTGCTCACGGACACGGCCGGCCTCTACACCGCCGACCCGCGTCGCGACTCCGACGCTCAGCTCATCCCCCGCGTCGACCGGATCACGCCGGAGATCGAGCAGCTAGCGGGCGATTCGGAGACGGCGCACGGCGTGGGCGGCATGATCACCAAACTCCAGGCGGCCGGCCTCGCCTGCGGCGGTGGCGCCGACGTGGTGATCGCCAGCGGGCACGAGCCGAACGTGCTGGAGCGGCTGGCCCAGGGCGAGGCGCTGGGCACGTTCTTCCCGGCGACGACCGATCGCCTGGAAAGCCGCAAACGCTGGATGCGCGCCGGGCTGGCCGCCCGTGGCAAGATCATCGTCGATGCGGGCGCGGCGAAGGCGTTGCTCTCGCACGGAAAGAGCCTGCTGCCCGCTGGCGTGTGCGAAGTGGTAGGCCGCTTCGACCGGGGCGATACCGTCTCGATCTACGGGGACGACGGCCACCGTATCGCCATCGGCATCACCAACTATGGCCACGAGGAGGTCACGGCGATCCGCGGCGTCCGCTCCGACCGCATCGCCCGCATCCTGGGCCACCAGTACGGCGCCGAGGTGGTGCACCGCAACAACCTGGTGCTGCTCTGATGCGCTGGCTGCGTCGATTCTTCTCCAGCGGCGACCCGATCGTGAAGCTGGCCGCTGCCCTAAGCGAGACGGAAGCGCAGATGTCACGAGGCATCCTCGAGGACAACGGCATCCCTGCAATGGTTAAGAACATGAACTTCCTCACCGTTACCCACGAGACTGGGTCGTTCGGCAACGACTACGACCTGTTCGTCAAGCAGAGCGACCTGGAACGCGCCCGCGAGCTGCTGTCGCCGGCGCAGGAGCCGGAGGAGCAGGCCTAGGTGGCCGACTACGTCCGGTTCATTCTCGTCTGCGAGGCTCGGACCGGCTCAACCATGCTGATGAATGCGCTCAGGTCGAGCCCCGCCATCCAGTGCTTCGGCGAGGTCTTCAGCCTACGGGTGCCCTACATCCACTACGTAACCTATGGCTACGACCGGAACAGCGAAGAGGACATCGCCCTGCGCGCTCGCTCGCCGGTTCAGTTCCTCCATGAACGCATCTACTGCGAGCATCCCAAAGCGATACGAGCCGTCGGCTTCAAGCTCACGAACGACTGGGGACTCCAAGGCATGCTGCTGGAGGAGCTGCTGGACCACCTGCGCAACGATACAGAGCTGCGCGTGATCCACCTAAAGCGGCGAAACCTGGTCCGCCTGCTCGTCTCGCTGAAGATGGCCGAGCACACCGGCCTCTGGTTCGAGGGCGACCCGACAACCGTCATCTCCAGCAAGCTGACTGCGCGGAACGCCCTGCGAGCGCTACGCCATCCCCGGTGGGCGGCTACCAGGCTGCTGCAGCTCTGGAGGCCGCCCGCGCGGCCGAAGCAGGCCTCCATCAAGATCACCGCGAATGAGCTCTCGACGTTTCTCGACGAGACCCAGCGCAGAACAGCCGACTTCGACGAACTCTTCAGCCGCCGTTCGATGCTCACGGTGCACTACGAGGATCTCGCTCGCGATCGCCAGCGCGTGTTCGACGAGGTCCAGACGTTCCTCGGCCTGAAGCCGGCCCGGCTCACCACCACCCTCCGCAAGCAAAACCCCGAGCCGCTGAGCGAGCTGATCGAGAACTACGACGAGCTGTATGCGGCGTTCAAGAGCAGCCCATACGAACCGTTCTTCGACTAAGCCGAATCAGCATCCTTGTTCCTGCCAGCGCCGTTTGTTATCTTCTGGTCGCTAAGCGCAGATTGCG
>JACZYW010000156.1 GCA_022570885.1 Chloroflexota bacterium | reverse complement strand
TCCTCGGTGGACAGCGACGGCCGTATTTCGTCCGCGCGCATCACGCTCTCGAGCGGCAGCGGATGGGAGGTGGGCGGCACCCCCTCCGTGTCCAGCGCCCGCAGCGCCTCGAAGTGCTCCAGGATCACCGAAAGCTGCTCCTGCAACCGGGCGACGTCCTCCTCCGTCACGCCGACGCGGGCGAGCCGGGCGATGTGCAGCACCTGTTCTCGCGTAAGACTCATCAAGCTGGCTCCTGGGGATGTGCAGGCGATTATAGCACGGCCTACCGGTCGAGAGTACCTGCCCGATGCTCGCCTTGACCGGCGACGGCCGCTCTGTTACGCTCGGCAGCAACAACCGAATAGCGTGCGCAGAGGTGCCCTTCGGGGCTAAGAGCGAAGTCCGGTGCGAGTCCGGCGCTGTCGCGCAACTGTAACTCCCGCTTCGGCGGGAGAAGCCAGGTCGCCTGCCTCTGTGCTCATCACGTAGCCTTCGCGGAAGAGGTGCGGGGAGTGCGGTAACGCAGCATCCAAACCCTTGTCGCAGGCAAGGGTTTTTCTCTTGCCTCGACCGGCCATCTCCAACGAAGGCGCGTAGGCTCTTGCAGCAGAAAGGGAGGATGCAATGCTACGCTTCCGGCACGTCCTGTTTGTAGTACTGGCTGCGGTCTTACTGGCCGTCACCCTGGCCGCCTGCGGCGACGATGGCGCCAGCCCCGAGAGTAGTACACCTACTCCAATACCTGAAGCTGGCGACGGTTTCCCCACCAAGCTGAGGGGGGCCGATGGCCGAGAGCTGACCATCGAATCGCAACCGCAGAGGATGGTCGTGCTCTCGCCCGGGCACGTGGAGATCCTCTTCGCCATCGGCGCGGGCGATCAGGTGATCGCAGTCGAGCAGAACGTCGACTTCCCGCCGGAGGCGGCCGCGCTGGAGCCCAAGATCAGCGGGCTTGACCCCAGCGTCGAGGCGATCGCGGACCTGGCGCCCGATCTGGTGATCATCTCCTTCGCCCCGGAAGGCTTCATCGAACAGATGGACACCCTTGGGATACTGGTCTTCCACGACGACATCGACACCAAGATCACCACCATCGACGAGGTGTTCGACAGCATCAAGGAGTTGGGCCGCATCACCGGCCATCGAAGCCAGGCGCAGGCGGTGATCAACGACCTGCGGGCCAGAGTGCGGGCCGTGACCAAAGAGCTGCGAGGCGTGAACGATGGGCCGACGGTCTACCACGAGCTGGACGCCACGGGTGGCTTCTTCTCGATCAGCCCGGACAGCTTCGTGGGCGACATCTATCGCACGCTGAAGGCCGAGAACATCGTCGGAGCGGACGATGGCCCCTTCCCCGCGCTCACGCAGGAGGCGATTATCGAGCGCAACCCGGAGGTGATCGTGCTGGCGGACGCCGCGTTCGGCGAGACGCCGGAGGTGGTCTCGGCGCGGCCCGGCTGGGACACGATCGATGCGGTCATCAATGGACGGGTCTACGCCATCGACCCGAACATCGTCAGCCGCCCTGGGCCGCGCATCGTCGACGCGCTGGAGGAGCTGGCGCGCCTGCTCTACCCAGAGCTGTTCGCGGATGAGGGGCAATAGCGATGCTCGGCGTGCTCCGCCGAGAGCACGTTAGCGTGGCCGACGCGGCCGTCCTGCGGCCGCTCGCGGCGGGATCTCTCGCGTTGGGCCTTGCGAGCGTGGTGCTGACGGCGGGCTTCGCCCTGCTCTGGGGCGCCGCCGATATCCCGCCGCAGACCGTGGGGCTGATCTTGCTCGAACACATCGGCTTTCCTATCGAGGCGGACTGGCCGGAGAGGTGGGGCGCCATCGTCTGGCAGGTGCGGCTGCCGCGCGTGCTGCTGGCCGGGCTGGTGGGGGCGACGCTCGCCTACTCCGGCACGACGTACCAGGGCATCTTTCGCAACCCGCTGGCGGAACCGTACCTCCTCGGCGTGGCGGCGGGCGCCGGCCTGGGAGCGACGCTCATCATTATCAGCCCCCTCGCCTATAGCTTCGGGCCGCTCAGCGCGGTGCCGCCGGCGGCCTTCGCGGGCGCGATCGTCGCCGTCGCCATCACCTACCTGCTCGCCCGCGTCGGGCCGGTGGTGCCTGTGACCACCCTCATCCTGTCGGGCGTGGCCGTCGGCTCCATCGCCGGGGCCGCGATCTCGTACCTGATGCTCACCAACGGCGACCGAGCGCTACCGGTCCTCTCGTGGCTGCTCGGCGGCTTCAACAGCGCCTCGTGGCCGCGCGTGTGGCTGCTGCTGCCATACACCGCCATCGCCGCGCTGGTGATCTTTCCCTTCGCGCGCACACTCAACGTCCTCCAGCTCAACGAAGAGCAGGCGCGACAGCTAGGCGTGAACGTGGAGGCGGTCAAGCTGACGCTGCTCGTCGCCGCCTCGCTGGCGACAGCGGCGGCCGTGGCGGTGAGCGGCATCATCGGGTTCGTCGGGCTGGTGGTGCCGCACGTGACGCGGCTGCTCTGGGGCGCCGACCATCGACGGCTGCTGCCGCTCTCCGCGCTGCTGGGCGCATCGTTCCTTATCCTGGCCGACCTCGTGGCGCGAACGGCATCGCCGCCTACCGAGATCCCGGTGGGCATCATCACCGCGCTCATCGGCGCGCCCTTCTTCCTCTACCTCCTGCGACGGCAACGAAGGTCGGCGCTCTATGCTTAGCGTGCGCGATCTGTGGGCGGGCTATCCAGGCCGGTCAGTCCTGCGAGGGATCGACCTGGCGGTGGCGGAGGGCGAAGTGGTCGCCCTGATCGGCCCGAACGGCTGCGGCAAGACGACGCTCATCCGCGCGATCACCGGCGTCATCCGCCCCGAGCGAGGCGAAGTACGGCTGGCCGGCGAGGATACCCGCTCCCTCTCGACCCGAGAGCGGGCGCGGCGAGCGGCGGTGGTGCCGCAGGCGGCGTCGCTGCCCGCCGGCTTCTCCGTGCTGGAGCAGGTGCTGCTCGGCCGCACGCCGCACATCGGGCTGCTCGGCTCCGCGGGGGCCGACGACCTGGCCGCGACGCGTCGCGCGATGCTGGCCACGGACTGCTGGTCGCTGGCGGAGCGGCCGGTCGAGGAGCTCTCGGGCGGAGAGCGCCAGCGAGTGGTGCTGGCGCGGGCGCTGGCCCAGGAGCCGCGGGTGCTGCTGCTGGACGAGCCGACCTCCCACCTCGATCTCGGCCACCAGGTGCGCATCTTCCAACTGGCGATTCGTCTGGGACGGCAGAACGGCATGGCGGTGCTCGCCGCAGTACACGACCTCACGCTCGCCTCGCTGTTCGCGGACCGCATCGCCCTCATGGAGGATGGGCGCATCGCGCTCGCCGGGACGCCGGAGGAGGTGCTCCGCCCGGAGCTGATCGAGCGGATCTACGGCATGCCGGTGGTCGTCCTGCGCCACCCGACGACAGGCCGGCCAGTCGTGCTGCCGGACGGGGCCTCGCGCAACGGCGGGACGCCGGCATCGCTCGGCGAAACGCTGCGGGTGGAGTAAGGGGCCAGCTCGCCCCGCCCTACCTCGACGAAGCGGCCGCCCGCTCGATCACGAACCCATAGCCTCGATAGGGGATCGAACGCAAGAGCTGGGGGTCTTCGCCCATGGCGCGGAGCTTTCGGCGGAGGTTGCTCACGTGCGAGCGCACCACCTCCGGGCTGCCGGTGTCCGCGGGGAAGCCCCACACCTGCTCCAGCAGTTCGTCCAGGGAGACGAACTCGCCAGGGCGCGCCATCAGGTAGCGAACGAGCCGGAGCTCGGTCGGCGTGAGCGGGAGCGCGCCGCCCTCAGCGAAGAGGAGCTGCCGCGCCTCGCCATCGAGGGTGAGGCCGTTCACCCGCAGCAGCTCCGCCTCTCGCGAGCGCGAGGGCCTCGCCGCCAGAAGTCGAGCTACTTCGCGGGCCAGCTCTCCGCCCTGCAGCGGCTTCGTCACCAGACCGTCGCGCTGGGGCTGGAAGAAGGCTGGCAGGCTGGCAGGCGCCAGCTTCGCGGAGCGCGGCGCCATGAGGAGCACCGTCGGCGCCGGGCGCTCCGGGTCGATCGACAGCCAGCGCCAGAAGCGCTCCAGCTCGCCGGCCGGGAGCACGCTATCCAGACAGATCAGATCGATCTGGACGCTCGTCCAGATCCGGCGCGCCTGGCGAAGATCGCTGGCCAGCAATGGGCCATGACCGAGGTCAAGCAGACAGCTATGCGCGACGTGGCGCACTGCGCTGTCCGGGCTGACGATAAGCAACTGCACTGGAGTGCTCATAACGAGTCGGCGATCCGAAGACGTTACTCCTTGGAGACTGCCACGGGACACGCCACCGCCCACGATTATCTCATATCCTGTCAAGTCGTTCGACGCCCTAGCAGTAGGTCAGCTTGAATACGCCACGTGTTTCTCCGTAGGCGAGGCCTTCTAGCCTCGCCGCCGCCGAGCCTGGAAAGGCTCGGCTACGATATTCAAGAGTTGCAAACTGACCCACTACCGACGCTTGCGCCTTGCTCTCCATCCAGCCGCTTCCTAGAATGCCACTAGACATGCGACTGCTCCTGCTCGCCTCGACGCTCCTAGCCGCGCTCCTGCTGACCGCCTGCGTCGTAGACGAGCCGGTCGCCACGCAGGACATCGTCTCCACCATCCCCTGGCAGGACGGCGAGCGGACGGAGTACCTCCTCCTCGACCGCGACGGCGACGAGGAGCGCGGCCGGGGTGTCCTCACCGTGACGCGCCAGAACGGCGCGTTCGAGCTGCGGCTGCGCTACTCCGACGAACGCGACAGCGACGAGGTCGTGGTGCTGGTCGACGCCGAAACGCTCAAGCCAGCCTCCGTACGACGCGAGATCAGCCTGCAGGCCACCACCGTCACCGGCGAGTACGACTCCGAGGAAGGCATCATCCGGATCACGATCATCGATAAGGACGGCGACGAGCGGCCGGTGCCCCTGCGCCTGGAGGAGCACTACTACGACAACGAGTCATCGCTCTTCCTCTGGCGCACCATCCCCTTCGAGGAGGGGTACGAGGCCAGCTACTACTCGGTGTTGGCGAACCGGCGGAGCCAGAAGCTCATCACCGTGCGCGTGGCCGGGACGGAGGAGGTGACCGTGCCAGCGGGCACATTCCAGACCTGGCGGGTCGAGATCCGCTTTGACGGCACGAAACAGGTCGCTTGGTACGCCGATACGCCGGAGCGCACGCTGGTGCAGTACGACAACAGCCGCCAGCTCATGCAGCTCACGCCCTCGGCGGCGAACTAGCGCCTATCCAAGCATCTCGTTCGTACATCCAGCACCACGCTTCCGGACAGACCTGAAGGTCTGTCCCTACGACGGTGAAGCAACGCACACCGCCAACCTCGTAGGGACAAAGCTTTAGCTCTGTCCTCGGCCGTCGAAGCATGTCATGCTGAGCCTGTCGAAGCATCTCGTTCGTATTTCCAGGCCCCACGCTTCCGGACAGACCTGAAGGGGCGATTGTATACTTGACA
>JACZYW010000023.1 GCA_022570885.1 Chloroflexota bacterium | reverse complement strand
CCGTCGGAGGGTTGTCGATTGGGAACGCCGGGGTGGCCAGCACGGGCGTAAGCAGGAGGTCATACCGGGCCAGGAACTCATCGAACGTCTGCCAGAGGCGCACCCGTTGCTGCTCCGCCTGAACGTACTGGATCGCCGTGACCTTCGTGCCCGCCTCCAGGAACTGTGCGGCGTAGTCGGTGAGCAGCTCGCGCTGCTCACTGGAGAGACCCTCGTGCACCGCTGCGTCGCCCGCCAGCGCCAGCGGGGCGAAGGCGCGGCCAATCGTCGATTCGTCGACTTCGGGATGCACCTCATCTACCTCACAGCCCAGATCTCGGAACGCTAACGCGGCGGCTTCGCAGATCTTCCGCACTTCGGGATCGACGGTGGCCCAGCCGAAGTCCGGCGTCCAGGCCACCTTCAGCCTGAGACGGTCTCGCTCACGTGGCCGGAAGGAGCTTTCCGCGGCCGGTATCGCGAACGGGTCGCCTGCCGCCGGCCCCGCGATCACGTCCAGCAGCAGCGCCGCGTCCTCCACCGTCCTCGCGATCGGTCCCGCCTGCGACATCGACGGCCAGGCGCCGTAGCCGCCCCATGCTTTCGTGTAGGGCGGCACACGGCCGATCGTGGGCTTGATGCCGAACAGGCCGCAAAAGGACGATGGAATCCTGATCGAGCCGCCGCCGTCCGAACCGACGTGCACCGCACCCAGGCCCAGCGCGGCCGCCGCTGCCGCTCCGCCGCTCGACCCGCCGCTGGTGCATGCCGGGTCCCAGGGGTTGCGGCACGGCTCCCCCAGCCTGTTTTCGGTCGTAGGAATGAGGCCGAACTCGGGCGTGTTCGTCTTGCCGAGGATGATCGCGCCCGCCTCCCGCAGCCTCGACACCAGCGGCGTATCGAAATCGGGCGTAAAGTCCTGATAGAGAAGCGAGCCGCCCGTCGTTCGGATGCCGGCGGTGTACAGCAGGTCTTTGACCGACACGGGCACACCGTGGAGCGGCCCCAGCGTGTCGCCGTCCGTCACGGCTCGCTCGGCTGCTACCGCCGCGGCGCGCGCCTCCTCATCGCAGACGGTGAGATAGGCGTTGTAGACGGGATTGAGCCGTTCGATCCTGGCGAGCGCAGCCTCGACGGCCTCCACTGGAGAGAGCGACCGCTGCCGGATCGATTCGGCGAGAACGGTCGCAGGCTGCGAGGTGACGTCGTTCTGCTGGCCCATGCGCGCTCCTCCCAATTCGCGAGACTTCCCTACAGGCGCGCATTATAACGCGTCTCGGGCAAAGGGGCTCGGCCTACATCCTCAGAACACCAGCGCCGATCCGGCGTCGTACGAGTCGCCTCCTGGACGAGTTCGATGCAGCAGCAGGAGCCATTCCTCTGCTGAACGTGCCCTGCCTACACGGGTACGGCAGGGCCGAATGGCCGAAACGACGGGGCCGAATGGCCGAAACGACGGGGCCGAATGGCTCTTAGAAGGACAAGCGGTGGTCACTACGCTGGTGCGTACACACTCAGATGAAAATCCGCGGAAAGCGGCAGAAGGGAGATTGCGATGTTGCTGATGCGAGGTGCCTGGCTTATCGTAATAGTCGTCGGTTTGTTCGTGCTGAGTCTAGTCTTCGGTCTCCAACTTTTCCCCCGTCTAGGCGCCGGCCAAAAGGTGCTGGACGGCGGGCGGCATCTGTTCAGGGACGATCTGGTCGTGGCCCAGCGCAACGCCTCTGATGCAGTTAATTTAGTAGTCGATGGCCTAGACCCGATAGTGACAGCGGAGGGCGGAGCGGCAGCAGAGGTGCCCCAACTGATCACCTTCGTTTCCGAACAAACAGAGCTGTCGGAGGCGGAGGTCCTAGAGGCCTTGCAGGAGAACTTCCCTCACACAACAGCCTTGCTCCTGGCGATACCGCTGGAAGAAGTGTCGGCAGAGTTGCCGGACCTGATTGACTTCCTTGCGCAGATCCTCAATTTGACCCCGGAGCAGGTCTCAGAGACCCTGGAAGCGAACTTCCCAGGGCTGGCGCGATCAATTGCAGCGTTGCCTGCTATTACTGATGGATGGTCCTCGCTGGAGACAGGATTGACGGACGTGAATGAGCAGCCACTGCTGGGAGTCCCCGGTATAGCGGAGTACCTAGATACGAGGATCGTAGAAGTGACTGAGCGCCAGCGGAGCAATTTCCAGGACCTGGACGCATTGGTGAACTTGAATGCCCTCCCCTGGTTACTGTTTGGGATTGGGGTGCTGGTGGTGGTTTTCGGTGGCCTGATGTTCGTGGTTACGGGCAGGATAATGCGCTCGTAGCATCGCCATCGGTTTCGCCGCAGCGTCGCGCCGCAGGATGATGCACGTGGCCCGAAAGAGGCCGAATGGCCGAAACGGTAGGGCCGAATGGCCCAAGCGGCAGGGCCAAATGGCCGGGCTGAATGGGCCGAATGACCCTGAACGATGAGAGGCTGTAGCCATTAGGTTAGTGAGTACGCATCGAAACTGATGCGCGGGTAACTGCTCTGGTGTACGGAACACATCACGGCCGAAAGTTGCTGAAAGGAGACGAAGATCATGACCACAGCAGAGGTAGCGGCTCCCCTCGAGAAGCTGATAGGGGATGCCAAGGTCATCGACGTCGATACGCACTTTACCGAGCCCCCGGACCTCTGGACCTCGCGGGCTCCTGCGGCTTACAAGGACAAGGTCCCCCATATGAAAACGGTGGACGGTCAGAGCCAATGGTTCGTCGAAGGTGATAACCGCTGGCTAAACATTGGTGTCGGCGTTATGGACCGGGAGGGAAATAAGGACCGCGGTAAGTTGTCCCTGGCTTCCCTTGAGGAGATGAACGAAGCAGTCTATAAGGTCAAGCCCCGCGTAGAGCTCATGGATAGCATGGGCATCTATGCCCAGATCATGTACCCGAATGCGTGCGGCTTCGGGGCCCTTCCCTTCCTGAACATCAAGGATGAGGATCTGCGCATCCAGTGCGTGAAGATCTACAACGACGCCTGCGCCGATTGGCAGCGGGAGTCGAACAACCGCCTCTTCCCGCAGGCGATGCTCCCGCTCTGGGATATCGACGAGACGGTGAAGGAGGTGCGGCGGGTAAAGGAAGAGCTGCACCTCACCGGCGTCACTGTCACCGACCGGACGAGTGCGCTTGACGTGCCGGATTTCAGCCAGCCCCACTGGGAGCCGTTCTGGGAGCTGATCAACGACTATGAGCTGCCCCTGGACTTCCATATCGGCGCCGGGCTTACCACCCTTGCCCCGATGGATACGCTCACCTGGCCGTCCTTCAGCCTCATGCAAAAAGTGGCGGTCTTCGCCACCATCGCCTACACGGACACTGCCCCCACAATTCTGAACTTCATCCATAGTGGCATCTTTGACCGCTATCCGAAGTTGAAGATCGTGTCGGTAGAGAGCGGCTGTGGATGGATACCCTTCGCCATGGAGTCCGCCGAATGGAATCTCAACGAGATGACCCCCGACGCAGCCAAGAAGCTCACGCGACGCCCCACGGAGTACTTCAGGGACCACATCTACGCCACTTTCTGGTTCGAGGACCAGGGGGTCAAGCACTTCGTCGACACCATCGGGGAGGACAACCTTCTCTTCCTGACCGACTATCCCCATCCGACAGCCCTCTACGTTGGGTGGCAGGAGCGGCTGGCCCGCACGCTGGCGAAGCTGGAGCCCCGCGCCCGCCGTCGGGTGATGCAAGACAACGCGATTGAACTGTACAAGCTGCCGATTCAGGTAGAGGCCTGAGCTGCGCCAGACAGGCGTATGCAGGCAATAGCAGAACTTGGCGGCCTCCTACCTGCCGCCAGCTAACAAGAAGGAGGAACTCATGGCTCTAGATCCCAAGATCCTGGAACAGTTGCGGCAGGAGCCCGATATGCCGGAGTTGGACTTGGGCTGGCTGGGAGCGCAGACCGCTCCGGGCATGGCCGCCAAGCCTGGTAGGCGCGGCCTCACCCTGGCCGAGATCAACGTCGGCGACTACGGGGATGCGCCGGAGCGGACCGACCATAACACCATCCGCATACGAGGCTCGGTGCCTTCTCCTAACGCCGTTCGCATCGGCTACTTCATCCCCAACAAGGGTGACATCTGGTCGGACAACTCCGGGCGCATCTACGAGGAGGCGGTGCAGCGCCAGTGGTCCTCCGCTACCGACATCCCCTGGGATACCATCAAGCCTTTGCCCGACGTTGTGGAGGAGGCGATCTGCCAAATCTGCACCTTCCTGACGGAGGTGGAGTTCGTCGCCGGCGACGCGCCGGGACGGTGGATAGGGCAGATCAGCCCGGATCACTTTGAAACGGTCTTGTTCCTCATCACTCAGGTGGTGGACGAGGCCCGTCACCTGGACGTCTTCCGCAAGCGGGCGCTGGCCAACGGCTGTGGCCTCCTGGAGGCCGGGGGCATGGGGCGGGCCCTGCGCAACATCATGGACGCCAAAGACTTCAGTGAGATGTCGGCGCTCATGCACCTGGTGGGCGAAGGGTTCGTGCAGACCATGTTCCGCACCGGCGAGTTCATCGCCACGAACGAAGCGGAGAAGACCATCTTCCAGCTCTGCGCTCAAGACGAGTCCCGGCACGTGGGCTTCGGCGTTATGCACCTCCGCTACGTGCTGGAGCACCAGCCGGAGCGGCGCGAGGAGTTCCACTCCTACCTGGATAAGGCCGAGGAGCTGTTTGGCCATCCCACTTCCATGAACGTCGCCTTTCAGGAGTCGCTCATGATCACTCTGGGCGGCGGCGACACCGATAAGGGCCTGGTGATGCTGATGGCCCTCCAAAAGAAGCAGGTCACCGAGTATCTGCACCGGCTGAAGGTGGCTGGCATGCCCGAGCGGCGTGAGCGTCTCCACCCGGGCATGGCCATGTTCCTGTGAGCAGCCGGGACAGCTCCAAAAGAAGGAGGCAAACATGACGGAAGAAATGGGCACGCACACCGATAAAAGCGATATCATCAATATCCCCCCAGATCTGTGGGCGAAGGCGGAGGAGAAGCGCTGGCCACTCATCCTCATCCAGCAAGCCCTGGCCCGGAAAGTGCCGGCGGCCCAACTCCATCAGGCCCTCGATTCCGGTATGACCGGTGCCGAGGCCATGAAGATGATGACGAGCCGGGCCGCCGAACAAGCACCGCCTCTGAGCATGGCCTGGGCAAGGGTCGATACGGAACGCGGCATTCGTGCCAAGCCCGGCAAGAAAGGGCTCACCCTCGACGCGATCAACATCGGTTCCTATGGAGACGTGCCGGAGTACTGGCCCGGCCAGACCATGCAGCCCCGGGGCGCCTACCTCGCGCCGGGCGCCATGAGCATGGGCTACAGCATCTCTGTCAAGGCGGAAGTCTGGGCGGACAACCTGGGCTCCCTTTACGAGGAGGCGATCCAGCGACACTGGCGCCCGGCCACGGACATCCCCTGGGAGACCCTCTCGCCCCTGCCGGAGGAAACAGAACAAGCCATCGGCCAGCTCTGTACCGAGCTGTGCGAATACAATTACATGGTGATCGTGGCACTGGGCAAGTGGATCCGGGAGATCTGCTACGGCTTCCATGAGGCCAAGCTGTTCCTCTCTACCGTCCTCTTCGACGCCGGGCTGCACTTAGAGGCCTTCCGCAAGCGTGCTCTCGCTAACGGGGGCGGCCTGGGAGTGCAGAGCTCTGGCCAGAGGCTGGTCCCCATCCGAGACGCTCAGAACTACTCGGAGATGGCAGCCCTGGTATTCGTGCTGAACGACAGCTTCGTCCAGTCCCAGTGCCTGCTGGGCGCCGGGCTGGCCCAGAACGAAGCGGATGCCCGCCTCTTCTCGCTGGCGGCCCAGGACAAGGGCCGCCACCTCGCCTACGGATTGGCGCATCTCCGCTACCTGCTGGAGCACCAGCCCGAGCGCCGGGGGGAGATCCACAAGTATCTCCAGAAAGGCGAGGAGTACCTGGTAAAGGAATTCGAGAAGTCTGCGCCGCCCCGTGAGGCCCTGGCCATCCTCCTCGGTGGCGGAATCCGTGAGATAGGCGAAGGCTTCCGCAAGCTGAAGGAGTTTCGGCGCAGGCAAGTCAGCACCTACCTGGGCCGGCTAGAATCGGCCGGGCTGGATGACCATCGGGAACGCCTCTGGCCCCCCATGGCCGCCTACCTGGAGAGAGAACCGGTGCTGGCCTGAGACGCATCAGGCCGGCCGAGAAAGGAGAAACCGAGATGCCTAAGTTTCCTTCCGCCGAGTGGTTTCAAGAAGTGCGTGACGTGGCGACCCAAAACGACGGGCTGCGCAAGCTAGGCACCTGCGACGCCGTGATGGGCGTCAAAGTCGGAGACCAAGCTATCGAGCTTACCTTCGAAGCCTTCGACCTTGTCAACATCCGAGAGATACAGCCGGCAGAGCTGGCGAACATCGATTTCTATCTTGACGCGCCCATCGAGACCTGGCGCGAGATGCTGGACAACATCAAGGAGCACGGCAAGGCGGACCTTAAGCACACCCTCAACACCATTGACTTCTTGGAGCCGGAAGGCTTCGCCAAGTCAAATGATCAGAGCAGGAAGGATCTGTTCTACCGATACCTTCAGACGTTTCAGCGGTTCTTCGACGCCTCGGCTCAGGTGGAGACGGACTTCGCCACTCCACAGCCGGTGTAGCCGGAGACCCGACGCGCGGCGTCGGGTGATGCGAGACAACGCGGTGAGGCTCTAGAAGCTACCGATTCGGGTGGTAGGCTGAACTGCGCCCGACAGACGCATGTAGGCAATAGTCAAAGCTTGGCGGCCCCTGCCTGCCGCCAGCCAGCAAGAAGGAGGCAAGCATGACGAGCGACGTTGTTGACCCGGCGAAGGAGGAGGCCGTCTACAAGGCGGCGGCCGTCGCCAGCGAGTTCAATCTGATGGCGGCTGACTTCCCGGAAAGAGAGTTCGAGATGTACCGGATTCTCCGCCAGCATATGCCGATAGCCCGCCAGACGGACGGCGGGGGCGTCTTAGGAAACGGCACAGGGCGAGGTTGGTTCTTTTCTCGATATGAGGACGTGGTCTTTGCCTTCGAGCACCCGGAGATCTTTTCGAGTGCCACCGGATTGCCCTTCATCCCGCAGGCAGTTGACCCACCGGATCACACCGAATACCGGAAGATCATGAACCCGTGGTTTGCGCAGGCCGTCTTGACTCCCTTGGAGCCGCTCCTCAAAGAGTTGGCCAACGACTTGCTGGACAAGATGCTCGAGAAGGGCGAGTTCGATTTCGTCAAGGAGTTTTCAGAGCCATTCCCGACGATCATCTTCTGTAAGTTGATGGGCTTTCCGCTGGAAGACGTTCCGCAGATGATGCGGTGGAAGGACCTCTTCATCCACGGCATGAGGGCCGGGAAGGCCAAGGAGCTTGGCATCGCCACTGATGAGGCAGGACGTCTGGATCCGGCGGCATGGCGAGAGGTCATGACAAAGACGACCCAAGAAGTCTATGCCTACTTTAGCAAGATGATCGAAGAGCGCCGGCGCAATCCGGGAGACGACCTCGTAACTAAACTGGTTCAGGCCAAGTACGCTGGTGAGCGTCCGCTCAGGGACGACGAACTGCTCCAGACCCTCCACCTCTTCATGCTGGGCGGTCTGGATACCGTCACCAGCTCCCTGGGCTTGATCATGGTCTTCCTCGCAACGCATCCCGAGAAGCGCAAGGAGTTCATCGAGCTCATGGATGACTCCTCGCGTGTCGCCACGGCCGTTGAGGAGCTGGTGCGCTTCACCGCCATCGTCAGCCCCGGCCGGACGGTGACCCGGGATTTCAACTACCGCGGGCTGCAGCTCCGCAAGGGCGATTTCGTCATCCTGTCCACCCCCTCTGCCTGCCGGGATGAGCGCGTGTTCCAAAACCCAGATGAGGTCATCTTTGATCGCCATCCCAACCCACACGTCGCTTTCGTCGTCGGGCCCCACCGCTGCCTGGGGATGCAGCTCGCCCGTCGCGAGCTGCGGATCGCGCTACAGGAGATCCACCGGCGGATGCCGGACTACGCCCTGAAGCCGGGCGAGAAGGCCGGAGTCTACGGGGGCGGAGTGAAGGGCGTTGACTATCTGCCGTTGGTGGTGGCGAAAGGTTAGGGGTACATGATGAAGGTTAGCGTGAATCGAGAGAAATGCCAGGGGCACAACCGCTGCTATATGATCTGCCCTCAGGTGTACAAGGTCGATGCGGATACCTATGCTTACATCGAAGAAGAGGATGTCCCCGAGGCGCTGAGGGATCAGGTGCGTCGCGGCGCGGAGGTGTGTCCCGAGAAGGCGATTACCCTGATCGAGTGAACAATACCTGACCCGGTTTTACCGGACTCCTCCGTCGTAACATGCCGAGAAGCGGTCGTCCTCGCCAAGCACCGCGCAGGAAGTGCGGGATCGGCTAGTTCCCGAAGTCCCACCCCTGGCCGTCGTGGTAGCGCTTCAGTATGTTCTTGGCGATCAGGATCTTATGCACTTCGTCCGGCCCGTCGGCTAACCGCAGCGTGCGCGCGCCCTGGTACATGGCCGCGAGCGGCAGGTCACCCGACACGCCGGCCGCGCCCCACACCTGGATCGCCCGGTCAACAACGCGGTGGTAGGCTGCCGGCACGAAGATCTTGATCGCCGAGATATCGGTTCGTGGGTCAGCGCCGCTATCCATCTTCTCGGCGCAGTGGATCGTCATGAGGCGCGCGGCCTGGATGTCGATGTACGAGTCCGCAATGAAGCCCTGGATGAACTGTTTGGTCTCCAGCAGGCCGCCGTGCACCTCGCGGCTCATCGAGCGCTCGACCATCAGATCGAATGCGCGCCACATCTGCCCGATGGAGTTCATGCAGTGGAAGACGCGGCCTGCGCCGAGCCGGTCTTGGGCAGCCTGGTGACCCGTACCCGTCCGGCCTAGCTGGTTGGTGACCGGCACGCGCACGTCGTCGTAGAAGATCTCGCAATGGTCGCTGTCTTGGCCCCAGACTGTAATGCTCCGGGCGACGTTCACGCCGGGCGTATCCTTGGGCACGATGATCTGCGTCATCTTGCCGTTCCGGTCTGCGGGTCCATCGGGATCCTCGGTGCGACACATGACGATGAAGAAGTCCGCACGCTTACCATTCGATGTGAACCACTTATGGCCGTTGATGACCCACTCGTCTCCGTCGCGCCGCGCCGTCGTCTTCAGCGAACGGGGATCCGACCCTGGTTGATCCGGCTCCGTCATGGAGAAGCCAGACTCCATCGTCCCCTCGATGAGCGGGAGCAGCCACTTGCGCTTCTGCTCCTCGGTTCCATACTTGACCAGGATCGTCTGGTTGCCTGAGTTCGGGGCCACGACGCCGAACAGGGAAGCGGCGCCCGCCGCGTAGGCCAGCACCTCGTTCATATAGGCATGATCGAGGAAGCCCAGCCCAGCGCCACCGTACTCCTCAGGTAAATGTGGCGCCCACAACCCCGCTTGTTTCACTTTCTCCTTGATCCCCTCCCGCAGTTCGCGCGCCTCCTGGACTTCGCCCTCCGAGAGGCGACCGTTCGTACGCCAAGGCCAGAGCTGATTTTCGTTCGGGAGGATCTCCTTGTTCACAATCATCGCCGTCAGCCGGCGGATCTCGTTGGTACGCTCCGACAAGGTTGGGATGGGCTGCACGTTCATTCGCATCGGGAAACCTCCTCTGGCGCGATAACCGGCGCCCGCCTCATGCGGGAAGCGGACGCTAGGCAACTAGTTGCTTCTTAGCCTATTGTACTTCGTTCGGGAAGGGCACGTCACGGGAGTTTGGCTTCGCCTTCGTCGGGCCTGGCTACCGGATAGCTGTCGGCGAAGGCCGCGAGCGACTCGGCGATGGCGGTGAGGAGCAGTCAGAATGCGCCAGTAAGGAGAAGGTCACGTCTCCCGCGGGTGACGCGACTGTATCGCCTACTCTATCCGATCGTGGTGACGGACTGAAGGGGGAGCATGCCGACTACTCTGTATCAATCTGCACCTCATCGCCTTGCACCCGCACCTGGTACGTCGGCGCCGAGTCGTCGGCAGGCGGGCCTTGTACTTCGCCCGAGGTCACGTCGAACATGGCGCCGTGCCAGGGGCAGGTGACGGTGATGCCATCCAGCGCCCCTTCGGCCAGCGGGCCTCCCTGGTGGGTGCACTTCCCAGCAATGGCGTAAAAGGTGCCATCGACGTTGGCAAGGCAGACCTGGGCGCCGTTATCCAGCTCGATGCGCCTGAGCTCACCCGCCCCTATGTCGGAGACCTTCGCGACGGTTCTGAATCCTGCCACACTACTCCTCTTCGTCATGATCATCGAAATACGTGCCTGGCCGGTCCTGTCCCATCATGCGTCGAAGGTGATGGGCAGGCTCTTCAGTCCACGCAGGATGAACGAGGGCCCCCATTCCACGTCGTCAGTGGCTAGCCACGGGTTGGGGATGCGCCGCGCCAGCGTGCTGAATGCGATCTGCGCCTCCAGGCGAGCCAGCGGCTGCCCGAGGCAAGAGTGGATGCCGGAACCGAACGCCACATGGTGGTTGGGCTGGCGCGAAATGTCCAGCTTCTCCGGGTCCGGGAAGTGGTCAGGGTCACGGTTGGCCGCGGCGATCATGGTAAAGACCACCTGGCCTTCCTTCACCGCCTGGCCACCGATCTCGACATCTTCGGTCGGTATCCGCGCTGTAGCCTGAACCGGCCCCGCGTAGCGGAGCAACTCCTCCACGGCCGTCTCGACGAGCGACGGGTCGGCCCACAGCTTCTCCTGCTGGGCAGGATTCCGCAGCAGCGCCAGCATTCCGTTGCCGATGAGGTTTCTCGTGGTCTCACTCCCGGCGATGAGCGCGACCACGCATGTGGCCACGAGCTGCTCCTCGCTGAGGACGCCGCCCTGGTCTGCCCCAGCGACGAGGACGCTGACCAGGTCCTCTTTCGGTTGCCGCCGCCGGTCTGCGATGACGTCCCGGAAGTAATCGGCCAGTGCGCGAGCGCTTTGCGCGCCGCGCTCCAGGAGATCCGGCGCGTTATAGGCGCCGCCCAGCGTCGCCACCACATCGTCGGACCAGCGCTTGAACTGGGCGCGGTGCTCTGTTGGCACGCCCATCAGTTCGGCGATAACGATGACGGGCAGCGGGTAGGCGAAATCCATGAGGATATCAAGGCACCCAGGTTCCTGAAGATCATCCAGCAGCTCATCCGCGATCTCCTGGATGTGCGGGCGCAGCTTCTCCACGGCGTGGGGAAGGAACGCCTTGCTGATCAAGAGGCGCATACGGGTGTGCTCGGGTGGGTCCGACGTGAGCATCGTGTTGGCGCGAGCGGCCAGGCTACCATACTCCTCCGCTGCAGCCATCGCTTCTCGAGCGAGACGATTCCGCGCCCGGCTACGGTCGGCCGAAAAGCGCGAGTCTCTCAGAACCGCCACCACGTCGTCGTAACGCGTGAGCACCCAGGCGTCTAACGCCTCGCTCCAGTGGACGGGATCTTCCTCTCGCAGCCGCTTGTAGAGCGGATACGGGTCTGCCTGCACCGCAGGGAGTGACGGATTATACTGTACGGCGGTCAACTACGATCCTTCAGTGTTCGCTGCGGGGTCTCGCGTTATAGAAGCTAGACGACGGCCTGCGGTCACGGTAGGGCCATCTGGCCCCTCCTGAGGAGGCCGTTTGGCCTCTAGCTAAGTAGCTGCGCTTCGAGACCAGTCGTTGAAGCTGCAGTTACGAGGCGGCCGTCCCGAGCTGTGCTACCAGGAACTGTCATTCATGCTTCCCATTTCAGGGCCAGACGGCCCACACAAGAAGGCCGTTCGGCAGATGCTAACTTAGCGCTCGCTAAGTAAGCTTCAGCGGATAGCAGGCAAACGGTTGTGGGTTAGCTTCATTATTGAAGGAGGCTCCCGGCCTGCGGCGTTTGCCTCGTAACCCTGCTGAGAATCAAGAAGGAGAACCGCGATGAAATTTGGCCAGCTCCATCTCTTCGAGAATCCCATGGACCGTACCGAGAAGGAGATCATCGACGAACAATTCGACATCATGGCTCGGGCGGAAGAGTTCGGCTTCGATTCGATCTGGCCCGCCGAGCATCACTTCAGCGAGTACGGCTACTGCGCTTCACCGGCGGTGATACTGGCGGCGCTTGCCTCTCGCACGCAACGGATCCGGCTCGGCACCGGCGTGGTGGTGCTGCCCCTGAACCACCCGGTGCGCGTGGCTGAGGACTTCGCCATCCTCGATCTCCTCTCCGGCGGCAGGGTTGACCTTGGCGTCGGCCGCGGTTACCAGCCGCACGAGTTCGACGGCTACGGCATCGATCAAAGCAAAACGCGCGGCATGTTCCGCGAATCGGTGGAGATCATTCAGAAAGCGTGGACGACGGAGCGGTTTGATTACGACGGCGAGTTCTACCAGCTACACGACCTCTCCGTCCGCCCCAAGCCGCTGCAGAAGCCTCACCCGCCCATGTGGATGGCGTCGCTTTCGCCGGAAACGTTCCAGCTTTGCGGCCAGTATGGGTTCAACCTGATGTGCGCGCCGGTCTTCGGCTTCGATGTGAACAGGGGCGCCGCGCAGATTGAGGAGTACCGCCAGGCGCTGCGAGAGCACGGGCGCAATCCCGCCGAGCACGAGGTCGCCGCCCTGATCATGACCTACGTGGCTGAGACAGAACAGGAAGCACTGGCCGACTTCAAGGAATCGGTCATGTGGTACTTCCACACCTTTGCCAAGTACATAGCGCCGCCCAAGGGCCGGCCCGCCATCAAAACCTACGAGATGTATACCGCTGCTCGCGACTGGCTGCAGACGCTGGAGTGGGACGCCGTCGTCAAGAGCGGCGCCGTCGTCTGCGGCAGCCCGGACCAGGTGGCCGAGCGCATCGCCGAGATTAACGAACTCTGCGGTATCACCCACTACCTTGCCTGGACGCGCATCGGTGGCCTCGCCCACTCCAAGGTGCTGCGCAGCATGGAGCTCATGCGAGACAGAGTGATGCCACAGGTACGTCACCTCGGAGAGACAGCTCCCGCCACTCCAAAGATTACATGAATCGGGGAGGTCTCACATGGTGACGGCGTTCATCTATGCGGAGGACGGGGCGAGCATTCAGAACCAGTGCCGGGGTGCCAGCTCGAACGGCGGCTGCCCCAGGTCCCATCTTGGTACCGTCGTAGTGTGCGCGGGGCGAAAGATCGTCCTGGCTGCCACAGGCGAGATTCCGGAGTTCCTTCTGTTCGTCGAGCCGGACGCGCGCGTCTGTCCCCTGGCCGTACTGAACCTCTGTGGTGATGACTTGCCCGCGGTAACCTCGCCGGGCAGAGCAGCCGCCGCTTTGCGCCGGGTGGCTGATGACCAGCCCGCGATAACCTCACCGACCGGAGCAGCCGACATCTTGCGCGGAGTGCGCCGGCGAGGCGAGAGGGCCGCTGCTTGCCTGGTTGAGCGAGCCGCTGCTTGCCTAGTCGGCTGGAGAAGAGCAGTTCGAGAGGCTTTGTCAATGGCAGGAAGAACGATCCAACCCCAAGAAGGAGGCGACTCATGACCATAGACCAGAAGACCATCGAAAAGCTACGAAAAGAGCCCGATCTGCCCGACTTGGATCTAAGCTGGCTGAATCCGAAGGATACGCCGGGCATCACCGTCAAGGTTGGGAAGCGTGGCCTCACCCTGGACGAGATTAACATCGGCGTCTACGGCGAGGTGCCAGACCTCGCCCAGCACGGAACCACGCGCGTGCGCGGCTCCACTCCCCGGTCCGGTGTCGTTCGCACAGCGTACTTCGTGCCGGAGAAGAGCGACATCTGGGCCGACAACGCCACCCTCATCTACGAGGAGGCGGTGCAACGGCAGTGGAGCTCCGCCACCGACATCCCCTGGGAGACGGTACAACCGTTGCCCGACGATGTGGAGGAGGCGATCTGCCAGATCTGCACCTTCCTGACGGAGGTGGAGTTCATCGCCGGCGACGCGCCCGGCCAGTGGCTCAAGCAGATCAGCCCTGACCACTACGAGGTGGCGCTCTACCTCGTCTCGCAGGTGATGGACGAAGCACGACACCTTGATGTCTTCCGCAAGCGGGCGCTAGTCAACGGCTGCGGCCTGCTGGAGGCGCAGGGGGCAACTCGCGGCCTGCGGAACATCCTCGACGCCAAGGACTTCACAGAGATGTCGGCGCTGATGCACGTCTTGGCCGAGGGCTTCGTGCAGACGATGTTCCGCACCGGCGAATTCATCGCCCAAAACGAGGCGGAGAAGACGATCTTCCGGCTCTGCGCCCAGGACGAGTCGCGCCACGTCGGCTTCGGCGTGATGCACCTGCGCTACGTGCTGGAGCACGCGCCGGAGCGCCGGGAAGAGATCCACCACTACCTGGACCGGGCCGAGCAGCTCTTCGGCCATCCCACGGACGGAGGCGGGACCTCCGCGCTGCAAGAGGCGCTCATGATCACGATGGGGGGTGGCAAAGCGCACATCGACAAGGGCGCCGAGCTCGCGATGGCCCTCACCAAGAAGCAGGCGAACGAGTATATGCACAGGCTAGAGGTGGCCGGATTGGGCGAACGCCGGTATCGCATGAACCCTGCGTTCGGCCTGCTCCTCGACCCGCCGAAGAATTAAGCGCTCGCCCGGCAGAACTTCCGGAGCGACTCTGGAAACCAGGAGGAGACGTATGACTCAGCAGACAGCGAAAGACGTAGCCACGGCCGGCCCGGCAGACGGCATCCCCGACGGCATCCCCGACGACCTCAGACGCAAGGCTCTGGCGAAGGACTGGCCGCTGGTGACCATCGTGCGGGCGCTCCAGGGTGGCGTGAAGGAGGAGCTCCTCCACCAGGCCCTCGACGCCGGCATGACGCCGATCCAAGCACGGGAGATGTTGCTCAGCGGAAGAGGAGAGGGACCGACCGTGAGCATGGCCTGGGCAAAGGTCGCTACGGAGCGCGGCATTCGTGCCAAGGTCGGCAAGAAGGGGCTGACCATCGACGCCATCAACGTCGGCTCCTATGCGGACGTACCGGACGTGTGGCCCGACCAGACGATGCGTCCGCGGGGCTCTGTCGTCAGGCCCGGCGCCGTGAGCATGGGCTACACGATCTACTCGAAGGCGGAGGTGTGGGCGGACAACCTGGGCTCGCTCTACGAGGAGGCGATCCAGCGGCGCTGGCGCCCGGCCACCGACATCCCCTGGGAGAGCATCAAGCCATCGGCGGAGGACAGAGAGCGGGCCATGGGGCAGCTCTGCACGGAGCTGTGCGAGTACAACTACATGACCATCCTGGCGCTGGGCAAGTGGACGCGAGAGGTGAGCTACGGCTTTCACGAGGTCAAGCTATTCCTCTCGACGGTTCTGTTCGATGCCGGCCGCCACTATGAGGCGTTCCGCAAACGGGCGCTGGCCAATGGGAGCGGCCTCGGCGTGCAGGCGACTGGCGACAGGCTGATCCCCATCCGGGACGCGCTGTGCTACGCGGAGATGGCGGCGATCGTCTTCCTGGTGAACGACAGCTTCATCCAGTCGCTCTACCTTCTGGGCGCCGGACTGGCCCAGAACGAAGCGGAGTCGCGCCTCTTCTCGCTGGCGGCCCAGGATAAGGCCCGCCACCTCGCCTACGGCATTGAGCACACACGCTACATCCTCGAACACCAGCCTGAGCGTCGGGGCGAGATCAGCAAGTACCTCGCGAAGGGAGAAGAGTACCTCGCGAAGGATCACGAGAAGGACGCTCCCATGCGGGAGGCGCTCGCCATCCTGCTGGGCGGCGGACTGGAGCAGATCGGTGAGGGCTTCCGGAAGCTGAAGGACTTCCGCCGGCGGCAGGTCCTAACGTATCTGAGCCGCGTGGAAGCGGCAGGACTAACAGACCATCGTGAGCATCTGTGGCCGGAAATCGCCGCCTATCTTGAGCCTGCGGCGACGCCTGCCTAGTAGCCCGCTTAGGGCGTAAGAGAGAAAGGAGCAATCGAATCATGGCTACGTTTCCTTCTGTCGAATGGTTTGAAGCGGTGATAACAGTCGCAAACGAGGACGGACGGCTGCGCAAGCTCGGCACCTGTGATGCCGTCATGGGCGTGAAGGTGCTGGACAAAGCCTTCGAGATCACGTTCGAGGCCTTCGACTGCATTGGCGTCCGCGAGATACCATCGGAGAAGCTGGCGGAGACCGACTTCTACCTGGAGATGCCCTTCGAAACCTGGCAAGGGATGCTGGAGAATATCAAGGAGCGCGGTGGTACACCTGACCGCCAGTACACGCTCAACACCATCGATTTCCTGGACCCAGAGGGCTTCGCCAAGTCGGATGACCAGAGCAAGAAAGACGCGTTCTATCGCTATGGCCAGACGTTCCAGCAGTTTTTCAACGCCTCCTCCGAGATCGAGACGGTCTTCGCTGCCCCGCAACCTGTCTAGGCCGGGAGCAGCGCAGGCCTGTCTCTTGCCTGGCAGCCGGCGGGGGAGTAGCACACCCCGCCGTTATGGGAACAGATGCGCCGGGTAGGACGGGTAGCTCTCTTCGCCGTGTGCATCCTCGTAGGTACGGTGGCTTTCTCATCGACCTCGGCCGCTCGAGCGCAAGACGGCCGCAGCGAGCATGTCGTGCAGCCTGCCCTCTCGCGATCGAGGCCGCGGCGGCGGAAGACGAGACCTTCGTCGTGGTCAGGCAACGCAATAAGTTCTTCGATCCGCCCGTCGTCGTCATCCACGAGGGCGACACAGTGGTCTGGGTGAACGAAACGGGCGGCGGCTGGCATGACGTCCAGAGCTACGAGGGCGAGTTCCATTCCGGCCGGATGGATCCAGGCGATACGTTCACCCAGACCTTCGAAGAAGCGGGCGTCCATGGCTACCTCTGCAGCCCGCACGTCATCGACGGGATGCAGGGCGTGGTCGTCGTCCTGCCCGAGGGAACGCCGCTGCCTGAGCCGCTGCCATCGCCTCCCGCACCCACCTCATCGCCCGCGGCTGTCGAGCCGCCGCTGCCATCGCCTCCCGCACCCACCTCATCGCCCGCGGCTATCGAGCCGCCGCTGCCATCGCCTCCCGCACCCACCTCATCGCCTGTCCTCGCCGATCCGGTCGCGCTAGGGACGCCGGACACGATCGCGACCGTGGCGGGGAGCGGCGGCAACGGCGGCCTGGCGACGGACGCCAGCCTCTACCTGCCTGAAGGTGTGGCGCTCGACGATGGCGGACGCCTCTACATTTCGGACACCGAGAACTGCCAGATACGCCAGGTAGAACCCACAGGTACCATCGTTAGCATCTTTGGCCACGAATCGTGCGGCTTCAGCATGGGCGGCGACGCCGATCTGGGGCCCTGGTTACATACCAACCATCCTCGAGGTGTGGCCGTGGGCCCGGACGGCGCCGTCTATGTGGCGGACACGATCAACTGCCGCGTGCGGCGCGTCGAAGAGGGCGGCGCCGTCTCCACCGTCGCCGGCGACGGCTCGTGTCGCGCCGCTGGCGACGGTGGCCCGGCCGTGGACGCGGGCATCTATCCCTGGGGGCTGGCGTGGGACCAGCAAGGCAACCTCTACGTGGCCGACGTGTTCAATTGCCGCATCCGCAGGGTGGACGAAGGGGGCACCATTACGACCGTGGCCGGCACCGGCGCCTGCGGCTTCTCCGGCGACGGCGGCCCGGCCACCCAAGCCACCCTCTTCTTTCCCCGGGATGTGGCCGTGGGTACTGACGGCGCGCTGTACATCGCCGACGCCGCGAACTGCCGGGTGCGGCGTGTCGACGCGAGCGGTGTAATCGACACCGTCGCGGGCGCCGGCGGCTGCGACTTCTCCGGCGACGGCGGCCCCGCGACGGAGGCCGGGCTCCATCCCTGGGCGCTAGCCTTCGACTCCGATGGCGGCGTACTGGTGGCCGACCGGGAGAACTGCCGCCTTCGTCGCTTCATTCCCGGCGGCAGCATCGCCACCGTTGCCGGCACCGGCGTCTGCGGCTTCTCCGGCGACGGCGGCCCTGCCGCAGAGGCAGCCCTGCACTGGCCGAGCGATGTGACCGTGGCGGCCGACGGCGCCATCCACGTTGCTGACACGGGCAACTGCCGGGTGCGCCGCATCGATAGAGAGGGCAACATCGCCACGGTGGCGGGCAGCGGCGTCTGCGCGCCGGGCGGCGACGGCGGTTCCGCCATCGCCGGCGGCGGCTGGCACCCGATAGGCCTGGCGATGGGCAAGCAGGGCGAGTGGTACTTCTCCGAGCTGGACACCTGCCGCGTGCGACGGGTGGACGCCAGCGGCGTCGTCACGACCTACGCCGGAAACGGCGTGTGCGGCTATTCGGGCGACGGCGGCCCAGCCACCCAAGCGCGGCTCAGCGACCTGTTGGGAGGCCTGGCCGTGGCCGATGACGGCACGCTCTTCATCGCCGAGGGGTATAACTGCCGGGTGCGGCAGGTCGACCCCGACGGTGTCATCGACACCATAGCCGGCACGGGCGTCTGCGGCTTCTCCGGCGATGGCGGCCCGGCGCGGCAGGCCAGCCTCTGGTTCGTCGCGGACGTAGCGCTGGACGGAAGCGGCGGCCTCCTGATAGCTGAGCCGTTCAACTGCCGGGTGCGAAGAGTCGATCTGGCCTCCGGCGTCATCGATACCGTCGTCGGCGACGGCTCCTGCCGTTACAACGGCGAGGGCATCGCAGCCGAGGAAGCCGGGGTAGAGCCCTGGGGCGTGGCCGTCGGGCCGGACGGCGCGCTCTACCTGGGCGATTCGGGGAACTGTCGCGTGCGGCGCGTCGGCGTCGAAGGGCGCATCACCACCGTAGCCGGCGGGGACGAATGCGGCTACGCGGGCGACGGCGGCCCGGCCACCCAGGCGCAGCTCCTGCGTCCCTACGACCTGACGCTCGATCAGGAGGGCAACCTCTACGTCGCGGACCTGCGCACGTTCACCGTCCGCAAGGTGGACTCGCAGGGCATCATCAGCACGGTGGCCGGCGTTGGCATCTCCCGCCCCATCGATATCGGCGGCTTCGATCCTACGAACGGCTTCCTCTGCTCCATACACAACCTGCCCGTGCCGGTGCCGTCCTACCTAGCGGACGGCGGCCCGGCGAGCGAGGCCGGCCTCTATTTCCCCTACGGCATCGCGCTGAGCCCCGACGGCCATCTCTACATCGCCGATTCATTCGATCATCGGGTGCGACGGGTGACGTGCGGCGCGGGAGTGCCCTGCGCCGGCCCGGCCATCCCCGAGGAGGCGCCGGAGGGCGCCGTCGGCGCGCCGAGCACCGGCCGCCCCGACCAGACGGACGCGGAGATGCGCGTCGTGGGGCTGCTGGCCTCGATAGGCGGAGCGGCGCTGCTGCTGGGCGCGGCCTTCCTGGCATACACGAGAACACGACGACGAGGAAAGCGATCGGGAGGGATGCTATGAGAGAACTGTTACGCGGCTACAACGGGGAGGTGCGCGTTGCTCGCCGTTAGCCGTCTGCTGAACGGCACCGTCACGCCGAGCGACGCGTTGCGCTACGGCCGGCGAACCGACAGCGGGCCGCCTCACCTGCTTCACTACTCGAAAGACAAGAAGCCGGTCGTGGTATGGAACGCCTCCCGGCGTTGCAACCTGTCCTGCATGCACTGCTACTCCGACTCCCACGACCGTGACTACCCAGGCGAGCTGACCACGGACGAGGGCCGTCGCCTGTTGGACGACCTGTCGGCGTTCGGTATTCCCACCGTCATCTTCTCCGGCGGCGAGCCGCTGCTCCGGCCGGACGTCTTCGAGCTGGCCGCCCACGCCAAAGGCCTGGGCCTGCGCTGCGTCCTGTCCACCAACGGTACCCTCATCAGCTCCCAGGTGGCCCGTCAGATCAAGGAGGCCGGCTTTTCCTACGTGGGGATCAGCCTGGATGGGATCGGGCCGGTGCACGACAAGATCCGCGGCAGGAAAGGCGCCTATCAGGAAGCGCTCGCCGGACTGCGCCGCTGCCGCGACGAAGGGGTGCGCGTTGGCCTGCGCTTCACCGTCCACCGCAAGAATGTCGACCAGCTGCCGGCCATCTTCGACCTCCTGGAGACCGAGGATATCCCGCGCTGTTGCATCTACCACCTCGCCTATGCAGGCCGCGGCGACCGGATGCGGGCGTACGACTTGACGCCGCAGGAGACTCGAGCCGCGATGGA
>JACZYW010000022.1 GCA_022570885.1 Chloroflexota bacterium | reverse complement strand
GGCCTCGGCATCGCCTGGTACTCAAAGCTCTTGGAGGACATCCTGTCCGCCTGAGCCTGCTCGTCGGCTTTTTCGGCACTCTCTACTAGGAAATCTTCCCTCTCGCGCGATACTGTTTCCGTTGCCCCCGCGCTACGCCCGCGCTACTATCGAGCCGTAGCCACGCGAGCCGTAGTCACGCACGCCAGGAGGTGCCGCCCTGCTCCGCTTCTTTCGCAGGCAAGCCACCGTCGACGAGGCCACCGATGAGGCGGTCGACACCGTCGCTGAGGAGCAGCTCGTCGAGGAGCTGCAAGAGCGCACCGACGAGGCGCTCAAACGCACCCGCAAAAGCTGGTTCGGCCAGATCACCAGCCTCTTCGACCGCGGCAGCGTCGACGACCAGCTCTGGGAGGAGCTGGAGGAGCTCCTCATCGGCGCGGATGTCGGCGTCGCCACCACGCAGAAGGTGCTCGACAGCGTGCGCGAGCGCGTCGAAGCGGAGCGGATCAAGGAGGCCGACGGCGTGCGGGCCGTGCTCAAGGAGACGCTGGTCGCCATCTTGAACGCGCCCCAGGGCACAGGCCAGCTCTGGCGCGCCGGCGGCGGGGACAGCCCGCCCAAGCCAGCCGTCATCCTGGTGCTGGGCGTGAACGGCACCGGCAAGACCACCACCATCGCCAAGCTGGCCCACGCCTACCGTGCCAGCGGCGGGCGCGTCGTCATCGCCGCCGCCGATACCTTTCGCGCCGCCGCCATCGAGCAGCTCCAGCAATGGGGCGAGCGCGTCGGCGCCGACGTGGTCGCGCACAGGCAAGGCGCCGATCCGGGCGCCGTCGTCTTCGACGCCCTCGTCGCGGCCGAGAGCCGCCATGCCGATGCTATCATCATCGACACCGCCGGCCGCCTACACACGAAGCTCAACCTGATGGAGGAGCTGCGCAAGATCCGGCGGGTGATCGAGCGCAAGGAGCCTTCAGCGCCGCACGAGGTGCTGCTGGTGCTGGACGCCACCATCGGCCAGAACGCCCTCCTCCAGACCGAGGCGTTCACGGAGGCCGTCGAGGTCACCGCGGCCTGTCTCACCAAGCTGGACGGCACCTCGAAGGGCGGCATCGTCTTCGCCATCAGCGACCAGCTCGGCATCCCCATGCGCTTCGTCGGCACGGGCGAACAGCCCGAGGACCTCGCGCCGTTTTCCGCCGAAGCCTTCGTCGAGGCCCTCTTCCGCTAAGGAACAGCCTCCCCCTTGCAGCGCTAAGGATTTGACAGGGGCGCGCAAAACGTTACCCTGTAGAACAACGTATGTCGGAAACGCTCCGTTGGTGGGCGATGGCGCAGGTGGTAGGGCTGGTGGCCCTGCCGATGTGCCTCATCCTGTTCCGCAGCCTGCCCGACCGCGGCTACGCCCTCTCCAAGCCCTTCGCCCTGCTGCTGGTGGGCTACCTCTTCTGGATCCTCAACGTCATCGGCATCCTGTCGAACTCGACAGGCGCTATCAGGTTCGTGCTGCTGCTCCTCGCCGTAGGCTCGGCCTACCTGCTCTGGCGTCGCCGGGACGAGCTCGTCGCCTTCGTCCGCGAGCACTGGTGGCTGATCGTGGCGACGGAGGTGATCTTCTTCCTCGCCTTGATCACGGCGGCCTATCTGCGCTCCTACGTGCCCGAGATCACCGGCACGGAGAAGCCGATGGACTTCATGCTCCTGAACGCCGTTACCCGCGGCGAAGGGTTCCCGCCCGCCGACCCCTGGCTGGCCGGCGAGAGCGTCAGCTACTACTACTTCGGCTATCTTCTCGTCTCGATCATGACGCGCCTCAGCGGCCTGGAGACGGCGATCGGCTACAACCTGGGGCTGGCGATGATCGTCGCCCTCGGCGTCACCGGCGCCTTCGGGCTGGTCTACAACCTCGCCGCCCCGCGCGAGAAGCGCCAGGCCACCTCGACCACGACTCCCGGCGGCTTCTCCACGTTCCCGCTCTGGCGGCCGATGGCCTTCGGGGTGGTGGCCGGATTGCTGCTGGCCGTCATGGGCAACCTGGAGGGCGCCCTGGAGTGGTTCGCCGCCCGCGACTTCGGCGGCGACGGTCTCTGGAGCTGGATCGGCGTCAACAACCTCAGCGCCTACGACAGCACGCGCTGGTTCCCGGACCAGTTCTGGTTCTGGTGGAAGGCGACACGCATCCTCGACGGCGGCGTCGGCATTCACGAGTTCCCGTTCTTCAGCTTCCTGCTCGGCGATCTCCATCCACACGTTATGTCAATTCCGTTCGTATTGCTCGCGGTCGGGGCGGCGCTCTCCCTGCTGCGCTCGGAGGGGCCGCTCGACCTCGTCTTCTGGCTGGAGCGTCCGCTGGCGCTGGTGGCGCTCGGCCTGATCCTGGGCGCGCTCGCCTTCCTCAACACCTGGGACATGCCGACGATGGCCTTCGTCGTCGTGCTCATCGCCCTGCTGCGCAACCGCCTGCACGCCGACCGCTGGTCGTGGGGACTGGCGCTGGACACCTTGGGCTTCGTCGTGCCGCTCTTCATCGTCGCCGCCCTCGCCTACAGCCCCTTCTTCTTCGGCGGCTTCACCAGCCAGGCGTCGGGCTTCACGGCGGAGGCCGGCGCGGGCAGCGGGCTCTTCCACACCTTCCTCATCTGGGGCCCGTTCGCCGTGCTGGTGCTCCCCTACGCCTACTGGCGGCTGGCCCGCAGCGAACGGCCCGTCACGCCGGCCGCGCTCCGCTGGTCGATAGCGCCGGCCGTAGCTCTGGTGACGCTGTGGATCCTCTGGGATCCGCTGGCGAGTGCATTCGGCTGGCTGCCGGCTATCATCCAGCCGAACGAGGCGGCTGCCGGCCTCGGCGCGCGCATCAGCGAGCGAGGGTGGAACTGGCTGACCGTGCTCGTGCTGGCCAGCGCGCTGTCGCTGCTGCTGCTGGCGCTGGCGCGGGAGGTCGAGTCGTCGAAGCGATCGGACGACGAGCGCCTGGGCCACGTCTTCGCGCTCGCCCTCGCCGCGACGGCCGCGCTGCTGATCTTGGGATCGGAGTTCATCTACATCCAGGACGGCTTCAGCAGCCGGATGAACACGATCTTCAAGCTCTACTACCAGGCGTGGCTATTGCTCAGCATCGCGGGAGGTTTCGCGCTCTACGAGCTGGCGCGCGGCTGGCGGCCGCCCCAGATCGCCTGGCGCGCCGTCTGGGCCGGAAGCGCCGCGGTTGTTCTGCTGGCCGCCTTCGTCTATCCTCTCACCGCTACGTATAATCGGACGGAGGGCTTCGCGGTGCGTCGAACGCTGGACGGCCTGGCCTACCTGGGGGCCGACGAGCGCGCCGCGATCGAGTGGCTGGCCGACCGGCCCGGCCAGCCGGTGATCGCCGAAGCGCTGGGCGGCGACTACTCGGCCGGCGGACGCGTCTCCGCCTCCACCGGCCTGCCGACGCTGCTCCAATGGCCGGGGCACGAGCTCCAGTGGCGCGGCACGAGCGAGCCCCAGGCCGGACGAGCGGAGGACTTGGACCGGCTCTATACCAGCATCGACTCAAACGAGGTACGATCGATCATCGAGAAATATGACATCCTCTACGTCTACTCCGGCGCCATGGAGCGCGACCAGTACCCGAATCTGACGCTGGACCGGATGGCAGATCTCTTCGAGCCCGTCTTCCAGCAGGGAGAGGTCACGATCTATCGAGTAAAAGTGAGCATCTTGAGCGAAGTGACGCGTGAGTAGCCGATGACGACGGGCGAACGGCTGCGCAGCTACTGGGCCGACCGGCGGCTCGAGCGCCACGAGCTGACGCTGCTGACGAGCCGCTACTGGCAGCTAGGGCTGATCTTGGCGCTGATGGCGCTCGCGGCGGGGCTCCGGCTGTGGGACCTGGACCTGCGCTCCATCCACCACGACGAGAGCATCCACGTCAAGTTCGCCTACGACATCACCCAGGGCACCCAGTACACGCACGACCCGGTCTATCACGGCCCGTTCCAGTACTTCGGCACGGCGGCGTCCTTCCTCGTCTTCGGCGCCAGCGATTACACATCGCGGCTGTTTCCTGCGCTCTTCGGCGTCGCGCTGGTGGGGCTGCCGTTCCTGCTGCGGCGACAGCTAGGCACGACGGGCGCGTTCATCGCGGCGGGGCTCCTCGTCATCTCGCCCACGCTGCTCTATTTCAGCCGCTTCGCCCGCAACGACATCTACATCGCCTTCTTCACCCTGGCGCTGGTGATAGCGATCTGGCGCTACCTCTCGGAGCGGCGCAACGGCTGGCTGATCGCGATCGCGCCGCTGCTGGCGCTCAGCTTCGCCGCGAAAGAGGTCACGTTCATCACCGTCGCCATCCTGCTCGTCTACCTGAACATCCTGGTGGCGAACGACTTGGTGGACCAGCTCCGCGCCTCGCGGAAGATGAGCGCCCGGGAGACGCTCGTGGCATACGCCGTCATCCTGCCCTTCGCGTGGGCCATCGTCGCGCTCTGGCCGTTGCTGGAGGGCTCTCGCCGGCGCTGGACGCTCTCTGAGCTGCCAGCGGCAGGGCACGTGCTCATCATCTTTGGCACGCTGGTGGCGGCCCAGTTCGCGGCAGGCATCCAGCAGCTCCCCTTCGTCGAAGATCAGGGCTACATGGCGGAAGGGAACCTGATGCGGATCACGGTGCTGGTGCTCATCATCGGCGGCGCCTACTTCGGACTGCTCTGGAACTGGCGCGTGTGGCTCATTGCCGCGGGTCTCTTCTACGCTGTGTACGTACTGCTCTTCACCGGCTTCTTCACCAACATGGGCGGCTTCTGGACGGGCATCTGGGGTTCGATGGACTACTGGCTAAGCCAGCAGTTGGTGCGGCGGGGTGACCAGCCCGACTACTACTACTTCATTCTCTTGCCTATCTACGAGTTCCTGCCGCTGGTCTTTGCCCTGGGCGGCGCTCTCTTCTACGCCTTCCGCGGGAAGCTGGAGCAGCAGCTCCTGGCCGGCTCGGCCCTGCTCATGGTGATAGTCTTCAGCCTGACGCCGGGCGACACCTGGCTCATCGGTCAGTACCACATCGAGGCCGCCTTCCTAGTCGCGATCGGCGCAATACTGGTCCTCAAGATGGAGAGCTTTACCAAGTTCCTGCTCTTCTGGTCGCTGACCATCCTCCTCGGCCTCACCATCGCGGGCGAGAAGATGCCCTGGCTCACCGTGCACCTGGCGCTACCGATCATCTTGCTCGCGGCTAAGGTGCTGGACGACGTGCTCTCGACGGTCGGCGCAGCCGCTACGCCCACCGTGGCGGAGGAAGAGCAGCAGCCCATCGATCAGCGCGAGGAGCCACAGGAGGCGAGCGGCCTCGCCCTGGAGCGGCTGGCGCCACTGGCCATTGGCGCCGCGCTCGCAGGCGCAGCGGCGGTCATCTTCCAGGCGGCCGGGCCGGCTTCGGCCATCTCCATTCTCGCCTGGCTGCTCTCGCTCGCCGCGCTGGGCGCCGTCGTCTGGGCCGGCGCCAACGTCTCCTGGCGAACGGCGGGCCAGGTGGCCGCTGTCGGGCTCTTCGCCGCGTTCCTCGTCTTCACCGTGCGCGCCAGCACGATCGCCTCCTTCGACCAGGGCGACCCAGGCGGCACGCCGCCGGAGCTCCTCATCTACGCTCAGGGCGGGCCCCAACTCGGCACCATCAGCGACGAGATCGAGCGGCTGGCCCTCCTCTCCGGCCAAGGCCCCGACCTGAAGATCATCATCGACAACAGCGCGAACATCTGGCCGTGGCCCTGGTACCTGCGCGAGTACGACAACGTCCAGTACACCAACCTGGCGGATGGCTTTGTGCCGGAGCCGGGAAGCGTTGTCCTCATCACCACCGCCAACCAGTCGAAGATCGAGCCCTATCTGGATCAGTTCCAGCCGGGTATTCCATACACCCACATGTGGTGGTTCCCGGAGCGCTACAAAGGCCTGGCGCCGGATGATTTCCTCAGCGATTTCTTCCAGGGCAGCTTCTTCTCCACCTGGCGCGGCTACTTCATCGACCGAACGGTGCCGGGCGTGCTGACATCGACGGACAGAGTCGCCTACTTCCCAGGCGACTTCGACGTCGACGTTCCGGTCGCCGGGCCTGCCGATCTCCTTCCCGCGGAGAGCCAGACCGTCATCGGCGCTCCCGGGCCCGAGCCAGGGCAGTTCTCCCAGCCCGCCGACATGGCGCTGGACGCCCAGGGCAACCTCTACGTCGTCGATACGCTGAACCAGCGGGTGCAGATATTCGCGCCGGACGGGACGCTCGTCGACACGTTTGGCGAGTCCGGCAACGGCCCGGGCCAATTCGCCAACCCAAAGGAGCAAGACTCGCAGTTCGCCGCGGACGGCCCGTGGGGCATCGACATCGACGCGCAGGGCAACATCTACATCGCCGATACCTGGAACCATCGCATCCAGAAGTTCAGCCCGGAGGGCGAGTTCCTCCTGGAGTTCAGCGGCAGCGGGCTCTTCGGCCCGCGCGACATCGCCATCGATAGCGACGGCAACGTGCTCGTGGTAGACACGGGCAACAAGCGCATCGTGAAGTTCTCGCCCACGGGAGAAGAGCTCGAAGTCTACGGCCAGCCCGGGGGCGGCCCCGGCGACTTCAACGAGCCGTCCAGCATCAGCATCGCGCCCAACGGCGATATCTACGTCGCCGACTTCTGGAACCGGCGCATCCAGCACTTCGACGCGCAATTCGGCTTCCTCGATGAGATCGAGGTCGAAACTTGGGGCAGCCAGGGCGTCACGGACCGCGCCTACATCGTCGCGCTGGAGGACGGCGTGGTGCTGGCGACCGACCCGGCCAGCTCGCGCATCGTCGTGTTCGACGCGTCCGGAGAGGAGCTGGCCGCCTGGCGGCTGACCGTGCGGGACTCGCGGCCTATCGGAATCATCGTCGATGGCCAGGGGCAGGTCTACATCTCCGACGGCTTGGCCTCGGAAGTCCGGCTGCTGCCGCTGGCGGAGCTGCTCCCTCCCGAAGCGCCCTAGCATCGCAGGTCCGCGGCGTACGCCGCGCGCGCCGCTCGTTGCTGCCACCCCCCGCCTCAGATAGAATAGGCACGCGATGAGACGGAACAGCGGAGCGCCAGCGCGATGAGCGTACGCAAGGCGGTGATCCTGGCCGCCGGCTTGGGCACCCGGCTCCTTCCCGCGACCAAGGCGCAGCCCAAGGAGCTGCTCCCGCTCTTCGATACGCCCATCATCCAGTACACGGTAGAGGAGGCCGTCGCCTCCGGACTGGAGCAGATCATCATCGTCACCGGCGCCGGCAAGCGAGCCGTGAAGGAACATTTCGACCGCTCCCCACAGCTAGAACAGGCGCTGCAGGAGAAGGGCGACACCGCCCGGCTCGATGAGGTGCGCCGGATCGCCGAGCTGGCCGACATCGTCTACGTGGAGCAGCGCGAGCAGCGGGGCATCGGCGACGCCGTCCTCACCGCGCGCGAGGCCGTGGGCGATGAGCCGTTCGCCCTCCTCTTCCCGGACGATGTCATCGTCTCCGAAGCGCCCGGCGCGCGACAGCTTGTCGACGTGTTCGAGGCCCACGGCGGCTCGGTCGTGGCCGTCGAGGAGGTGCCGCCGGAGCAGATCGAGAGCTACGGCATCGTCGACGGCGAGCCGGTGGCCGAGGCCGTCTACCGGGTGCGGGCGCTGGTAGAGAAGCCGAAGCTGGACGAAGCGCCGTCGAACCTAGGTATCGTCGGCCGGTACGTCTTCACACCGGAGATCTTCGACGTGCTGACGAAGACGCCCCCCGGCAAGGGCGGCGAGATCCAGATCACGGACGCGATGGCGCTGCTCATGCGCGACCAGCCGATGTTCGCCTGCCGCATGACTGGGCAACGATACGACACCGGCCGGCCGCTGGGGCTGCTCATGGCATCGCTCGGGGTGGCGCTAGAGCGGCCGGAGATTGGGCCGGAGCTGCGCCGCCACCTGCGCGCGCTGGAACTGGCCGGCTGAGGCGAACGATGCGTATCCTCTCCCTCGGCTTCCCGCTGCCCGGCCCCCAGGTGGACAACCACACCTTCGCCAACGCCCCCACCTTCTTCGACTACGACGCCCTGGTGGTGAACCCGCAGGCGCTCTCCCAGCTCATCGAAGAGGTGGTGGACGGGAGCGGAGAGCACACCACCCGATCGCGAGAGCGCGTGGTGAACGCCCCGACAGCGCCGGACTGCGTCGGCCTGGCCGACCTGCTGCGCGACCGCCGAGACGAGACGGCGCGCCTGCTCGCCCGCGGCGGCCTCGTCGTCTGTCTCGCCTACCCGAACGTGGTGCACCAGCGGGTGGCCGGCTTCACCGGCTGCGACCGCTACTTCTGGCTGCCGGCGCCGCCCGGCCTCCAGTATCGCGAGCCCTTCCTGCGCCGGGGCAACGGCTCCGAGCTGATCACGACCGAGCACGATCACCCCTTCGGGCCATTCGTCCACCAGTACCGGACGAAGCTGGCCTACCACGCCTACTTCGCCGACGACGCACCCGGCTTCTCGGAAGCGACGCGGGTCTTCGCCCGCAGCGCCGGCGACGCCGCCATCGCCGTGGAGCTCCGGCTGGCGCAGGGGCGAGCGGTCTTCCTGCCACCGCCGATGCGCCACCCCACCGGCGACCCGCGCTACGCCTTCTCGAACGCGCTCCAGGAGGGCATCCGCCAGGCGCTGCGAAGCGCCGCCACCTCACGCCCGCCGGCCTGGCTGCGCGAATACGATCTGCCCGGCCTGAGCGAGCGGCGGGCCGCTCGCGACGAGGCGAAGCGCCAGCTCGAGGGGGCGCAGGAGACGCTGGCGGCGGGCGAGGACACCCTGGAGGAGCTGGAGCGCTACCGGCGTCTCCTCTGGCAGCAGGGCAAGTACGGACTGGAGCAGCCCGTGCGCGATGCCCTCGCGCTGCTGGGCTTCCAGATCATCGCGCAGGAGATCGACACGCCCGCAGAGCTCCATCTCGACGCCGGCGATCACAAGCCCCAGATCGCCCTCCTCGAGGTGGAGGCGAGCGACGAAGCGGCCGGCATGGACGGCCACCACCGGCTACGTCGCCGGCTGGAGGAGGCGATCGCGAAGGGCCGGGCCAAGCGCGGCCTGCTCATCATCAACGGCCACCGCACGCAACCTCCCGCACAGCGAGGCGAGCAGTATCAGGATACGCTGCGCGTGGCGGCGGAGAGCATGCGCTACTGCATCGCCACCACGGAACAGCTCTTCCACGCCGTGCGCGCCGCGCTGGACGGCGACGAGAAGACGGTGCGAGCCTTCCGCGAGCGGCTCCTGACGACCGAAGGCGTGCTGCGGGAGGACTGAAAGCATGGAGAGCCCAGAACCTAGAACTCGAACCCAGAACCTAGCAGATCGAACACCAGGTTCGCGGCTCTTGGTTCTAAGTTCTGGGTTCTAAGTTCATAACCGGAAAGGAGATCGGTAGTATGGCAAACGATTGGGCGCTCATTCTGGGCGCATCGAGCGGCTTCGGCGAGGCGGTCTCGCTGGAGCTGGCGCGTAGCGGCTACAACATCGCCGGCGTGCACCTGGACCTGCGGGCGACCCTCCCCAACGTGGAGCGCATCCAGGAGGAGATCCGCTCGCTGGGCCGCGAGGCGCTCTTCTTCAACATCAACGCCGCCGACGCGGCGAAGCGAGCGGCCGTCGTCGAGAGCCTGGATGAGCGGCTGCGCAAGGACGACGGCGAGTCCTACGTGCGTATCGTCCTCCACTCGCTCGCCTTCGGCACGCTGCTCCCCTTCATCGATGAGTCGCCCAAGGGCGCCGTCAGCAAGAAGCAAGTAGACATGACCGTCGACGTGATGGCGCACAGCCTGGTCTATTGGGTGCAGGAGCTGATGGCGCGCAAGCTGCTTCGCAAGGGCAGCCGCATCTTCGCCATGACCAGCTCCGGCGCCACGCGGGTGATCCGCTCCTACGGCGCGGTCTCCGCGGCCAAGGCGGCGCTGGAGTCGCACATCCGCCAGCTCGCGTACGAGCTGGCGCCGCTCGGCATCGCCGCCAACGCCATCCGCGCCGGCATCACCGATACGCCCGCGCTGCGCCGCATCCCGGAGGGGCCCGCCTACCTGGAGCAGGCGCGGGCCCGCAACCCCTCCGGCCGCACGACGACACCACAGGACGTGGCGCGCGCCATCGCCGCCCTCGCCGACGAGCGGCTCGCCTGGATGACAGGCAACGTCATCGGCGTGGACGGCGGCGAGGAGATCACGGCGTAAGGCTAGGCCACCAGCTTGACCCAGAGAACGCCAGAGGCGAGAATTCTAAACGTAAGCACTATGGACAGGTGCTGCTGTTCAAAGGGAAGGGAGACCATGCGAAAGAACTGGCTACTGATCGGGGTAGGTCTGCTGGTAGCGGTGCTCGCCATTGGCGCGATCGCTTGCAGCGACGACGATGACAACGGCAACGGCGACGGTAACGGCGACGACATCGGCGACATCGGCGACGGGAACGGTAATGGAAACGGGGACTTATTGCTCAGGCTCTCCGTGACGCTCACCGAGATGGATGGCTCCGGCGCCAGCGGAACCGCTGAACTCACTGTAAGCGGCGAGGGCATCCAGGTGACGCTGTCGATGGCCGGCCTGCAGGATGGCGTACACGCCAGCCATATCCACGACGGCACATGCGACGACATAGGTGGCATCGACATCTCACTGACCGGTATCGTGGGCGACGAAGCAGGCGAGGGCAGTCAGATCGACAACAACACTGAGAACCCCCTGAGCCACTATGAGACCGGCCACTCTCTGGCCGTACACGAAGCGGATGGCAGCCCGGGCACCATCATTAGCTGCGGAGAAATCGTAGTTCCGTAGGCGTAAGCGCTCGCAGAAGAGAAGAGAGACCATGCGAAAGAACTGGCTACTGATCGAAGTGACGAAGTAGCAACAAACGCACGGCAATAGCCGTCGGGCCGGACACCTACCAATGCACACTGTCCGGCCCGACGCCTTTCAAACCGTTTTAGCGGGAGAGATGAGCATGGAGTTTAAGGAAGTCATCGGGCGGAGGCGATCTATCCGCTTCTTCGAGCCGGAGAAGCCGGTGGAGCGCGAGAAGATCCAGACGATCCTGGAGGCGGCGCGGCTCGCGTCCTGCGCCGTCAACGCCCACTGGGCGAAGGCGATCGTCATCGAGCGGGACAAGCTGTCGGACGAACAGCTAGAGCAGATGAAGACGCCGGTGGCCGCCCTCAACATCGAGCTGGCGCCCGTCCACATCTACTGGTACGCCGACCTGAGCGTCGTCAACCGGATGAAGGGCTCTCGCCTGAAGGAGCTGGTCGATGTGGGCGCGCTCGCGCCTACGCACGGCTGGAGTCACAAGTTCGTCGACGAGTTCGTCTACCCGCAGATCCTAAAGCCGATGACCGAGAGCCCCGCCTACGCCGTCGCCGCCTCCACGGACGTCGGCGTCGCCATCTGCCAGGCGCTGCTCACCGCCTTCGACGAAGGTCTGGGCGCCTGCCTCAGCTCCTTCAACGTCGGCATCGCGAAAGAGCTGTTCCACGTCCCGGACGAATGGATCCCACTCTATGTGCTGCTGGTCGGCTATCCGGCGGAGTCGTGGCAGGCGGGCGGCCAGCGGCCGCGGCCGCCCTGGGACGAGCAGTACTTCGAGGGCGAGCACGGCAAACCGTTCGAGCGAGACGAGGCGGTGGTGGAGACGCTGAAGCAGGCGAAGATGATCCAGACGCCGGCCACGCCCAACAACCCGGCGCGAATAGAGGAGATCAAGCGCCTGGCAGAGCGGCTGGGCCTGCCCCTCTAGCACACCCGTGGCCAACCTCCTACCCCTGACCGACTACGCCACCGTGCAAACGTGGCTGGACGGGCTGCGCCAGCACTGGGGCGGCGACCCGGAACGCGACGACCCGGAACGCCTCGATATCCTCGAGGCGTTCTGTCGCTTCGCCGAGAAAGACCCGGACACGATAATCGAAGAGTGCGTGCTGATGCGGGACGGCGAGAAGCGCATCCGCGTGAAGGGCCGCCGTCGCTACGCCGACCTGATCGTCCAGTTCCAATCGCAGGTCGAAGGATCACGCATCAAGCGGGCCAAGTGGGGGAATACCGTCCGCAGCTTCCTCATCCACAACGGCATCCTGCTCCAGGCCGGCATGCAGGCCTAGCGTACGGAGAAACAGGGTACCGAGAAACCTCGCAGGCGCAGCGTTCAAGCCTCGCCGACAGATTCCCCGCCGAGCCTAGAACCCAAAAGGCTTAGGTTGTACCGGCCGCCGATTCCTGGAAGAGGGCGCTGCGGGGGAGTATCCCCTCCATGATGCGTTCCAGGGCCATGGTATGGGCGCAAGCGCCCCATCCAATAAAGAAGTCGCAGTTACAACGCCACGTATCCTCGTCCAGCGTTACTTCGTGCCGGTCGTTCTCACCATCAAAGTCGACCTGCAGGCCGCGGACGTGGATGCGCGTTCTCTCCTGAGCATAGCGCTTTGCCTTCTCGATTTTGCCAATGAGGCCGGAGTTCATCTATACACCCCTTTCACCACTAGCCGAACACAAAACGACACCCCGACATGTCGGGGTGTCATACATCACGCAATCGAAGTACAGGTGGGACATCGAGTGGATTCCCCTTTGCCCCGCTATTGTACGCCGAGCGGGGAAATTCGTCAAGCGTATCGTCCTACCCTGGTTGCGGGTAGGATGCGATCCGCGAGTACACGCTGCCGCCGGGCCGCAGGACGCTCCGCACCAGATGTACTTCCGTTAGGATCATCGACGGCAGAGGCTCGAATCTGTGACGTTCGATGAGGCTCGCCAGCTCCCGCCGCTCCTCGGGCGAGGCCTGGTCCGGCACGCGTGCCAGCGTGAGGTGGGCAGCGAAGGGCCGCCGCTCCGGGGGAAAGCCCAGCGGCGTCAGCGCGCCCTCTACCCGCCCGGCCAGCGAGGCGAGCGGCGCGACATCGCCGTCCAGACCCACCCAGACCACGCGCAGGCGAGCGCCGCCGAAGCCGCCCAGCTTCGCCAGCCGCAGCCGCAGCTCGAAGGGCTCGACCGCCGTCGCCAAGGCGGACGTAATCGCGTCCACGCGCGTCTCCTCGACCTCGCCCAGGAACTTGAGCGTGACGTGGACGCTCTCCGGCCGCACCCAACGCAACCGGACGGGGCTCAGCCGTCGCAAGTCATCTTGGAGACCACCCAGGGCGCGCCTCACATCATCGGGCAGCTCGCAGGCGACAAAGAGGCGCAGCCGCTTCGACCGGTCGCCTTCGGCAGACGCAGCGCGCCGATCAGCCATCGGGCAGGCGCAGCAGGCGGCGGGCGTTCTCGCCCAAGATGAGCCGTCGCGCCTCGTCATCGAGCGCGACGGTAGCCTCGGCGAACTCCTGCAGGGCGCGCTCCTGCGAGATGAGCGGGAAGTCGCTCCCGAAGAGAATCTGCTCCGCCCCCACCAGCTCGATGACGCGGGCATAGACATCGGGCGAATAGAGGAAGCCCGTCGCCGCCGTGTCGAAGTAGGTGCGCGAAATCCCCTCGCGCACCTCCGGCATCAGCGCGTAGAACGGGAGCCCGCCGCCCCAGTGGGCAGCGATCACCGTCACGCCCGGAAAGTCGGCGATGAAGCGCCCGAGCTGTTCCAGCGGCAGGCCCGCCTTGCCGGGGTAGACGTGGCCCACCGGCTCGCTGGCGTGGAAGAGGAGCGGCAGATCGTAGGCGTCGGACGCCCAGGCGAGCAGATCGGCCTCCTCGCTATCGATCAGGCCGTAGCCCTGCTGTTGGGGTCGCAGCTCGCCCAGGCCGCGAGCGCCTCGGGCGGCGCAGCGCTTCAGTTCGTCGCGGGTGCCGTCGTCGGAGGGCTGGACGGTACAGAAGGGGATCAGCCGGCCGCCCGATTTGGCCGCCGTCTCCATCAGGTAGTCGCTGTGGCGGCGGCAGAGCTCCGCGTCGCTCCAGCCGAAGCCGCAGGCGACGCTGCGGTCGACGCCCGCCGCCTCCATCGACGCGAGCAGCTCGTCCGCCGTGGCAATGCGCGCCTTGGCATCGGCGTACAGCTCGCGGAAGCCGGCGTCGCGCTGGAGGTACTCCTCGCGATTGTCCCGCACCTCCGGCGGGAAGACGTGGGCGTGGACATCGACGATCACGAGGCTATGGTAGCGCATCGTTCGTCGCTCGTCGCTGCTATACTAGGGGCGTTCTTGGAGGTCTGCCATGACCGAACACAACCCTGCGCGCTCCAAGTGGGCGCTGGCGGCTATCGCCCTGCTGGCCGCCCTAGCAGCGGCGGTCGTCTGGGCTGGGCAGGGCCCAGCCTCGGCGGGCGGCGACACCTGCGACCCGGCCCGCACGCACGAGGTGGGCGACTTCCCGGTGACGCTTGACTCCGGCGGGCTGACGCGGGAGTACGCGCTGCACATTCCGCCCTCCTACACCGGCGCCGAGGCCGTGCCGCTGGTGCTCAACTTCCACGGGCTGGGCGGCAACGCCGAGCAACAGGCGTCCTACAGCGGCCTGCTTGCGAAGGCGGACGCGGAGGGGTTCATCGTCGTGATGCCCCAGGGACTATCCAACGAAAGTCTCCCCCTCAACCACTGGAACATTCTCCTCGCGTCTCCCGACACGGGCGAGGCAGACGACGTAGCATTTACCAGCGATATGCTGGACGAGCTGGAAGCCGAGCTCTGCATCGACTCTGCGCGCATCTACGCTACCGGCATGTCGAACGGCGCGCAGATGTCGGTACGGGCCGGCTGCAGCCTCTCCGATCGTATCGCGGCCATCGCTCCCGTCTCAGGAGCATACTTTCCTCCACTGGGATTCATTCTAGAGGAGCCTCTCGTAGAGCCCGTGGGCTGCCCTACCAGCCGGCCGCTGCCGATCATCGCGTTCCACGGCACCGCCGACCCGATCATCCCATTCGATGGCGGCCCGCTCGGGCTGGAGGACATTGGTGTTAACGTCACGTTCCGCGACATCGACGACGAGATCATGCCGGAGTGGGCCGCGCACAACGGCTGCGACGGAACGCCGGCGGAGGAGCAGGTGACCGAGAACGTGCGGTTGGTGCGTTACCAAGCCTGCGACGAAGACGCGACGGTGGAGCTCTACGTCGTCGAAGGTGGTGGCCACACCTGGCCGGACGCCACGCTCGACTTTCCAGAGGACATCCTCGGCGTCACCACCCACGAGATCAGCGCCACCGACCTGATGTGGGACTTCTTCGTCGCGCACCCGATGCCGGCGGACACAGAGCCCTCGCCCGCGCCGACAACGCCGCCCCAAGCCACCGAAACCGTCGCCGATGTCGCCGCTCCTGCCAGCGACGACGACTCGGGCTCGGACGACAACACGGGTGTGTTGATAGGCGTCATCGCCGCGCTTGCCGGTCTCATCGCCCTCGTCGGCGCGGCAGTGTACATGATGCGACGGCTCCGCTCGTAATTGGTTGCTAGTCGTTGGTTGCTGGTTGCTGGTACTCCAGCTTGAAAGCTGCGGCATTTTGCCATATGCCGCGCCATTCATGGTGCGGTAGGGGAACACCCTCCTTAGTGCAGCGGTGTAGGGGCGACCGTCTGGTCGCCCAGAGCGAGCAACTGCTCGCCCTGCTACACGCCCGCGTAGGAGTGGAGGCCGCTCACCCAGAGGTTGACGGCGAAGTAGCTGAACAGCAGCGCGCCGAATCCCGCCACCAGCAGCCACGCCGAGCGCCGGCCGCGCCAGCCTCGCAGGTTGCGGGCGTGGAGGTAGCCGGAGTAGATGAGCCAGATCACCAGCGCCGAGGTCTCCTTCGGGTCCCAGCCCCAGTAGCGCCCCCACGCCGAATACGCCCAGTACGCCCCCAACACGAGGCCCAGCGTCAGCAACGGGTAGCCTACCAGCACCGAGCGGTGGGCGATCTCCTCCAGCGCATCCGCCGACGGCAGCCGCGCGAAGCGGCGCGGCCCCCCGCTGCCCTGCACCAGGTAGAGGACACCAGCGCCGAAGGAGACGGTGAGCACGGCGTATGCGAGGATCATCGTCGCTACGTGCGCCCCGAGGATGCGGCTCGATTGCAGCGCCGGTAGCAGTGGCCGCACCTCGGAGGGAAAGAAGGCGAGCGAAACGGCGAACATGGCCAGCGCCACCGGCAGCACGAACGCGCCCATGGTCCGGTCGTACTGAAGGCCGTCCGGCCGCGCGCGGAGACGCCACTCGAACAGCGCATAGGAGAGTACGATGCCCCAGCCGAACGCGACGGTGAACTCCCACATGTTGCTGTAGGGCGGGCTGCCGGCGGCCACCCAGCGCGCCACCAGCGACGCTGTGAGCGCCGCCACGGCCAGCCACGTGCCGGTTGTGGCCGTTGGCCCTAGCCAGCCCGGTGCTTGGCCCTCGGCTGCGACGGCCAGCGTCGGGCCGGCCTCTGTGGCAGCGGCGGTGTGAAGGACAGCGCGCGGCCAGAGCAGCAGCGCGACGTAGCAGGCCGTGGCCAGCCCCACCAGGGCGAAGCCCAGCAGGAAGGCGCCATAGGCGAAGCTTTCGGCATCCATCGATTAGGGTCTCTCCAACATCAGCATCCTGAGCGTAGCGAAACGCGACATGCTTCGACAGCCGCGGACAAAGCTAAAGCTTTGTCCCTACGAGGTTGGCAGTATGCGTTGCTTCACCGCTGTAGGGACACCATGACCTGCGCCTTCCACCAGCTGTCACCCTGAGCGATTGCGAAGGGTCTGGCCCCTCGTGAAGGGCGTTAGCGGCTTCGCCATCGCTAGATGCTTCGACAGGCTCAGCATGACAGGAACCTCGTAGGGACAGACCTGAAGGTCTGTCCGGAAGCGTGGAGCCTGAGACTACGAACGCGATGCTTCGACAGCCGCGGACAAAGCTAAAGCTTTGTCCCTACGAGGTTGGCAGTATGCGTTGCTTCACCATCGTAGGAACCCCAACGTGTCGGGTGCCGGAGGCGTGAGGCCGGGAAGTACGGATGCGATGCTTCGACAGGGTCAGCACGACAGAAGCTTCGTCACCCTGAGCTTGTCGAAGGGTCAGCATGACAAGAGCCTCGTAGGGACAGACCTGAAGGTCTGTCCAGAAGCGTGGAGTTTGGGAGTACGCACGAGATGCTTCGACAAGCTCAGCATGACAGGGGCGAAGGGTCCAGTGTGACAATCAGGCACTCAGGACGAGCGTTGTCCCACCGCCGGCGTCTCGGCCGGCTGGCCGTCCGTCTGCTTCGGGCGCGACGATCGCCGGATCTGCACTCGCTTGAACGACTCGACGATCCCTCTACCGCGCGTGTTCTTCATGCGCTCGCCCCACATACGGCGGATCTCATCCGGGCTGCGGCCACCAAGCTGGCTGCGATGGCAGAACAGCGCCTCCAGCTTCTTCTCCAGATAGGCGCTGATGTCGACGTGGTAGTCCGGGTCTTCGCTGCCGGCAAGGAGCATCTCGTTCACCTGGTGCGCTTCCAGCCCATCGGCCTGGTCTTGCGGGTAGTAGAGGTGATCACGCACCGCCGGGTAGACCGCGTCCCGCACAGCGATGCCGACGGCCCGGTGGTCCGAGTGGTTGAAGCCCGGGCGAAAGCCGTCCCAGGTGACCACCACGTCCGGCCGATAGCGGCGCAGCACGCGCACGATCTGGCCGCGAAGCTCGGTGTCGGGCTGGAGGAAGCCGTCGGGGTAGCCAAGGAATACGACCTCCTTCACTCCCAGCACGCGACAGGCGTCCCGCTGCTCCTGCTCGCGCAGGGCGGCCAGCGCCTGGTGGCTGAGCGACGGATCGTGGGTACCCTTGTCGCCGCTGGTGACGAGCACGTAGTAGACCGTCCAGCCCTGGTCGCACCACTTGGCGACGGTGCCGGCGCAGAGGAACTCGGCGTCGTCGGGGTGAGCGACGATGACCATAGCGGTCAGCGGGCCGTCCTTGCCCAGCTCCTCCACGGTAGGCCGCGGGGCGCGACGCCAGGGGCGCCAGCCGAAGACGGCTCGGTTGAGCCTGCCGAAGCCCGTTCTGCCGAAGTCCGCCACGATCAGTTCCGGAAGGTCACCGCGCCCCGCGCAGGAGCGCCCTCGATAAGCTCGCGGTAGAGCGTCAGCACGAGGTCGGCCACGTTACCCCAGCGGAAGCGCTCGACCTCTTTGCGGGCGGACTGGCCGAAGGCGCGGCGCAGCTCGTCGTTGCCCAGCAGCAGCTCCAGCCGCTCGGCGAACGGCTCCGGGCAGCGCCAGGGGATGAGGTAGCCGGTCTCACCGTCTCGCACCGTGCCGGCGAGACCGCCGACGCGAGAGGCGACGACCGGCGTGCCGCAGGCCATCGCCTCCAGCGCCACCAGGCCGAAGCTCTCGTAGAAGGACGGCACCACGCAGACATCGGCGGCGCTGTAGAAGAGGGGCAGCCGTTCGTGATCGACCGCGCCCAGGAAGCTGACTCGCTCGCCGATGCCCAGCTCCGAGGCGAGATCGCGCAGATGCTCCGTCTCGCCCGAGCGGGCCGAGCTATCGCCGCCGATGACGAGGACGAAGCAGTCCGGCTCCGTCTCTAGCTGGGCGGCGGCGCCCAGGAGGATATCCACCCCCTTGAGCGGCTCGATCCGGCCGACGAAGAGGAGGATCCGGTCGTCCTCGCGCAGGCCAAGCTCCTGCCGGGCCTCATTCTTCTCGATCGGCCGGAAGAGGTCGAGGTTCACCCCGCAGGGCACGACGGCGATCCGCCCGGCATCGACGCCGTAGAGGCGCACGAGGAGCTGTCGCTCATCGTGGCTGGCGACGACGATCCGCTCCGCCCGGCGCGCGACGTCACGCTCGGCCTCGATGCGCGGCTGCGGCTCATGTTCGCTGATGCGCGCGCGGTTCTTCACTTCGCCCAGGGTGTGGAACATGGTGACGTGCGGCACTTCCCAGCGAGCCTTGAGCCGCTCCGCCACGACGCCAGAGAGCCAGTAGTGGCTGTGTACCACGTCGTAGGCGAACCCGTTCCGCCGGGCGAAGGCGAGGACGCCCTGCTCGAACGCATCGAGGTGGTCGCTGAGCGTCTCCTTCTCCACCGGCGCGGGCGGCCCGGCGTCGATGTGCACCAAGCGCGCGCCCGGTTGGCCAGGCGAATCGCCGCCCGGCATCGGGACGATCTCGGGCGCGGCCGGGTCGGTGCGCCGCGTGAAGACATCGATCTGCTGACCGCGTTCGGCCAGCTCGCGCACCAGCTCGCGCACGTAGACGTTCAGCCCGCCCATCTCGTGCGCGCCCAGCGGCGCGAGCGGCGAGGTGTGGTAGCTGATGACAGCGATGCGATACATCTTACTCGTAGCGAACCTCTAGGCGTTCATGTCTCTCAGCCGCGCCGGATGACGCAGCGATAGATCGTCTGGTCCTGCCCTCCCAGGTGGTACTTGTACGGCTCGTCGCCGCGGAGCATATCGAAGCAGCGATGGCCGGAGTCGATGGCGTCGCGCAGGCAGAGCGCCTTCGAGAGCAGGCCGACCGACTGGGACGCGTACTGCGGGTCGTAGCCGCTGTTATAGAGGAACAGATGCCCGGCCTGGTCGAAGCAGAGGATCGAGGCGACCGGCTTTCCGTCTAGCTCCAGCTCGTAGAGCCGGATCAGCCCCTCTTCGGCCATCGCCGGCGCCATGCGGTGGAAGAAGCGGCCCATCTGCTCCGACATGAAGGCTGCCTTGTCCGTCCTGCTCTCCACCATGAAGCGCAGTAGCCGCGGCAGCCGCGACTCCACGTCCTGCGGCGACGTGTATACTTGCAGCTCCGGCTCGCCGGCGTCCGCCAGCCGTCGCAGCTTGCGCCGCAGCTCGTGGCGGGCCTTCTTCGAGAGCGAGGCCAGATACTCGTCCCAGCTCGCCGGCAGCTCGACCCGCGGCGCGACCGCCTCCTCCTCCCGTTCGACGGCGAGGCCGGCGGCCTCGGCCAGGGCGGGCAGTTGCGCCAGCGTGGGCGAGCCCTCGCGCAGGCCGCGCAGCTCCAGCTCCGACCAGTCTTCCTCAAGGATGGCATCGAAGAGCGCGCCGACCACGCCAGGGCTACAGTCCGGCTCCAGGACGAAGTCCATGTAGTCGCAGATCGAGTAGTGGCCGACGAGCGAGAGCTTGCCGTCCTCGCGCAGCAGCGGCGCGACGCCCCGCAGCGCCCCGCCTTCGCGGACGGCGAGGAGGAGCAGCTCGCGGCCGTTCTGGAACTCCTCCAGCCAGACGCGCTGCCAGGCCGGGTGGAGGAAGGGCGCGGGCTCCGGCTGGCGGCCCAGCAGCTCCTCCCACTCGGCGCGCAGCGACGCCGGCTCCTCGCGGACGACCTCGTACGCCATGCGCTACTCGCCCTGCACCAGTGGTGTCATCGGCTCTATCGTCATCGTTCCTCGCCGGTCAGTGTGTGATTATCCTCACCAGGCCGCGGTCGATTTAG
>JACZYW010000155.1 GCA_022570885.1 Chloroflexota bacterium | reverse complement strand
AAGGGCCACCAGGTCACCCTCTTCGACGCCTGGTCGGAGCCGGGCGGTGTGCTGCTCTACGGCATCCCCAACTTCAAGATGCAGAAAGAGGTGCTCGACGCCAAGCTCGACTACCTGTGGAAGCTCGGGATCAAGTTCATCGGCAACACCTACGTGGGGAAAGACATCACCATCGACGAGCTGTTCGAGCAGGGCTACCACGCCGTCTTCATGGGCCACGGGGCCAGCCTGGGCAACCAGCTAGAGCTGCCGGGCGTGGAGCTGCCGGGCGTGATCATCGCGACGGAGTTTCTCGTGCGAGGGAACCTGCGTCCGGAGCAGCTGCCGGAGGGGATGCGCGAGCCGTTGCCGAAGGCGGAGCGGGTGCTGGTGATCGGCGGCGGCGACACCTCGATGGACTGCGTGCGGACGGCGGTGCGGCTGGGCGCGGGAGAGGTGACGTGCGTCTACCGGCGGACGGAGGCGGAGCAGACGGGCCGGGAGGAGGAGCGGACGCACGCGCGCGAGGAGGGTGTGCGTTTCGAGTACCTGGCGTCGCCGCTGCGGTTCGAGCCTGGGGCCGATGGCGCGGTAGCGCGGGTGCAGTTCGAGCGGATGCGGCTGGGAGAGCCGGACGAGTCGGGCCGGCGGCGGCCGGAGCCGACGGGCGAGCAGTTCACGGTGGAGGCGGACACCGTCGTCGTCGCCATCGGCTACCGCGCTGACGAGGAGCTATCAGATGACGCTGAGGTGCAGCACGAGCGAGGCCTAGTCGTCATCGACCAGGCGACCGGGCGGACGAACCGCCCCGGCGTCTTCGCCGGTGGCGACTGCGTGAACGGGGCGGACCTGGTGGTGACCGCGCTCGCCGACGGCCGCCGGGCAGCCGAGGCGATCCACGCCTACCTCACCAACGAGGTAGAGGTGGCCGCGTAACGCGCGCGCCATCGCTCCTAGATACGGGCGCTGGCCCGTTCGCCTTGTCACCACCGGATAAAGTACAGTATGCTAATCCACGATGGTGCTCGAACACAAGCTCGTCTTCACCGCGGACGATACCTACTGCCCGGTTCGCGCGACGCTCGCGCTGCTGGGGCAGAAGTGGGTGCCGCACATCATCTACGAATTGATAAAGGGCAAACGTCGCTTCAACGAGCTGGCTACCCTCGTCGGCGGCTGTAACTCTCGCACCTTGCGCGACCGGCTCAAGAACCTGGAAGAGCTGGAGATCGTCAGCCGGCGTATCGTCGCTACCATGCCGCCCTGGGTGGAGTACGAGCTCACCGGCAAGGGTCGCGAGCTGGCGCACGCGCTCTCCGACCTGGAGGCGTGGGGCCACCGGTACATGGCTGAACCCGCCTCGTAAACTCCGCGATGACCGCCGCCCGCACCCCCCTGCCAGACCTCCCCAAGGGCTATCGCTTTCCTGACACGAGCTTCGAGCTGACCGCCGAGCACGTCGAGAGCTACCTCGCGGCTGTGGGGGATGCCAACAGGCTCTACCTGGAGCAAGGGCTGGCGCCGCCGCTGGCGGTGGCCGCTCGCGGCCTTGGCGCGCTGCTAGAGCTGGTAGAGCTGCCCGCTGGCAGCCTCCACACCGGCCAGGAGATGGAGGCGCGAGCCGGCGTGCCCATCGGCGCCGCGCTGACGCTGAGCGGCGGCATCGCCCAGCGCTCGGAGCGGGCAGGGCTGATCATCTCGGTGATCGAGTTCGCGATCACGCCGGCGGGATCGACCGCCGCCGCTGTCGCCGGCCGAACCACGATATTGGCGCCGGCCGATGTCTCCGCGGGAACGCCGGCATGAGCGCGCCGGACGTCGCGCCCGTCGTGAAGCGCCTTAGCCAGGAGCAGATCGGGCGCTACGCCGACGCTACCGGCGATCACAACCCGATCCACGTCGACGAGGCGTTCGCTCGCACGACGCCCTTCGGCGGCACGATCGCCCACGGGATGCTCGTGCTGGCCTCGATCTCGGAGATGATGGCGGCGGCGTTCGGCGAGGCGTGGCTCACGAGCGGAAAGCTACGCGTGCGTTTTCGCGCGCCCGCCCGGCCCGGCGATACGATCACCGCCAGCGCGAAGCCGCAGCAGGCCCGCAGCGAGACTGCACTGACCTACGCCATCGAGTGCCGCAACCAGCAGGACGAGCTGCTCATCAGCGGCACAGCGGAAGTGGCATCGAACGGGGATACCGAATGACTGAGCGGCCGGCTCCATCCCGTTTGTGCTACGGCTGTGGCAGCGAGAATCCGCAGGGGCTGAAGATGCGCTTTCGCCTGGAGGAGGGCCGCGCCATCGCCGAGTTCACGCCGCCCGATTATCTCCAAGGGTATCCGGGCCAGCTCCACGGCGGCAGCGTCGCCACCATGCTGGACGAGGCGATGGGCTGGGCCGTCTACGAACAGGGCAACTGGGCGGTGACCGCTCGCTTTGGGATGCGCTTTCGCGCCCCGGTGCCGCTGGGAGAGCAGCTCACCGTGAGCGGCTGGGTTTTTCGAGACAGGGGACGCTTTCTAGAGATGCGGGCGGAGCTGCGATCATCGAAAGGCGCGCTGCTGGCGGAGGCGGATGGCATCTTCGCTCGGGTGACAGGCGAGCAGGCGGAGGAGATGCGCCGTAGCTACGAGGCCTCGCTCGCCTAACCGGCGATTGGCCGCCAAATCGAGACGATCACATCGCTCCAGGCCGGCCGACCGTAGGCGATCCGGTCCGCGAGCCGCAACAGCCGCTGCGCCAGACCGTCGGGCAGCCGGTGCAGCAGGTGGCCCCAGCCGTAGAACATGCAGAGCAGCGAGACGCCGTAGGCGCGCTCCAGCTTCAGTCGCGACTGTCCCAGCTCTTGCACCACCTGCCAATCCCCCTTGAACGTGTGGTCGGGCGGAATCTGCCAGCAAGGCCAGTCGGCGCAGTGGTGCAGTCGCGAGGCCCGGGCGAGGGGATGGAGGAGCCGTCCCAGCTTGCAAGATAAGCCCTCGAAGTTGTTGAGCGAGACGATAACCCGGCCCTGGGGCTTGACGACGCGCGCCGCCTCCTCCATGAAGGCGAAGCGATCGGCGAAGTGATCCAGCGCCGCTTGGCAGGCGACGACGTCCAGCGATTCGTCCGCGAACGGCAGCCGCTCGCCGATGGCGCGCACGAGTTGGATCGTCGCTTCTCCCTGCAGCAGTCGCGAGACGCCCAGCATGTGCGCGGACGGGTCGACGGCGTACGTCTGCCAGCCCATCTGCGCCAGCCGCGCAAGCTCCCGTGATGCGCCCGAACCCACGTCCACCGCACTTCCCGGTGGCGCCTCCGCCACGGTTGCTACCGTAGCATCGCTGATGCGACGGTAGAGGAACGCCAGGTCTGGCAGCAGTCCATCCGCCATGAAGTGCTCTAGCTTGTAGTCGGTGTCGATGTGTTCCAGTGCCATATCGGGAGCATGGTATGGGAAGCGAGCGGTGCGGACAAGCTAGCCGAGAGGCTGGAAGCGTCAACGAGACCGCCCGATCTGCCGAACATCACATAGGGAGAGCACGTATGGTCTCCTGGAGAGGACTCTACGATGAGTGAGGAGCTCCAGGCAGCCGCTCCTGTCGATGCGCCTCAGCCGCCGGGCTGGGAGCAGGCTCTTGACGACGTGGAGCGGCGCCTGAGCGAGGTGAACGACGCTGTCACGCGCCTTCGACGCTGCTTGGCCGGCGACGATGGAGTGGCCGGCGGCGATGTGGCGACTGTCGATGTGGCGCAAGGCCCGCCCGCCAAGGGCGAGGCGGGGCGCTCCGCCTTCGACCGTCTCTGGAATCGCATCGAGAGCGAGCAAGAGTCGAAGGACGAGGAGCCGCCCGCGGAACCCGCAGAAGAGCGTCGCGGGCTTGACCTGCTCCCTCAGCGATACCTCATCACGGTCGAAGATCGCGACGGGAGTGTGGATCTGGTGCCGCTACACCGCGCTCTGATGGGCGTAGATGGCGTAGAGGAGATTTCGCTGGTGAGCTATGCCAACGGCGTGCCGGTGATCTCGCTGCAGGCCGAAGGTGAACTCGACCTCGAACAGCTCGACAGCGTCGTCGGAAAGGCGATGGACCGGCAGTGCGAGGTGATACCGCAGGATAACGGCAAACTCTACCTCCGCATGCAGGCGCGGGAGGACTAAGGGAGTGAAGATGATAAGCAAGTCTTGGCGTCGCGAGAGCGGAGCATCAGAGGCCGGCGAAGATCCGCCCAAGAAGGTAGACCAGAAAGACAAGGCGGATGGTCATAAGACGACGGAGCGCGAACGGGAGCTTCACGGCCTGGCTATCCTGGCGTTGTTCCTGCACAGCACCGCTACGGCCCAAGAGATGATGGCCGTGCTTCTGGAGCAGGCGCCCACCGTGACGGGCGCCGTCCTGATCTACCCGCTGATCCTAGATCGCAAACGCCAGCTCCTGCGCGCGTCGGTGCTGGAGGGATGCACAGACGCTCGTCTGGACGCGGCGATGGACGCCTTCCAGGAAGATCTGACCGCGCTTGAGTTCTCGCTGGTGCAGAATCAAGAGCTGGACCAGATCCTGGCGGACGGCGAGGTGACGCTACGGGACGGCTTAGCGGTTTTGATGGAGGGCACGCTTCCGAAGGAGCAGTGGCAGGCGGCGGAGAAGACGCTCGGCCTGCGCAAGCTGGCCCTGGTGCCGATGGTGGTGGAGAGCGAACCGTTGGGCATGGTCGTCTTCGCCTTCGATCAGAAGGAGATCGATGTCGAGGCGCTGGAGCTGCTGGTAGGTCACTTGACGCTGGCCTACCGCGATCTGATGGTGCAGGACGAAGTAGGCCGCTTCAGCGACATCGATCAGCTCACCTGGGTGCACAGCCGCCGCTATCTCACGCAAGCGCTGGAGAGCGAGATGACACGCGCCGGCCGCTATGGCCGCGGCCTCTCGCTGGTGCTGCTAGACATCGATGACTTTGGCCAGTTCAACGAGACGTATGGGCAGTCGCTGGGCGATCGCCTGCTGCGCATCGTCGCCACCACGATGGCGGAGACCGTCTCGCCGCCGGAGCTGGTAGCCCGTCTCAAAGACGATGACTTCGCGGTGTTGCTGCCCGAGACGAATCGCGCGGCGGCGGTCACCACGATCACCCGGCTGCTCGCGAGCCTCGCCCAGGTCTCAGTCTTCGGCGAAAGCAGCGACGAGCCGCACCCGGTCACGCTCAGCGTCGCCATTTCCTGCTTCCCAGAGGATGCAAACACGCCGCAGGCGCTGCTGTCCCGCGCCCAGGACGACCTGGAAGCGGCCAAGCAAGAGCGGCAAAGCGACCAGGAGGAGCGGACTGGCCGCCGCACAACCGACCCGACGGCTCGCGTCAAAGAGCGTCGGGCCTCCTAGGCGACATCGCTCGCCGATGAGCTGCCTGGTTCACATGCGTGGGCTAGTTACGTGTGCCGCGCTTCTGCGGGCAAAAGAAGAAGCCGAGGCTTTTGTAGGGTAGGATGGTTGCAGCGCGGCCTCGGCGTGAGTAGAGGCCCGAAGCTGGTGGCAGGGGTTTCGGACGTGCTCCGCTTGCAAACACATTACATAATACAACGCGGCTAGTCACAAGATCAAGGACGGCATGGTGATTCGGCCGCCTCA
>JACZYW010000154.1 GCA_022570885.1 Chloroflexota bacterium | reverse complement strand
CAACATCAACACCAAGGAGATCTATCGCACCAGCCGCCTCATCGCGGACCTGACGGGGATGAGCGTGCAGCCCAACAAGGCTATCGTGGGCGGGAACGCCTTCCGCCACCAGTCGGGCATCCACCAGGACGGCATCCTGAAGATGCGCGAGACCTACGAGATCATGGACGCGCACGAGATCGGCTGGCCGGCGGGCGCGGAGATCGTCCTCGGCAAGACCTCGGGCCGGCACGGCTTCAAGGCGCGGCTGGAGGCGCTGGGCTACGAGCTGAACGATGAGGATCTGAGCCGCGCCTTCGTCGCATTCAAGGAGCTGGCCGACAAGAAGCAGGAGATCGACGACCGCGACCTGGAGGCGCTGGTGGCCGATAAGATGCGCACGAGCGAGGAGGTCTACCACCTCGACTTCGTGCAGGTAAGCTGCGGCGACCACGCCTCGCCCACCGCCACCGTCCGCCTCGTCTCGCCCGACGGCGAGCTGCTCGCGGACGCCGCGCTGGGCGCCGGGCCCGTCGACGCCGTCTGCCGCGCGATCAACCGCATCGTCGACGTCCCGAACACCCTCACGGAGTTCTCGGTGAAGAGCGTGACCGAAGGGATCGACGCCCAGGGCGAGGTGACCATCCGCATCGAGAGCGAGGGGCGCAGCTACGTCGGCCGCGGCGCGGACACCGACATCATCGTCGCGTCGGCCAAGGCGTACATGAACGCCCTCAACCGGCTGCTCTCGGTGAAGCGCCCCGCCGATACGGAGGTGCGAACGAACCCGTAGTGTCCAGGGAGGCGTGAAACTCGTAAGGGGTTGACAAGGCGAGAATAGGGTAGCATACTTACCTAAAACTGTACATATCTATCGTGGCGGAGGTGGGGTAGAGAGCGCGGAACTGATGCACCCATGAGAGCTAGGTTCGCCCACGTGCCACGCAGAGCAGTGCTCTGCATCGCGGTCGTCAGCCTGCTAGCCGCCGCATGCTCGGGTGGCGCGGACGAGGCTGTACGCGAACCCGCTCCTGCGCCGACCGACGTCAGCGTCATCGCCAGCGAAGCTGCGCCTGCCGACGATTTTCCGGCGGAGGTCGTAAACAGTTGGGGCGTGACCTCCTTCCAGGGCTACCTCGACATTGACCGGCGTCAGACAACCGACCACCCATACGGCCCGCTGGGCGGCGGGGCGACTACGCTCCTCCGGTCTCTTGATGAGCAGGTAGGAGAGAGTCAGGCGATCGTTGTCGGCACCGTGGTTGACATTTCCCCCGCCTACTCCAACTCCGTGGGCGGCGGTTTCTGGTATGCGCCCTCTTCGCTCGCCATAGGATGGATCCTGCAGGATGTCACGATCGAGGTGGAGCGCGTGCTCGGCGATGCAGCAGGTCTCACCGCAGTCGGGGATGCTCAAAAAGAATCGATCGTTGTCACCATTTTTGGTGGTCAGCTTGAAGTGACGTTCGACGAGTCGGTGGATCCCGCATCGCTGCCGGAGGGACTCGAGCCCGGACGGACGTACGTTCATTCGGTGGCCCCTAACGTGGAGGTCGCTGAAGGGGATCGCATCCTGGTCTTTTTCTACATGTCGATGTCGCCTTGGTTTGGCGCGCCAGTGGACGAGGCGATGCCGTGGGGGAAGACGTCCCGTGCAGGCCAACCGAATCAGCCGGTGGGAACGAAGGCCGTTGCTTTCGGCAATTGGCACCATCTCGATGCTGATGGCCAGCAAATAACGGTCCAAGAACGCACAGTCACGTTCGATGAGCTGGAAGCGATGGCAGATGCAGGCCTCGGACAACTCTTGAGCGATGCCGTCGCGCCGCGGAGTCCCAACAACAGGCCTCAGTGGATGTCCGACCTTCGGCGTGATCAGTAGATCGCCGAACCTTCCTTAGGGCCCTACCACCCACAGTAGCTCCCGCACACCATACTGAGGCATCGCGGCCGAGGAGTGTGGCTATGCGGACACCGCACCGTGGACATGGCCGACCGCAACCATCATGGTGCGGTCGGCCACACTACTGTAACGACCGGCAGATCGGCTGAGGGTGGCCGTCGCGGGACGCTCCTGCCATCCAGCGGGAACAAACCCGCCCCCGATTTCGTCTTACTACACGACCGATACGCCATCGCTCGTTCTAGGAGAAGGAGCAGACCAGCCGTGAAGACGTCACCGCTACCGCTCGCGGCCGAGGAGTGGGGCCATGTCCAGAACATAACGCGGTTCGGTTTCACCCGTGCTACACTGCACCCATGAGAGCTAGGTTCGCCCACACGCCACGCAGAGCAGTGCTCTGCATCGCGGCGGTCAGCCTGCTAGCCGCCGCGTGCTCGGCTGGCGCGGAAGAGGCTATCCGCGAACCAACTTCTGCGCCGAGCGACGCCAGCCGCATCTCCAGCGAAGGCGCGCCTGGCGACGAGTTTCCGGCGGAGGTTGTAAACAGCTGGGGCGTGACCTCTGTTGAGGGCTACCTCGACATTGACCGGCGTCAGACCACCGACGAACCATACGATCCCCCGGCCGGCGTGCTGCGTATGGCCACTTTAATGAGTATGGTTAGCCTGCCCCTCGATGGGCGGGTTAGAGAGAGCCAGGCGATCGTCGTCGGCACGGTTGTAGCGATATCGAACCCACACTACAACTCCGTAGACGGCGGTTTCTGGCACGAACCCACGTACGCCAGGCGAAGCATCCTCCAGGATGTCACGATCGAGGTGGAGCGCGTTCTCGGCGATACAGCAGAACTTACCGGAGCTGGGGGTGCTCAAAAGGAATCGATCGTGGTCACCATTTGGGGTGGTCAGATTGTAGTGACGTTCGACGATTCGCTCGACCCTGAATCGCTGCCCGAAAACGTCGAGCCCGGAGACATGTACGTTGAACGGGTGATCCCTAACGTGGAGGTCGCTGAAGGGGATCGCGTGCTCGTCTTTCTCAGCATGCAGATGATGCCTTGGTTCGGCGCGCCGATGAACTCGGAGATGCCGTGGGCGCAGAAGCCCGTTGAACCCTGCTCAGATCAGCCGGTGGGAACGAAGGTCATTGTTTACGGCGTATGGCACCATCTCGGCGCTGCAGACCAGCACATCACGGTCACAGAACGCGCAGTCACCCTTGAAGAGCTAGCAGCGCTGGCACCTGAGGCACAAGACGCCGCGTTCGCGGAACGCGCGGTCACGTTCGATGAGCTGGAAGCGCTGGCCGACGCAAGCCTCGGGCAATCGCTTGAGGATCCCAGCGCTCCGCTCGGTATCGGCAACGGCTGGCCCTCCGTTGATGATCATCCTCCGCCACTCTGCTATACTCGCCATCCGCCCGCTCCGCCACCCGATCACACCCACCCCGAGTTGGAGAACTAGCCCTTCGAACCGCTCGGCCCGGCCTCAGCAGGCACCGCGGTCTATGATCGCTCGGCCGCTCGATACGTTGCGGGCGTTTGGCAAGTTGGCGCCTGTGGACTACCATTGACGCCACGAGGATGTGTATACTAGCAGTAACGCTGCCGCCGGCAACGATGAGTGCGGCGAGTGTGCGAAATCCCGCACGTCTTCCTTGACGCGATAGCACAGGAGCAGCAGGCATGATCGGCCATGACACTCTGACCCCGGAAGAGCGCGCCTACCAGGACGAGTGCAACGCCTTCCTGGCGGAGCAGCTCGACCCGGAGCTGGTCGTCCGCATGGACCGCAGCGAAGTGCTCTACCCCACCGAGTTCATCCGCATGATGGGGGAGCGCGGCTACCTGGGCGCCTGCGTCCCCGCCCAAGAGGGCGGCGGCGGGCGCAGCATCCTGGAGGACGCCCTGCTCAACGAGCGGGTGGGCTACCACGGCTCGGCGGCGCTGGCCTGCGCCCGCACCTTCACCTCGCACGTCGGCTGGGTCCTCGCCCGCTACGGATCCGACTCGATCAAGGAGCGCTACCTGCGGCCGATGCTGAAGGGCGAGAAGATCACGGCCCAAGGGCTGACCGAGCCCGGCGCCGGCTCTGACCTGGCCGGCATCCGCACCACCGCCCGCCGCGACGGCGACCACTACGTCGTCTCGGGCGAGAAGCGGTTCCTGGACGGCGCCCAGAGCGCCCACTTCATCTCGTGCGCCGTCCGCACCGCCGATGGCGACGACCCGCGCAGCACGCTCAGCATGCTGCTCATCGACACGGCCAGCCCCGGCTACGAGATTCTGGAGCCGCACGATAACTGGCTCGGCTTCCGCGGCCTCGGCTCGGCCTGGATACGCTTTAACGACGTGAAGGTGCCGGTCGAGAACCTGGTGGGCGAGGAGGGCAACGGCTGGAAGTACCTCTCGGAGGAGCTGCTGATCGAACGCATCGTCGCCACCCGGGCGCAGCTCGGCCAGGCGCTGCGGGCGCTGGAGATCGCCGCCACCTACACGGAGGTGCGGGAGACCTTCGGCAAGAAGCTGCGCGAGCACCAGTGGGCCGCCTTCAAGGTAGCCGAAGCGTCGATGCGCCTCGACGCGGCCGCCCTCCTCAACACCCGCGGCGGCCGCCTGCTGGACGCCGGCCTCTGGGAGGAGGCGAAGATGGAGGTGGCAATGGCCAAGTGGTTCGGCGTGGAGGCCGCCTGGCAGACGGTGGACGATTCCCTCCAGCTTATGGGCGGCATCGCCTACACGCAGAAGTATCCAATCGAGCGCATCCTGCGCGACGTTCGCGCATCGCGCCTGACCGCAGGCAGCACGGAGATGATGGCACTGATCATCCAGCGCCGCGCCTTCGATCGGCTGCGCGACCCAAACTTCCGGCGCGAACTCGTCGGCCGCGAGGTGGAAGGGTCGCCTGTAGCTCGACAGAGCGCGGAACGGGTATAGAGATAGGTATAGAGAGAAAAGCGAGGCAGACAGCGTGGCACTGAAAAAACTTCGGCAAACGATCCTGATGCTCGATCTGTGCATCGCACCGACGGTTCGGTACATGGGCCCCGAGTTCACGTCGCATGATTTCATCGACAAGCTCCGTGAGATCTATCCAGCCGACTACGCCCACGACCTGGCCCTTGGCACACAGAAGCACGGCTTTCCCCTGTCGCTACAGGTGCTACACCGGGCCGTGGTCGCGCGGCTCCGCAGGTCGGACCGCGTCGACGTCATCGGCAAGAAAGGGAGCCGCGACCTTCGCGGGAACCCGCACCCTACGCTGGTCTGGCGCCGTCTCGACTCGCGCCGGCCGCCGAGGAAGCGAGGCGTGCCAGTGCCGTTCGAGCCGAAGGTGGCGCCCCCACCGGCGCCAACGATGTCGGGCGGCCAACTGCGGGAGGCCCGGCTGGCCCGCGGCTGGACGAAGACCGAGCTATCGCTCAGGGCCGGCGTCTCGCTCGCCGCGGTCAGCCGCTGGGAGCGAGACGAGCGTCGCATGGGGCGGGGCTCCTACGCGGCGATTCAGGCCGCGCTGAAGCAGAAGGGCCGGCGCATCAGGAGGAAGTCCTCGCCGCAGGCGTAAGGCGGAGCGCGGCGAAGCGCGTTATGATGAAGATGAGCCGCAGTCTGGCAATGTAAGTAAGAGAAAGGTATACGTCATGGGCATGACGATCGCCGAAAAGATCCTCGCCGCTCACAGCGGCA
>JACZYW010000153.1 GCA_022570885.1 Chloroflexota bacterium | reverse complement strand
TGAACGTGCCATCTGCCGGCCCGATGCCCTCGGGAGGTATGAAGAGGACATCCTCACCGGGCGGCTCGACAAGGTCATACAATGGCCCGCCCCCAATAAGAAGGAAATACTCACCACCCTCAAGGCCCGTCACGACGAAGTTGTTCTGGGCATCAACGCTAAAGTACTGTGGCAGGCCGCGAGAGATCGGCTGAGGCACATCAGACGGAACGACGCCCACTGACTCAGAAAAGAGAGCTTCCGGAAATCCTTCGATTGTGATGTGGCCGGAGATGCTGCCCGGCAGCCCGGGCGGGGGCAGAGGCGTGGGCGTCGCGTCCAACCTCATGATCGGGATCTCGATGCCTGTAACGGCCTCGCCGCCGGCGACGGTGACCCGCAAGGCGGGCAACGTGTGGATTAGCCCGAAGATGGAATCGAGGAAGTCGACACCCTCAGGCAACGGCTCGGCAGGTGTCAAGCCTGACAGCAGAACCAGGAAGTAGTCGCCGGCGGCGAGGCCGGAGACGGAGAAGTTACCCTGGCCGTCAACCTCGATGTACAATTCAGTAAAGCGTTGATCGTCAATTGGCTGAGGGTCGTCCGCAGAAACGAGCAGCAACCCCAGCACTCCTCGGTGGTTTCCCTCGAACACGATCCGCCCGGAGATGCTGCCCGTACCTTCCTGCGCATGGGCGACGGACAGCACCGCCGCACCGAGCAGCGCCGCTGCGACGATGACGATCGTTAGGCGTGTCATAGCACCCTCCTACTCCTTGCCCGCAGCGCCACGCCGCCGGCGAGCAGCAGCGCCGCCGCCACGCCCAGCCCCACCGCGACGCGGCCAGTCACGCCGTCCGCGCCGCTCGGGCCCGCGCCGGCGGCGGGCAACCACACCTCAACATAGTCGAGACAGAAGGCATCCTTTTTGATCGAACTGACAACGATCTCAAGACCTCTATGGGCCTCGCCTTCGACAATAGTCAGCGGCACGCCGGATAGCGCGCGGACGCCGCCCGGACCCATGTAGAATACGTCTACGCCCGGCGGCTCAGCGAACTCATATGCGATGCACAGAACGAGGTAGTAGTCGCCGTCAGGGAGACCGAGCATCGTGAAGTTGCCCTGTCCATCGACGGTGATAGGCCATATGTGGCCGTGGGGTATCGGCTGAGCATCCTCGGCAGGGATGACGCCGAAGAGCTGCTGATATGGTACGCGCGGCTGTCCCTCAACAAGGATCCGGCCTGAGATCGTAGCCCCCTGTTCCGGTGCCCTCGCAAGGATAACGATACCCGTAACGGCCTCGCCGTTGGTGATGACCACTCGCAAAGCCGGCAGACACCGACCAGGCAGCACCTGGACGCACTCGGGTAGCTGTTCGAGAACTGTGAGCCATGGATGCGGAACGACGAAATATTCGCCGTCAACGAGACCGGTCACGCTGAAATAACCCTGTTCATCAGCATTGAAGAAATCGAGAATATAGCAATCAGCGTCGAGGCGCTCGGCCGGATCCACTGGCATCACCGCCGCCCCTAAGAGTAAGTCGTACGGCGGAGTTCCCTGGAATATCTGCCCGGAAATACTGCCCTCTGACGCTTTGCTGATATAGTCTGGGTTGCATCTGTTCGGCTCCTGCGCGTGGGCGACGGCAGGCAGCAGCGACGCGGAGGCTGCTAAGGCGAAGAGGAAGACGGCGATTCGCATAGGCATCGCTCCTCGATGCTACGCGGTTTTGCCAGGGGCCTATTCTACCATGCCAGAGCGGTGCGATGCTGGTCGGCCACCCCTACTCCTCGCGACGCCAGCGGAGCACGGGCTTGCGAGCGGCGGTCGCCTCGTCGAGGCGGCGGAGCGGCGCTCGCGTGGGCGCGGCGCGGACGACGTCGGGCGACTCCTCCGCCTCGCGCGCGATGGCGAGCATGGCGTCGCAGATGGAGGGCGTGGTCGCACTGATCCAGCAACTCAGCGACCTGAACGCTGAGATCATCCGGCTGCTGTCCCACGTCTTGCCGGACGGGGCTGCAGGGCGACGCGCCCGCGATGTGGAGGGCCGCTCGACTAACAGACTTCCCGATACGCGTCCAGAACTGGGTCCTTCCGCATGGCGCTGAAGCGCATCGCGTTCGCCTGATCGCAGAACTCATCCGGCGCGAGCTCGTACTCGACCGCGAAGACCGCCTTGCCTGCTTCGATGAAGGGCAACAGGGCATCGCATTCGTGATACTGGAAGCACTCCTCGTTGATCGCGAAGTCGAAGAAATCGAGCAGGTCCGGGATCTGCTCTAGGTCGTTCTTCAGCGCTGCCGACAGGCCGCGCTTGTGCGCTTCGTTGGCGAGGAAGCGGTTGTAGGCGAGCTGGTCTCCGTAGGTGAGCGGGAAGCCGGAGTCGTTGTCGTAGCCATCCACGTTGTCGAACTCCACGCCGTCGAAGCCCTTGTCGCGACACTCGTCGAGGCGCGCCTCCATGATCGGGCCGAGGAGATCGAGGCGGCGGATGTCGAGCCACCGCTCGTCCGGGTGGTCTTCGAGTGGCTCGCCTAGCACTTCGTCGGGGAACCGATCAGCGTCTGGGCGCGGCTCCTCCCACGTGCCAACACTGATGTAGCAGATGACGCGGCTACCGCGCGCGTGGAGTTCGTCCACGACGCCCGCATCGTTCTCGAGCATATCGATGTCCCACACATCGGCCTCGACCGAGAGATCGATGGGTCCGGTGAGCTGCCACTCCCACGATGTGCCGGGGGCGGGAATCCAGACGTCTGCGACGAGCGGCGTTGCGGAAATCGACATGTCATCTGGCGTGGGCGGCGGGGGGCCTTCGAGCGACCCATTGTCATCGGTGTCAGAGCAGCCGATGAGCAATAGAAACAAGAAAAGTGCGCTAATTGTGACCGACTTAGGCATGAGCAGCGCGGGCTACCCTACCCCTCGCGCCGCCAGCGCAGCACGGGCTTGCGAGCGGCGGTCGCCTCGTCGAGGCGACGGAGCGGCGCCCGCGTCGGCGCGGCGCGGACGATGTCGGGCGACTCCTCCGCCTCGCGCGCGATGGCGAGCATGGCGTCGCAGAAGGCGTCCAGCGTCTCCTTGCTCTCCGACTCGGTCGGCTCGATCATCAGCGCCTCGTCGACGATGAGCGGGAAGTAGATCGTGGGCGGGTGGAAGCCGTAGTCGATCAGCCGCTTGGCGATGTCCAGCGTGCGCACGCCCTTCGCCTTCTGGCGCGAGCCGGAGAAGACCACTTCGTGCAGGCAGCGACGGTCGTACGGCAGGCGGTAGGCGTCGCGCAGCCTCGCCTGCACGTAGTTGGCGTTGAGGACGGCCGCCTCGCTGATCGCGCGCAGCCCCTCCGCGCCCAGGCTGAGGATGTAGGCATAAGCGCGCACCAGCACGCCGAAGTTGCCGTGGAACGAGCCCAGGCGGCCGATGCTTCGCTCCGGCGTCGTCAGGACGAAGCCGCCTTCGTTTTGGCGCACGTGCGGCGTCGGCAGGAAGGGCGCCAGGTGCGCTTTCACCGCGATCGGCCCGGCGCCGGGGCCGCCGCCGCCGTGGGGCGTGCTGAAGGTCTTGTGCAGGTTCAGGTGGAAGACATCGAACCCCAGATCGCCCGGCTTCACCCGGCCCAGCACGGCGTTCATGTTCGCGCCGTCGCCGTAGAGGAGCGCGCCGTGGGCGTGCAGCAGCTCGCCGATGCGCACGATGCGCCGCTCGAAGAGGCCCAGCGTGCTCGGCAGGGTGAGCATCAGCGCGGCGACGCCGTCGCCGTCCTCGTCCAGCGCCCGCTCCAGGGCGGCCAGGTCCATGTTGCCGTCGGCGTCGGAGGGGATGCTGGCGACCTCGAAGCCGGCCATCGCCGCCGTCGCCGGGTTGGTGCCGTGGGCGGAGTCGGGCACGAGCACGCGGCGACGCCCGCCGCCGCCGTTCGCCCCCAGGTAGGCGCGGGCGATGAGGATGCCGGCCAGCTCGCCCTGAGCGCCCGCCGCCGGCGCGAGCGAGACCTCGTCCATGCCGGTCAGCTCCGCCAGGATGCGCTGGAGGCCGTGCATCAGCCCCAGCGCGCCCTGCGTCGACTCCGCCGGCTGCATCGGGTGGAGCTGGGCGAAGCCGGGCAGGCGGGCCACGTCCTCGTTGATCTTCGGGTTGTACTTCATCGAGCAGCTCCCCAGCGGGTAGGAGCCGGTATCGATGCTGTAGTTGCGTTGCGAGAGGACGGTGAAGTAGCGCACCACCTCGAGCTGCGAGAGCTCCGGCAGCGACAGCTCCTCGCGCAGCAGCTCGGCCGGCGGCGGCGACGCCTCCGGCACGTCGAGCGCCGGCAGCGTGCAGCCGATCCGCCCCGGACGGCTCAGGTCGAAGGTGAGCGTCGCGCCGAGGTCGTCCGCGGTGAGTCTGTCGAAGTCGTTGTCCGGCCGTTCCGTCATCGTAGCTCCCCCAGCGCCTGCACCAGCCGGTCGATCTCCTCGCGAGTGTGCAGCTCCGAGAAGCAGAGCAGCAGGCCGCGCTCGATGCGGTCGGAGACGTCGAGGCCGCCGACGATGCCCTGCTCCAGCAGGCGACGGTTCACCTCGGCCGGCCCGCCCGACGAGGCCGGGCAGCGCACCACGAACTCCTGGAAGAAGCTCTGCCCTGAGCCTGCCGAAGCGACGCCGCCCAGCGGCAGCTCGTAGCCCGGCAGCCCGGCGATGCGCTCGGCGGCGTAGTGGGCCTTGTGGTAGCAGAGCTCGGCCATGCGGCGCAGCCCCTGCTTGCCCAGCGTGCACAGCGCCACGGTGAAGGCGAGCGCGACGAGCTGCTGGCTGGTGCAGATGTTTGAGGTGGCCCGCTCGCGGCGGATGTGCTGCTCTCGCGTCTGGAGCGTGAGGACGTAGCCGGTGCGGCCGTCGAGGTCGTGCGTGCGGCCGACGATACGGCCCGGCATGTGGCGCACGAACCGCTGGCGGCAGGCGAAGAGGCCGACGTAGGGCCCGCCGAAGCTGAGCGGCACGCCAAGCGGCTGCCCCTCGCCGACGACGATGTCCGCGTCGAACTCGGCGGGCGGCCGAAAGAGCCCCAGGCTCACCGGATCGGCGGAGACGACGAAGAGGGCGTCCGCTTCGTGCGCCGCCCGCCCCAGCGTCGAGAGCTCTTCCATGTAGCCGAAGAAGTTAGGCTGCTGCACGGCCAGGCAGGCGTCGTCCTCGCCCACCTTCGCCTCCGCGGCGGAGACGACCTCGACCGCGAGGTCGCGGCCGCCGGCATACGTGCGCACGGTGTCGATAGCGTGCGGGTGCACCGTGTCGAGCACGAGAATGCGGGCGCGGCCGGTGACGGAGCAGGCCATCAGGCAGGCTTCGGCCAGGGCGCTGGCGCCGTCGTACATGCCGGCGTTCGCGACGTCCATGCCGGTCAGCTCGCAGACCAGCGACTGGAACTCGAAGATGGTCTGGAGCGTGCCCTGGCTGATCTCCGGCTGGTAGGGCGTGTAGGCGGTGAGATACTCGCCGCGACGGATGATGTGGTCCACGACGCTCGGGATGTAGTGCCGGTAGGCGCCCGCACCGAGGAACGAGAGCTGCTCGTCCGTCGAGCGGCTGCGGGCCGCCAGCTCGGTGAGCTCTCGCAGCAGCTCGGCCTCCGAGAGGGCGGGCGGCAGA
>JACZYW010000021.1 GCA_022570885.1 Chloroflexota bacterium | reverse complement strand
CGTTGTCGTCGTCCAGGTCCGTGCCGTTGGGAATCCCATCGCCGTCGGTGTCTGCGGCGAGATCTTTGGGAACGGGCTGCCAGTCCGGCGAGGAATCGACTGCTGGGTGGTTGGTGAGCCGTGTCTGGCCACTGCCATCGGCGTTCATCAGGTAGATCTCACCGTTGCCGTTCCGGTAGCTCTTGAAGGCGATGTTCGTACCGTCGGGCGACCAGGCCGGTCCGAAGTCGCCGGCGTCGGTAATCTCGGTTTGATTGCTCCCGTCCGCGTTCATGATCGCTATGACAAATGGTACACTTACGCCCAATCGCCTCGTGTACACTATCTGTGCCCCATCAGGCGACCAGTCGGGTGATGAATCTTCTCCGGGGTTGTCAGAGAGATTGGTGATCCCGGTGCCATCGACATTCATGACGTAGATTTCGGGAGTGAAGGACAGAAACGCGATCTTAGCGCCGTCTGGCGACCACGCCGGACAGCACATTTTCCCGCCGGCGCTGTCCGTTATCTGCTCGGCCCCAGTTCCGTCGGCGTTCATGATAAAGATGTTCTCAGATCCCGTCCTGTCGCTCGAAAATGCGAGCCTTGATCCGTCTGGTGACCACGCCGGACTATGGTCGCGGGCGAGGTCGTTCGTTATCCGCTCCAACCCGCCTCCATCGGCGTTCATGACGTAGATCTCGAAATTACCGTCTCGATCGCTATAAAACGCAATCTTGGCGCCGTCGGGCGACCAAGCCGGGTCGAAGTCTTCGCCCGGGTTGTTGGTGAGGTTGGTCTGGCCGCTGCCGTCGGCGTTCATCACGTAGATCTCGCGGTTGCCGTCCCGGTCGCTCGTGAACGCGATCTTCTGCCCGGGATCGGGGGCGCGGAGCGTCGCTGTCGGCGTTGCCGTAGGCCCGGGTAGCGTGGGCAACGGTGTCAGCGCAGGCGCTGGGCCACCGAGCGGCTGCCAGTCTGGGGCATGCGAGCTGCCAGCTAGAACTGTCTGGCCAGTGCCGTCGGCATTCATGACGTAGAGAGAAGAGCCTTGGTTAAATGCGATTAGCGATCCATCAGGTGACCAAACGGGACCGGCCGCGTAGTCGAGGTAAGTTAGCCGCGTCTGGCCGCTGCCATCGGCGTTCATCAGGTAGATGTCGCTGTTGATGCCACTGTTGCTGTTGTCTCTGCGACTGGAAAAAGCAATCCTTGAACCATCAGGCGACCAGTCAGGAAGCCTATCCAGGCGGTCATCGAAGGTCAGCCGCGTCTGGGTGCTGCCGTCGGCGTTCATGACGTAGATCTCACCGTTGCCGTCCCGGTAGCTGTAGAAGGCGATCTGCGAGCCGTCCGGCGACCAGGCGGGGCCGAAATCGTTGCCTGAGTTGTTTGTCAGGTCAGTTTGGCCGCTGCCGTCGGCGTTCATGATGTAGATCCCCATGCTCCCGTCGCGGTCGCTTTCAAACGCGATGCGAGATCCATCGGGTGACCATGCAGGGTTCCAATCGTCGGCTGAATCGTTAATCAAGCGCGTCTGGCCGCTACCGTCGGCGTTCATGACATAGATATCGATGGAAGCGTTCCGCCTGCTGGCGAAGGCGATCTGTGAGCCGTCCGGCGACCAGGCCGGGTGCACATCATGGCCCGGGTTGTAGGTGAGCCTCGTTATGTCGCTGCCGTCGGCGTTCATGACGAATATTTCACCCCAGCCGCGCACGAGCTGGTGATACGCAATCTTGCCGTTCTCGCCGGGGAAGGCGGCCCGCGCGGGCTCCCCGCCCGCCAACAGCCCGGCGGCGATGAGGGCCACCGTGAGAACAGCCAGCAAGCTGGCGAGCAAGGTCGCGGTGAGGACGGCCAGTTGACTGGATGGTAGGCGACGCATGTGATCGTCTCCTTCGCCGGCTGAAGCCTAGCCTGCCGATTCTACCACGCTGGGCAGACCACCGCCCAAGGCCGGGCCGAACTAGCCGCGACGAGACGTGAACGCTACACTGGGCAGCGATGAGCAAGAGAGATCGCGCACTGCGTATCGCCGGCGGCTGCGGCATCGCTTTCGCCGGGCTGTCCGCGTACGCCTCCTACGCCGCCCGCCGGTTCGAGGACCTCGAGCCGGAGTCGGCGGATGTGCCGGGCAGGTTCTTGGACGTGGACGGTGTGCGCCTCCACTACGTGGAAGCCGGCCAAGGCGAACCGGTGGTGCTGATCCACGGCTTGAGCGCCTCCACCTTCAGCTTTCGCTACACCATCCCGGAGCTGGCGCAGAGCTATCGAGTCGTCGCGTTGGACCTGCAGGGCTTCGGCTACTCCGAGCGCCCGGCCGGCGCTGACTACTCGCTGACCGCGCTGGCGGAGCAGGTGGCGCGGGTGATGGACCGGCTCGACATCGAGCGGGCGACCGTGGTCGGCCACTCGATGGGCGGCGCCGTCGCCATGCGACTGGCGATCGGCTTCCCAGAGCGGGTAGCGCGGCTGGTGCTGGTGAACAGCGCCACGGACCGGATGCTGCGGCGCAGTCTTCGGCTGTCGCGGCTGATCCAGCCCCTCATGCCTATCGGCGCGCTCTTCGCGCTCCAACGCAGGGCCTTCCGCCGACGCGCATTACGCCGTGCGGTGCACGATCCGGCCCACGTAACGCCGGAGGTGGTGGAGGGCGGCTTCCGTCCCAGGCGGGTGAAGGGGACGCTGCGCGCCCTGGGCGCCTGGCTGGTCGACCGGGGGCGCGACGAGCCGCTCGCCCCGGAGCGCGTCACTCAGCCCACGCTCGTCCTCTGGGGCGAGCACGATCGCTGGCTGCCGCCCGCCGAAGGCGAGGCGCTGACGCGCGCCATCCCGAACGCGCGGCTGGTACTCGTTCCCAGCTCGGGCCACCTGCCGCTGGAAGAGCAGCCCAACTTCTGCAACCGAGCGCTGCTCGACTTCTTGGGGTCGCCGGAGGCGTCGGTCGTGCCGGCGGATTACTCCTCCACGCCGGCGACTGAACCGCGGCAACCCATCGATCAGTGACCGATTACCAAACTCGCAGCTACTGGCTCGGTCATAAGCCCTACGAGCCCACCGGCCGGCTCGATGGCGACCTGAGCGCCGACATCGTGATCATGGGCGGCGGCTTCACCGGCCTCTGGTCGGCGATCCAGCTCAAGGACGCTGACCCCGCTCTCGATATCGTGCTGTTGGAAGCCAACGTCATCGGCTACGGCGCCAGCGGACGCAACGGCGGCTTCGCCATGACCATGGTCGAGCGAAACATCGCTCAACTCGTGCGGCGAGTGGGCCCGGAGCAGGCGCGCGCCCAGCACCTGGCCATGGTGGAAACGCTGCACGAGATCGAGCAGTTCGCCCGCGACGAGGAGATCGACGCCGACATCACCAACCCCGGCCTGCTCACCATCTCCAACGGCCCGGAGCAGGACCTCCGCATCCAGCAGGACCTCGACGCTGCCGAGAAGCTCGGCCTCTCCGACTTCCACGAGCTGGACGGCGCCGCCTGCCAGGAGCTTGTGCACAGCGAGCGGCTGCGCTGCGGCCACTGGGAGGACGGCTCGCTCCTGGTCGACCCGGCGGCCCTCGCCCGCGGCCTGAAGGCCGCCGCGATGCGCCGCGGCGTGCGCATCTACGAGAGCACGCCCGTCGATAGCCTGGAAGCGGCGCCGGGCGGCCGGGTCGAGGCGCGCACCGCCTTCGGCGCCGTCTCCGCCGACCGTGGCCTTATCGCGACCAACGCCTATGCCCACGCCATTCCGGCGCTGCGTAAGTACCTCTTTACCATCTACGCCTACATCACGCTGACCGAGCGGCTGACCGACGAACAGTGGAGCCGCGTCGGCTGGGAGAAGCGGATGGGCGTCGAGGACAAGCGGATCATGCCGCATTTCCACCGTCCGACGGCCGATGGACGCATCCTCTGGGGAGGGCGGGACGCGCCGTGCTCCGCCCACGGCCCCGATCCGAAGTTCGACCGCGATCCGTACATCTTCGGCCGTCTGGAGGAGACCTTTCGCTGGACGTTCCCTCAGCTACACGACGTGAAGATGGAGCACGCCTGGGCGGGCCCCGTCTGCGGCACGTACAACGTGATGGCCACTATTGGCTGGCTAAAGGGCGAGCGGCTGCTCTATGCCCTGGGCTACGCCGGACACGGCGTTGGGCCGTCACATCTGGCGGGGAAGATGGTGCGTGACCTGATGCTTGATCAGAAGACCCAGCTAACCGAGCTGCCCATGGTCACCCTCAAGCCGAGAGCCCTGCCGCCGGGGCCGCTCAAGGCGGCGATCATCAACACCGGGCAGCGGCTGCTCATGAAGGTCGACGACACGGGCGGCAAGGGCGGCGGCCCGCTGGCCAAGCTGGCGCTCAAGCTCCTCCAGTAGATGGAGGGCGGGGGCGGCTAGGCCTCGATGCGCTGGTAGCGGCCCTGGTAGAAGAGGAGCGGCGCAGCCTCGCGGAGCAGCTCACCTCCCAGCACCGCGCCCATGAAGAGCGTGTGGTCGCCGCCGACGAACCGATCCGAAACCTCGCACTCCACGTACGCCAGGCAGCCCTCCAGCACGGGCGAGCCGTGCGGCCCCAGGCGATAGGGCACGCCGCGCAGCTCCCCCTGCTCCGGCTCGCTGCTGACGGCGAACGTCTTCGAGATCTCCTCCTGCTCGACCGCGAGGATGTTCACGGCGAAGCTGCCCGCCTTGTCGAGCTGCTCGTGGGCGTGGGCCGACTTATCGACGCAGATGAGGAGCAGCAGCGGGTCGAGCGAGACGGAGGTGAGGGCGTTGGCCGTCATCCCGTGCAGCCAGCCATCATGCGCCGTGGTCACCACCGTCACGCCGGTAGCGAAGTGGCCGATGATGCGCCGGTAGGCGTCGCCGTCGATGGTCACGCTAGCGGCTTAGTCCCAGCAGCGCCTGCACCCCGATATGGTCGGATGCCCATAGGAGCTGTCCGTCGTCGAGCGTGACAGGGACGTTGAGGAACAGCGCAGCCTGCCTCGCGTCCAGCGAGAACTCCGTTCCGGGCAGGATGAAGATGAAGTCGATCCGCCGCCTGGTCAGATTCTCCTGGTTATCGCCAAGCGGCTTCGTGCCGCTGGTGCAGCCCGGGTCTCCCACGCCTTCGCAGGTCGCGTCCCCGCCCGCGACGAGGACGTCGACGAACCCTGCCGCGAGCAGCGCCTGGATCGACGGGTCGCCCGGCGTGGCGTTGAAATCGCCCGCCAGGATCACCGGGCCCGTGCCGCTGCGGGTCTCCTCGATGAAGGCCAGCACCAGCTCGATCTCGTCGATGGCCAGCTGCGGGTCGGACTCCGTGCCCTGCAGGTGGGCGTTGTAGATGTCGATGGGCCCGCTCTCCGTCTCGACGGTGACGCGGTGGACGGCGCGGATGAGTCCGACACGGCGATTCTCGGTCGAACGGATCTCCAGGCGGGTGAACGTCATCTGTCCGAGGCCGACTCTGTCGATGGGGTCGCCGTTGAGGCCGCCGAAGACCGCCGTGTACTCGTCGCCGAGCGCCGCGAGCAGGATGCCGCGGATGTCAGGGTAGTCCTCCCGGTCGCTAACGAAGATCTCCTGTAGCGTGATGATGTCCGGCCGTAGCTCGGCCAGCTCTGAGGCGATGATCTCGATGCGCTCCGTAACGCGGTCGAGCGGCTGCGCCTCTTCGTCTTCGTCCCGCAGGCCGTGGAGGATGTTGTGGTTGACGACGAGTAGCTCGCTCCCCGGCGCGGGCGTGTCGGTGGGCAGCGGCGCAGTCGACGTGGCCCCGGTGGCGACCGTCTCGGTGGTCTCCGGTGCTCCGGCCTCATCCGCGCACGCTGCCGCCAGCAGCGCCAGGGGTACGATGAGCAGCGCGATCCATCGCCTCATGCTGGGGCCTCCTTCAGCGTAGCCGTCCTCAACGACGCGCTGATTGTAGCACCTGGCGATGGGGAGGTGTACTGGTGTGTGGTGGGACACCGCCCTCGTCCTGCCGGTCATCCGTACGGCTGAGTCGTACGGATGAGCTCACGCCGAAGGCTCACGACGAAGCCCTCCCTCACCGGTAGGCCAGGACTTTAGCCTGGCCGCGCCGCTGTGAGAATCAGGAGGTGCCCCGGCGGGTTGAAACCCGCAGCTACCCGTGCGGGAAGCCGGCGGATCGCTGTAGGGGCGAGCGGCTGCTCGCCCTGGGCGACCAGAAGGTCGCCCCTACGTAACCCGCCGTCGCCGGTGCGGCCTGCCCGCTCCCACCCCAACCCATCGAGAGGGCTGACTGATCTCCTGATCGCCTCTCTTCCTGAGGGAGAGGGATGGGGGTGAGGGGTCAGGATGTGCCCCGACGGCTCGCTGGAGGGGCGAGCGGCCCTCCCCACACCGGTAGGTCAGGCCTTCAGCCTGGCCTACGCCGCTGTGAGAATCAGGAAGTGCTCTGCGGGTTGAAACCCGCAGCTACCCGTGCGGGGAAGCCTACGGATCGCTGTAGAGGCGAGCGGCTGCTCGCCCTGGGCGACCAGAAGGTCGCCCTTACGTAACCCACCGCCTCCTCGCGTACCAGCCCGCGCCGCTGTTGAGGATTAGCCGAGGATGCGTTCGGTGCAACGGCCTGGTGACTGGCAAAACGCATAGAGCCCGCCTGGCCAGCGGGCTCTATGCACTGGGCTCCCCAGAATGCCGTCGAGCGGCAGTGCGGCTCCAGTAGCGGGGCTGGAGCAACGGAGGAGGTCACGCTCGTGGAGGGTTACTCCACTGCCGTTGTGGTCAGTATCATGCTTCTTCTGGCCGTTATCAAGATCAGTTTATTGTATTCCTATTGTTGTATAACGTGGAGAAGTTTAGGGCATGCCAGCCGCGATGCATCGGGGTGACTTCCTAATTTGATGACTATGCCGCCGACTTCAGTCGGCGGTACTGTGTAGCCCTCGCTCCATCGACAAACCGGCCGCCGGTGCGCTATCGTGCGAGCACGATGACTACCGGCGACGGCTGGGAGGCCGAGCAGCTCGAAGAGAAGCTGGCGAAACGCGTGCGCGGCGGCTTCGGCGCGTTCTGGGTCGCCGGCGGCCGGCAGGAGCCGCCGCCCGTGCCGCCCATCGCGCTTACTGGCGGCATCCCCGACCCGGACACGCTGCCCATCGAGGAGCTGATCGAGACGTCGAACACGGTGCTCCGGCGCGAGGGGCCGAACTGCCTGCGCTACGGCGGCCACCAGGGCGACCCCGGCCTGCGCGAATGGCTCGCGCAGCACCTCAACCGCCAGGAGGGCCTCTCGGTCACCGCCGATAACTTCACCATCACCAACGGCATCTCCGGCGGGCTGATCAACGTCAGCCTGACCTTCCTGGACGAGGGCGACATCGCCCTGGTCGAAGCGCCCAGCTTCCCGGGCGGCGCCGGGGCGATGCAGAGCAGCATGAGCGAAGTCGTCGGCGTGGCGACGGACGAGGACGGCCTGATCCCCGAGGCGCTGGAGGAGACGATCGAGCGGCTGGAGGGGGAAGGCCGGCGGGTGAAGCTCCTCTACACCATCGATAACTTCCACAACCCCACAGGCGCCACCCTCACGCTGGACCGCCGTCGTGCCGTCGTCGAGATCTGCCAGCGCCACGGCGTCCTCATCGTCGAGGACGACGCGTATGGCGACATCCGGATCGAAGGCGAGCGGCTGCCGTCGCTCTACGCCCTCGCCGGCGGCCGCGGGGCCGTCTTCCTGGGCACCTTCAGCAAGACGATGGCCACCGGCCTGCGCGTGGGCTGGGTGCTGGGCGACGAGCCGGTGATCGACGCGCTGCTGCGCACACGCTTCGACCTGGGCGTCAGCCCCTGGCTCCAGCGCACGATCGCCGAGTTCACGTCGACCGGGCTGTGGGAGCGCCACGTAGCGAAGGTGATCGACGTCTATCGCAGCAAACGCGACGTCATGCTCGCCGCCCTCGACGAACGCTGCAGCCGCTACGCCCACTGGAGCCGGCCGGAAGGAGGCTTCTTCCTCTGGCTCACCCTGGCGGATGCGGTCGACCCGGCTGCCCTCCGCGATGCGGCGAGGCAGCTCGGCGTGGCCTACGTCAACGGCGGCGCTTTCTATATGGACGGCCAGGGGAAAGATCGGGTACGGCTCGCCTACAGCTTCGTTCGCGAGCAGGAGATCCCGGAGGCGATCCAGCGCCTGGGCCGCGCCCTCGAGCAGGCCGCCCAAGGCGTCCCCGCGTAGCCCGTTCTCTGCTATCATCCACACCAGGATGCGCCACCCGTACCACCTGATCGTCGTGCTCCTCTTAGCCAACGCCCTCGCCGCCACGCTCACGGTGCTGCCGTCGGCCAGCGGCCTTCCAACAGCCAAGGAAGACGGACTATGCCAACGCTGAAAGAAGCGGTCGAAGACTTCCTGGCTCAGAAGCGGATCGCCGTGGTAGGTGTCTCTCGCGATTCGCGCCAGGCCGCCAACCTCGTCTATCGCGGGCTGCGCAAGGCGAGCTACGAGGTCTTCGCCGTGAACCCGAACGCGGACCAGGTTGAAGGCGATACCTGCTTTCACGACCTGAGGTCGATCCCGGGCGGCGTCGCAGGGGTGGTGGTCGCGACCACGCCGGCGATCGCCGAGGAGGTGGTGCGTGCCTGCGCGGAACAGGGCATCTCCCGGGTGTGGATGCACCGCTCATTCGGAGGGGGTAGTGTCTCGGAGGATGCCGCAGAATACTGCCGAGCGCACGGCATCACGGTCATCGTCGGCGGCTGTCCCCGGATGTTTCTCCCAGGGGCAGACTTCGGGCATAGGTGTATGCGGTGGGCCTTGAACTTGACAGGCGGCCTGCCAAAGCAAGTCTGAAGAGGCGTGGGCATCGCTTCTGCCAACCGCTACCCTCCGCCCCATGACCCACCCCTACCACCTGGTCGCCATGCTCCTGCTGGCCACCGCCATCGTCGCCATCGTCACAGTGCTGGTGTGAACTGTCCTCGCGTGACGCTGGGGGGTCGAGTACCCTAGTGCTATGCCATCGAACCGTCCTCTCCCCCGGCCGTTCCGCTACCACTGGGGCGCCGGCCAGATCGTCGAGGAGGCATCCTACACCGGACAGCACCACGAGCCGGCCATCCAGCTCCTGGAGTACGACGAGGGCGAAGCCGCGGGCGGCTGGTCGGTGCGGTTCTGTTTCTACAATCGTGACGGTCGCTTCCAGCGTTCGCCGCTGCTGGTGGACGAAGAGAACCTGGACGGCCTGCGAGCGGCGCTGGCCGGAGCGCCGCGCCTCCGCGCGCTGCTGCGACGGCTGGTGCAAGAGGACTAACGGCATGCCGGAGCTGCAACGATGAACCGCTGGATGGATCGACCGGGCTACGTCGCAGCCATCGCCTTCCTGGGCGGTATCGCCGTCGCGATCCTCGTCGTCCTGATCATCATCCTGGCGCGCGGCGACGACGGCGACGGGCAGGGCGCGGCCACGTCGACACCCGAGAGCACGCCCACCGCCACGCCCACCGACGACGGCACCACGCCGCCCTCCGGCACGCCGGCGACGCCGCTCCCCACCGGCCTGACCGACCCTGACGAGGCGCTGGAGGCCTTCATCAACGAGGTGCTGGAAGCGGACTACATCGGCAGCTGTGCACTGGCGATAGCTGGCGGTCCTCAGGGCTTCTGTTCGGACGAGCTGTATCGAGTTCAAGAACTGGTGACCTTCCTTCTAGGAGATAGACGAGGGGAGTCCAGCAAGTTCGAAGGCGAGGCGATCGTCACCCGCGGCACACATGGTCGGTGACGTTCATCCAGCCGGAGGGAGAGACCGGGGTTTCAGTCGGCTCGGAGGGGATGGTCTACGGCGTCGGCAACTGCCTCAATTTCCGGGTGGAGCCGAGCCTCTCCTCGGAGGTGCGGAGCTGCCAGTTCGACGGCGCGCGCGCTCGCGTGGTCGAAGGCCCAGTTACCGCCGACGGCCATACCTGGTGGCGGCTGGCCGGGCTAGGCTGGGCCAGCGACCTGTACCTCCGGCCACCACGCTAGGCTGCTCGGCGCAGCGAGACGCTTCGCTCAGCATGACGTTGGGTCTGACCGAGCCACAGATTGACACAGATGCACACAGATGCCGCGTCCAGTAAGCGAAGGTGTGCGATGCTTCGACAAGCTCAGCATGACAGACCACCACGTAGGGACAGACCTTCAGGTCTGTCCGGCCTAGCTTCTCTCAGCGGCGAGATGCTTCGCCCAGCATGAGGTTGGGCAGCGGCCGGCGCGCTGGCCCGCCGCCGCTCTTCCGCTATACTAGCCTGACCCGCCTGCTAGCATTCCTCGCGAGGAGGCAGCACGATGGCCGGCCCGCTCGCGGGCATCCGCATCCTGGAGTTCTCGGAGATCATCGCCGCGCCGTTCGCCGGCATGCTCCTCTCCGATATGGGCGCCGATGTGATCAAGGTGGAGCCGCCGGAAGGCGAGCCTTGGCGGCTCGCCGCCCAGTTCGTCCCCACCGAGAGCCGCTACTTCATGTCGCTCAACCGGGGCAAGCGCAGCCTGACGTTGGATCTCACTCGGCCTGAGGGCCGGGAGGTCGTTCGCCGCCTGATCCCGCAGATGGACGTGGTGCTGGTGAACTATCGGCCGGACGTCGCTGCCAAGCTCGGCATCGACTACGAGACGCTCGCTCCGCAGAATCACGGCCTCATCTACTGCGATAACACCGCCTTCGGTCGCAAGGGGCCGCAGGCGCATCGGCCCGGCTACGATGTCATCGTGCAGGGGCTCTCCGGGCTGATGGCGCAGGAGGGTAAGTCGCAGGACGGTGTACCGCTGATGAACGCCATCCCCGTGGCCGACTACTCGACCGGCATGATGATGGCCTGGTCCGTCTGCGCCGCGCTCTTCGACCGTGAGCGCAACTCGACCGGTCGCGGCCAGCAGATCGAGACTACTCTCTTGGGCAGCGCGTTGGCGGTGCAGGCCTACCCCTTCCAGGTGGTGGAATCGGCCGACCTCGAGTGGCGACAGCGCCTCCAAGAGCGGCTGGAGCAGGCCCGCGACGAAGGCCAGGAGTACGAGGAGCTACGGAAGGATCGCCTGGAGATTCGCCCGCTCAGGGCCGCGTCCGCCATCTACTACCGCGTCTACAAGACGAAGGACTTCTACATCGTCATCGGCTGCTTGAGCGAGTCGCTGCGGCGGAAGTTCTGCGAAGCCATGGGCGTCGAGGACAAGCGCATCGGCGATGAGGAGTGGGACCCGACGACGCCCGAAGCGCAGGAGTACGGGAAGCGCCTGGTGCAGAAGATCGAGGCGCTCTTTCGGGGGCGCGCCACGGACGAGTGGCTGGCGCTCTTCGACGAGCGGGGGGTGCCCGCCGGGCCGTTCAAGTTCACCGAGGAGCTGCTGGACGATCCGCAGGTGGTAGCCAACGATCTGCAGGTGGATGTGGAGCACTCGCTGGTGGGCACGGTGCGCATGGTGGGCCCGCCGCTCCAGATGAGCGAGACGCCGCTCGCGGTGCAGGGCGCCTCGCCCGCCTTGAGCGAGCACACGGACGAGATCCTCTCGTCGCTGGGCTACGCGGCCGACGAGATCGCCGCCCTGCGGCAGGCGGGCACGATCCGCTAGCCGTGAGGCCGGCTGTGCTATCATGCCCTCGCCGATGCAGACCTCATCGGTAGCCTAGTCGGTAGAGCAGGCTGAAAGCCTGCCATACTGCGTGGCTGAAGGCCTGGTCTGCGATGCAGGCTGAAGGCCTGCACTACCGATTCGTATCAGGGGAAGCGCAGCGCTATGGCCGACATCGTCGTACGCGAGCAACGCGAAGGCGTCGCCTTCCTCCGGATGAACCGGCCGGAGAAGCGCAACGCGTTTAACCGCGAGCTATCGCTGGCTGTCGCTCAGCAGATGGACGAGCTGGAGGCGGACGACTCGGTGCGCGTCGTCGTCCTCACCGGATCGGGCAAGGCGTTCAGCGCCGGCGCGGACATGACGGAGGCGCTCGCGTCGGTAGAGTCCGGCGAACGCCGCGAAGTGATGGCGCAGGCGGTGGTGCAGGTGGTGGCCTTCCCGAAGCCGACGATCGCCGCCGTCAACGGCTTCGCCTTCGGCGGCGGCGCGGTGCTCGCCGTTAGCTGCGACCTCCGCATCGCCTCGGAGCGGGCCAGCTTCCGCTTTCCCGGCGCCACGTATGGGCTGGTGGTGGGTGGCGCCCAGCTCCCGCGCATCGTCGGCGTGGCGAAGGCGAAAGAGCTGATCTTCACCGCCCGCGTCGTCGAGGCGCAGGAGGCGCGGGAGATCGGCCTGGTGAATCAACTGGTCGCCCACGACGCGCTGGACGACGCCGCGTGGGAGCTGGCGCGCCAGATCGCCGAACAGTCGCCGCAGGCCGTCCGCTGGTCGAAGGCGGTGATCGACGCCGCATCGACCGTCGAGAAGGGGGCGCAGCTGGAGCTGGAGGCGAACCGCGAGCTGCGCGGGTCGCCGGACCACGTCGCCCGCTTCAGCGCCGCCACCGAGCGCGTCGCCGGCCGCCGGGAGGGGTAGGCCCAGCACCGACAGGCTGAAGCCTGTCCCGCAGAGATGGGCTGGTGGGCTTCAGCGCCGCCACCGAGCGCGTCGCCGGCCGCGACGAGCGATAAGCCAACGCCGACAGGCTGAAGCCTGTCCTGCAGAGATGGGTTGTTGGGCTTCGGTGCCACTACCGACCACGTCGCCGGCCATTGTAGGTCGGGCTTCAGCCCGACGATAGAGGAAGGAACAACCCATGGTAACCGTGACAGACGAGGTGCGTGAGCGGCTGCTCTCCTATATCAGCCATCAGGTGTCGAGGGGCCCGGAGGCGATCAAGAGCGTCGTGCAGAAGGGGCAGAAGCAGCTCCTCGATGGCCTCGATGGCCTCTCAGAGGAGCAGGCGTCGTTCAAGCCCGATGCGGATACGTGGTCCGTTCTCGAAGTGCTCCGGCACGTCGTTGACGGCAAGCGGCGCAACGCGGCAGGGTGCGTCGCCCTCGCACGTGGCGAGACGCGCGGAGGCGAGGCCGAAACGGGCCGGACTGGCGAGGAGCTGCCGTCCTTGGCGGCGGCCCGCTCGGCGCTGGAGGCGGCGCACGACGACCTGGTCGCCTTCGTCGAGTCGCTGTCGCCGGCGACGAACCTGGAGGCCCGCTACGAGCACCCGTGGTTCGGAGAGCTCAATTGCCAGGAGTGGGCCGTCTTCCAGCGCATCCACGATGGCGACCACGCGGAGCAGATCGAGCAGGTGAAAGCGGCACCCGGCTTCCCGAAGGCCTAGCTCAACGTATGCTGAGCACGTCGAAACGCCTTGCACCTTCGCTCACTGTGCGCGGCATCTGTGTGCATCTGTGTTAATCAGTGGCCCGGTCAGACCAAACGTCATGCTGAGCTTGTCGAAGCATCTCGTGGCGGGGCCAGACCCTTCGACAGGCTCAGGGTGACAGTAGACTAACGCCATGCTGAGCCGGTCGAAGCATCGTGTACCTTCGCCACTGGACACGGCATCTGTGCGCATCTGTGTCAATCTGTGGCTCGGTCAGACCAAACGTCATGCTGAGCGCAGCGAAGCATCTCGTAGCGGGGCCAGACCCTTCGCTCCGCCCAGGGTGACGCTCTTTGGTAGGCTCGGTGCGGCACGCCGTAGCGCTGCCTTCCCCCACCGCGCACGCCTCGCTATGCTAATCGTCGGTGCGCTGGCGTCGGATCGCCCGGCGCGGCGCGGCATCCATACCCACCTGTGGCGTAGTTCTAGTGAGGTATCACAATGACGGATCGCATCCTCGACTATTGCGGCGGCTCCTTCAGCGCGGCGCTCGGCGCCCAGCGGCCCTTCGCCCTCCCCGGCGATAAGCCCCACTACGCCCGCGACCGGCTGGTGGACGTACAGCACATCAAGCTGCAGATCACGCTCGATCTGGAGGCGAAACGCATCGAGGGCACGGTGCGTACCACCTTCGCCCCGATCAACGACGGCGCCGCAACAGTCGAGTTCGACGCCGTCGAAATGGAGATCAGCTCTGTCGAGATCCAGGGCAGGCGCAGCAAGCCCAAGTACAGCTACGAGGGCGGCCGGCTGCGCATCCAGCTCGGCCGTCGCAAGGCGGGCGAACTGATCACCACCATCGTCCACTATAGCGCCAGCCCCAGGCGCGGCCTCTACTTCGTCGGGCCGGATGAGGGCTATCCCGACAAGCCGCTCCAGGTCTGGAGCCAGGGACAGGACGAGGACTCTCGCCACTGGTTCCCCTGCGTCGACTTTCCGAACGAGATGGCGACGAGCGAACTCGTCGTCACCGTCCCCAAGCCGCTCACCGCCGTCTCGAACGGCAAGTTGGTGCGCGTGAGCGAGCGAGGCCGGAAACGCACCTTCCACTGGCGTCAGGAGCAGCCGCACGTCGCCTACCTGATCAGCGTCGCCGCGGCGGACTTCGCCGAGATCACGGATGAGGTCGATGGCGTCCCGCTCCAGTACTACGTGCCCAAGGGGCGCGAGGCGGACGGCAAGCGCGCCCTGGGCCGCACGCCGGCGATGGTGCGCTTCTTTAGCGAGGTGATCGGCGAACCGTACCCCTATGCGAAGTACGCCCAGGTGGTCGTCAGCGACTTCATCTTCGGCGGCATGGAGAACGTCAGCGCCACGACGCTCACCGACAGCGTCCTCCAGGACCGGCGCGCCCACCCGGACTTCGCCGACGCCGGCGACGGCCTCGTCGCGCACGAGCTGGCGCACCAGTGGTTCGGCGATCTGCTCACCTGTCGCGACTGGGCCCACGGCTGGCTCAACGAAGGCTTCGCCACCTACTTCGACGCGCTCTTCGCGGAGCGGAACCGTGGCGTCGCCGCCATGCGCAACGAGATGCGCATCAACGCGGAGAGCTACATGCGAGAGGACGCGCAGCGCTATCGCCGTCCCATCGTGAACAACGTCTACAACGAGCCGATCGACCTCTTCGACCGGCAGTTCTACGAGAAGGGCGCCTGGGTGCTGCACATGCTCCGCTTCGAGCTGGGCGATACGCTCTTCTGGAAGACGATCCGGCACTACGTCGCGAAGCACAAGGGCGGCAACGTCACCACGCCGGACTTCCAGCGCGCCATCGAGGAGGCGACGGGCCGCAACCTGGACGCCTTCTTCGACCAGTGGGTCTACGGCGCCGGCCATCCCAAGCTCACCGTCGCCTTCGAGTGGGACGACGCCGCGAAGCAGGCGAAGCTCTCCGTCAAGCAGACGCAGTCGACCGAGCACAACACGGCGGAGGTCTTCCACGCGCCCGTGCTCGTCGATTTCGCGTCCGAGACGGCGTCGCAGAGCTTCCGCATCCGGCTCACGGAGCGCGAGCAGAGCTTCTACTTCCCGCTTTCGGATCGCCCGAAGATGGTGCGCTTCGATGTGGGCGGCTGGCTGCTCAAGAGCATCGAGTTCAAGCGCAGCCAGGAGCAGCTCCTCTACCAGATCGAGCACGACGACGACATCCTGGGCCGCATCGACGCCGCGAAGGCGCTGGCGAAGCTGGGCACGAAGGAGGCTGTCGCCGCGCTGAAGAAGGCCGTCCTGGGCGACGCCTTCTGGGCCGTGCAGGCGCAGGCGGCGAGCGCCCTCGGTACCCTCGGCAGCGAGGAGGCGCTCGACGCTCTCCTCGCGTGCGTCGACGTCCGCGACCGGCGCGCGCGCCGTGGCGTGATCGGCGCGCTGGGCGAGTTCCGCGACGAACAGCCGGCCAATCGAGGCGCGCGTGCAGCCGAGGCGCTGGAGCGCGTCCTGCGTGAGGGCGATGCCTCGTACTACGTCGAGGCGGCGGCCGCTGCGGCCTTAGGGAAGACGCGCTCGCCCCGGGCCTTCGAGGCGCTGGAGCGGGCGCTCGAGAAGGAGTCGCACAACAGCATCATCCGTGTCCGCGCCTTCGAGGGCTTCGGCGAGCTGCGAGACCAACGCGCGCTGCCGCTCGCCGTCGAGTGGAGCGCCTACGGCCGGCCGACGCGGGCGCGGTCGTCGGCGACGGCGTGTCTGGGCAAGCTGGGCCGCTACGCCGAGCGCAAAGAGCCGGCGCTGGACCGCCTGACTGAGCTGCTGGACGACCCCTCGCTGCCCGTTCGACTCGCCGCGGTGGCGGCCCTGCAGGAGCTGGGCGAAGACCGCGCCATCCCCGCGCTCGAACGCCTCGCCGGGCGCGAGCTGGACGGCCGCGTCGTGCGCCGCTGCCGCGAGGTGGTCGCGCGGCTGCGCGAGGGCCGCGACAAGGGCGAAGAGGTCAGCAAGCTCCGCGAGGAGCTAGACAAGCTGCGGGAGGAGCAGCGCACGCTGAAGGACCAGATGCAGAAGCTGCAGTCTCGGGGGGATTCCTAACCCCCCAACGTTCTCGGATCGCGGCTACTCCCCGCGACTCTCTCGGCTATGCAACAAGATGGACTTGTAAAGGGCCGGGACGAGAGTATACTCGTGGCGTTCGGTGATGGAACGGCCCGCGAAGGCTTCCCCCGCTGAGCGTGGCCGGCCGACGAAGGGCAAGGACGCCCGGTCGCGCCGGCGCCTTCCCCAAGGCCGACAGGCGAAGTGCCCGCTACAGAGGTGGGTGCTTTTCATAAAGAATGGATGCGCACACAGACCCCCAGGGAAAGGAGGTATCAGAGATGGCGCAAAAGACAACGAAGATTGGTCGCGATGCCAAAACCGGACATTTCATTTCTGTTAAAGAAGCAGAGCGTAGGCCGGCTACAACTGTCGTAGAGACAACCAAGAAGGGCAAGAAGTAGGAGTAAAATAGTCTAATCGGCCGGGGTTCCACCAGGCCACCTGGATCGCGGCGGTGCGTTATGCCTAACGCCGCCACCTGCCTCACTTGCCCTTGCGCGACGCCTCCCACTCTTCGTGCGGCGGTACCTGCTCCCCGACGATATAGAGGAAGACGTAGCAGCCCGTCTCGCCGAGAAAGCGGAACTGCTTGCGCAGGTCGGCCACGGTCGCCTCGAAGCTGCCGTGGGAGCGGAGGTAATCGCGGAAGCTGCCGTGCTTCGCCTCGAGCTCGACCATGCGATGGGCGTTCTCCACCACCGCCTCGAGCTTCCGTCGATTGCGGATCACCTCGGGGTTCTGCGCGAGCTTGTCGATGTCGCGCTCGCCCATGCGCATGATCGCCGGCACGTCGAAGCCGCGGAAGCCCTCGCGGATGCCCGGCCACTTCGCATCGACGACCTTCCACGACATGCCGCCCTGGAAGACCGCCTTGCTCATCACCTCCAGGTAGTCGCCCAGCGACGTCGGCTTGATCTGGTCTGGTGCTCGCATCTCGGGCATGCTCGCGCTCCCTTCCGTCCTGCGATTGCCTGGCGCTCTACGCCCTCACCTTCGTGAGTTGCCTAGTGCCGGATTCGCCCGCACCGCCATCCCCTCTCCCCCTGGGAGAGGGGCGACCGAAGGTCGGGGTGAGGGCCGCTGTCCCGTTCCTTGTTCCTCACGCTACCCCATCTCGCTGCCGCCGTTGACGTTGATCGCCGCGCCGGTGATGTTGTCGGCGTGACAGAGGTAGACCACCGCCTGGCCGATGTCCGCGGCCGTCTGAGGGCGGCCCAGCGGCACTCGCTCGCGGGTGAAGCGCTCCCACGCCTCGTCCGGCGTCGTGCCCATGCTCGCGGCGAGAGCGGGCAGGAGCTGATCGCGCCACATGGCCGAGTCGACCTCGCCCGGGCAGACCGCGTTCACCGTGACGTTGCTGGGGGCCAGCTCCAGCGCCAGCGTTTGCGTGAGGCCGATGACGCCGAACTTGGACGCGCAGTAGTGGCCCAGCCCGAACTGGCCCTTTCTCCCCGCGACTGAGGAGATGTTGACGATGCGGCCGGAGCGTCGCTCCGTCATGTGCGGCGCCACCGCTTTGCTGCAGAGGAACGTCCCCTTCAGGTTGACGGCCAGCACCCTGTCCCACTCCTCCTCGTCCAGGGCGACGACCGGAGCGACGGAGATCACGCCGGCGTTGTTCACCAGGATGTCGATCTGGCCGAAGCGGTCGAGCGTCGCCTGCGTCAGCGACGAGACCTGCGACCAGTCGCGCACGTCGCAGTGGGCGAGCAGGGCCTGCGCCCCCTCGCCCTCCACCAGTGCGGCGGTCTGCTCCATCTCGTCTTGCACCGACGGCAGGTCGGCGATGACGACGTTGGCCCCCTCATGGGCGAGCGCCAGGGCGATGCCCCGCCCGATCCCTCGCGCTCCGCCCGTGACGATGGCGACAGTGTCCTTTAGCTCCATAGTGGCACCTCTCTACTAGTAACAGTCTGGCAGCTTGTCGAAGCGCCAGGCTTCATCAAAAGCAGTCTGGCAGCTTGGTGAAGCGCCAGACTCCGTCGTCGCTCCGCTCTAGCTCCCAGCGCCGGCCGACCGATTCGATGCCGGCTTCGCGCGTGATCTCCAGCAGGACATCCACGGTCGCTCGCCCATCCTCGACCGGAGGGACCGATTGGCTCTTGAGCCGCACGTCCAGCCCTCGGTCGAAGAGCGCTTGGATCTCATCGAGCGAGACGGCGTCGAGTACGAAGCTGCGGAGCAGCTCCGCGTTCTTCTCTCGACAGGCGCGGATGGCATTCTCCACGGTAACGGACACTTCGCCCGTAGGCACGAGGCTGCGAGGTGTTGGCGTAGGGACCTCTATCGTTGCCACGGTAGCGGTCGGCCGCTCGTCGACGCCCCCGCCCGCACAGGCGAGAGACGCGATGAGCGCCAACCCGATGATCAGCCCCAGGCCGGCGATCAACGACGGGCGACCCGCCGCGCGCAAGGCCTACCCCAGCACGTCCTGTTCGCGCAGCACCCCGATCTGCTCCCACGAGTAGCCTAGCTCTTGCAGGATCTCCTCGGTGTGCTGGCCCAGCTCGGGCGCGGCGGCGGCAATCTCCACCGGGGTCTCGCTAAAGCGCCATGGGGCGCCCACCACCGGCATCCGGCCTCGGGTGGGATGATCCACCTCGATAATGTAGTCGTTGGCGCGCACCTGCGGGTCGTTCACCAGGTCCTGGTAGCTGGCGACTGGGGCGCAGATGCAGTCGGCGGCCGTCAGCAGCTCCATCCACTCCTCCGTCGGCTTCTTCAGGAAGGTTTCTTCCAGAATGGCGTAGAGCTCTTCGCGGTTCGCGAGCATGTCGAAGTACTTGGCGAAGCGAGGATCATCCTCCAATTCTGGCGAGCCCATCGCCTTGCAGAAGCCGGGCCAGCTATCTGGCAGCAGCCCCCCGACGACGACGTAAGAGGTGGCGGTCTTGAAGACGTGCCAGATGGTAGGAATGTACTGGTGCCCTCTGCCGGACTTCCCCAGCGTCTGGTGGACCATGTAGTACTGGATCTCCCAGGCCTGCATGGCGATCTGCCCACCCAGCAGCGAGGTCTCGACCTTCTGGCCCTTACCGGTGCGCTCTCGGACGTAGAGGGCGGTCACCACCGCGAGCGCCAGATTGATGGCGCCCACGTAGTCTGCCACGGCAACGCCGGCGGGCAGCGGGTAGCCGTCCGGCTCGCCCGTGACGCTGATGAGGCCACCCTGCGCCTGCGCGGCCAGGTCGAACGCAGGGTGGCGCGCCCGCGGCCCCTTCGTCCCCCAGCCGGAGGCGTGGCCGTAGATGATGCGCGGGTTCGCCTGGCTGACCTCCTCGTACCCTAAGCCCAGCCGCCCCATCACGCCGGGGCGGAAGTTGTGGATCATCACGTCGCTGTCTTCCGCCAGCCGAAGGCAGATGCGTTTCGCCTCCTCCGTCTTCAGGTTGAGTGTGATGCTCCGCTTTCCTCGGTTGAGCGCCAGAAAATAGGGGCTCAGCCGGTCCTCTCCCGTCACCCCGATGACCCGGCCCAGGTCGCCGAATAGGGGCGCCTCCACCTTGATCACCGAGGCGCCCATATCGGCAAAAGCCAACGAGGCCTGCGGGCCCTGCTGGAAGATCGTGAAGTCCAGTACTCGTACGCCTTCGAGTGGTTGCATGGTGGCTCCTTTCTTCGCGGGGTGCCCCTAGCGTACAGGCCAGAGCGATCTCGACACAAGGGTGTAGAATGACAGGGGGCAAAAGAAATGCCCTGCTCCGGTCGATAGTACAAGTGGTAGTGGGATCTACTTAGGCAACACATAGATCCGCTCCGATAAAGGCACACCCGTCGTAAGGCGGGGCCGCAAAGCCACGGACCTACAGGATGAGGCGGCCGGGCTGTCGAAGAGCGAACCAGCATGATAGGGCACGGTTCGTGGACGATCGACTGCTCAACGCGGCCCAGAGATCAGTAAAACAGCTCCTCCGTCAGGAGGTGCCGGCGATTATCGATCTCCGGGGCCTCGAGGAGTACGAGGAGTGGCTCCGGCCCTTGCTGATCGCCGTGGCCCGGCGGGCTCGCGCTAACCACAGCGGCTTCGGCGAATTGAGGCGGCCACCCAGGGAGATCCCGCCCGTCCCCGCCGAGAGCCGCATGCCTACCTATCAGATAACGCTCTCGCACCTTTCAGAGTCGCTCATCCACGGCGTTCGAACAGGCATCACCCGAGGCTTTGCTCAAGCTCGCCTAGCGCCGATCGCGCCGCTCGTCGCTGCGGCCATCCTGCTCGTCGGCGCCGGCACGGGGATGGCGGCCAAGCCGGGCTCCTTCGGCGCTGTGCTGGGCGCGCTTACGCAGCCGACCGCATGGGCGCAGAACTTCGTCAGCAGCGACGCTCCGATCTTCTTGCCTCCAACCGTACACATTGAGCCGCCCGATGACTTTGTTGTAGCGCCGCCTGACGCGTTTGCGCTACCGCCCGCGTCCTTCATCACTGTCGACCCTCCATCTGTCGACCCTCCAGTTGACGACGTTGATCTGCTCGACCACGTCCACCCGCTGGGTGACAGCACGGACGATGACGCTGACGACGCGCCCGCCGCGGACGAAGGTGACACCACGCTGGACGATGCCGCTGCCGACGATGGCGACACCGGCGCTGATGACGCGGACGAAGGCGACACCACGTCGGACGGCACTACGCCGGACGATGTGGACGCTGCCGATGACGGCGACAACGACGATGCCGAAGCGGAC
>JACZYW010000020.1 GCA_022570885.1 Chloroflexota bacterium | reverse complement strand
GCGACGCGTTGGCCGGAGGGGATCTCCAGCCCGACATCGTGGAGGACCGGGTTCGCGGGATCGTAGCCGAACGTGACGTGCTCGAAGCGGACGCGGCCCTCGACACCGTGCGGAAGCGGCGTCGCGATCTCGGGCTCGCGGACGGCGGGTTCGATCGCAAGCAGCGCGAAGATCTTGTTCAGCGCGGCTGTGCCCTGCTGCAGCATGTCGATAAACATCGATAGCTGTTGGATGGGTTGGAAGATGAAGCTCAGATAGAAGAGGAACGCCGCTACTGTGCCGACGCTCACCTCGGCGCCGAAGACACCGCGGCCACCGAAGTAGAGGATAAGGCCCACGCCGATGCCGGCGAGCACTTCGATGAACGGGATGTACACAGCGGCGATGCGCACGGCCCGAAGGTTGGCGTGGTAGTTCGCTTCGTTGATCTCGCCGAAGCGCTCGATGTTATAGGGCTCCCGCGCGAACGCCTTGACGACCTTCATGCCCGCAAACGACTCCTGGATGTGCACCAGTACGTCCGCGATGCGGTCGCGCACGGCATCATAGGCACGCGCGGAGTAGACGCGGAAGATCGCGGTGCCGACGACGAGCGGCGGGACGACGATGAGCGCAAGGAGGGAGAGCTGCCAGCTCAGGAAGAGCAGGATCACGATCGTGCCGATGAGCAACAGCGCCGACTGCGCCACGAGCAGGAAAGCGTTGCTGATCATGTCGGTCAGCGCGATCGTGTCTGCGCTCATGCGCGAGAGCAGCCGGCCTGAGTTCTCCTTGTCATAGAAGGACATCGAGAGGCGCTGCAGGTGTGTGAACAGACGCATCCGCAGGTCGCGGATGAAGCCCTGGCCGATCCACGAGACCAGGTACGTGCTCAGCCCCTGGAAAGCGTATGCGCCGACGGCTAACACGACGAAGATGAGCGACGCCTCCACGATCGCGCCGCTGTCGTTGTTGAGGAACCCGGAGTCGATCGCGTACTGGATGACGAGCGGCCGCGCCAGGTTCGATAGCGACAGGACGATGATCGCGAACGTGGCGAGCGCGATGTGCGGCCAGCGGTGCGCCATCATCTGCGCGGCGCCGCTCAGGCTGCGAAGCTGCGGCTTGGCGCTCGCGGTGTCGTCTAGCTCACTCATCCTGAAGTTGCTCCAACCTGTCCCAGCACTTCGGCGTAGCGCGGGTTGCTTAGCATCAGCTCGGTGTGCGTGCCCATGTCCGCGACGCGGCCTTCGTCCATGAGTACCACCTGGTCGGCCAGCGCTATCGTCGAGAGCCGGTGAGAGATGATGATCGTCGTGCGGCCCTCCATGACGCGGCGCAGCGCGTTCCGGATCTCCTCCTCCATGCGAGCGTCGACGCTCGACGTCGCGTCGTCCAGGATGAGCACGCGGGGCTGCATGAGCACCGCACGAGCGATGGCGACGCGCTGGCGCTGTCCGCCGGAGAGCGAGAAGCCCTGTTCTCCGACGACCGTGTCGTAGCCGTCCGGCAGCCGCTCGATGAACTCGGCCGCCTGCGCGATCTCGGCTGCATGTTCGATCTCGTCGTCGCTCGCGTCGACGTTGCCGTAGGCGATGTTGTTGCGGATCGAGTCGGAGAACAGGAAGGTATCTTCGAAGACGATTCCGACGTTCCGCCGTAGCTCGCGGAGCTTGAGGTCGCGGATGTCAGTGCCATCGATCGTGATCGCGCCGTTGTTGGTGTCGTAGAAGCGCGATAGCAGACGGGCGACGGTCGACTTGCCGCAGCCGGTCGGGCCGATGAGCGCCACAGCGGTGCCGGCGGGAACGCGCAGGTCGAAGTGACGCAGGACAGGACGCTCCGGCTGGTAGCCGAACGTCACGTCGTGGAACTGGACCTCGCCTGCGCCGTCCGGCAGCGATCGCGCATGCGGGCGCTCCTGGACCGTCGGCTCGGTGCGGATCACGTTCCAGACGCGGGCCGCCGATGTCATCGCGCGCTGGCCGGAGGCGATGATCTCGCCAAGGCCCTGCATTGGCCAGATCAGGATGGTGAGGAGTTGGAAGAAGGCGACGAATTGGCCGGGGGTGACGCTGCCCTCCAGCACGAGCCAGCCGCCGTAGGCGAGAATGACTAGCTGGCCTATCGCCGGCAGGAAGGCGAACAGCGGCGTGTAGATCGTGCGGAGACGAGCGACCTCCATCTGGTCGTTGTAGATCTCCTCGACGACGGCGCCGACTCGCTTGATCTCGTGCTCCTCGCGGCCGAACGAGCGCACGAGCCGCGCGCCCGCGATGTTCTCTTCGACGGCGTCCGTCATGTCGCCCAGCCCCTGCTGGACGCGCGCCGTGGCCGAAAACAGGCGGTTGTAGAAGCGCATCGTGATGACCGAGACCACCGGATAGACGGCCATCGAGGCGATTGCCAGCCAGACGTGGACCGTGAGGAGCGCAACAAACGCGCCGATGGCCATGAGCAGGAAGGCGGTGTTGATCGGGATGGTCACGACAAGCTGCTGGATCTCGTGCAGGTCCGCGCTCGCGCGGGACATGAGCTGCCCGGTGGCCGTCTTGTCGTAGTAGTCGAACGACAGGCCGTTGACGCGATTGTAGAGCGCCGTCCGCAGGTTCGCCTCCACGCGGTAGCTGATGCGCATCGCGAGGTAGCGGCGTGCCGACGCCGCGGCGCCCTGCACTGCGGCCACAGCGACGACGACCAGGGCGAGCGTGAGCAGCAGGCCCATGTCTGCGCCGCCGGGCAGATCGATCGCCCGGTCGATGGTGTAGCCCGTCAGGATCGGGATGCCGATGCGGCCGCCGCTCCAGACGGCCGCGCAGAACAGTACAAGCGCGAGATGCGGCCACTGGCGCCGTAGCTCGTCGGCGACGAGGCGCCAGCCTGCCCAGAGGTCCAGCTCTTCGTGCGCTGCGTCGTGGTGGTGGCCGTTCTCAGCCATCAGGCTCTCCCGTAGCAATCAGCGTGATCTCGCGGCCAGGGACGCGAGATCACGCGTCGTTCCGAATGTCGTCGCAGCGGCCATGCCTTCGAAGGAGCGAAGCGGGGCTGGGCGAACTGGCAGCGTCGTAGTAACGCCGAGGTGGCCGTCGTAGTCGCCTTATGTTCTCTTATAGATTACAGGGCGCGGCATGCTCGAGAAAGAGGGCGGAGAACTGCTGGCGGAAAGAGAGAAGCGCCCGGGGGACGGCCAGCCGCAGGGCCTCCATAGACGCTGCGCTCGTTCCCAGCCATCCACGCACCACGATCATCTTTGCTAGACTTTCTCCAACACCACGGCCGACCCCAACCGGAGTAAAGTGATGCCAGCAAGCGCGACCACGACCGAGGCCGTCGCGGGTAGCGGCGGCTGCGGCGGGCTGGCGCGTATTAAGGCTTCCTACGAATGCCCTAACGCATCGCGTATCCAGAAACGGGCGGCATCACCCACCCTGAACCGAACGGCCTTGCCACGGCCAGCCACATGATGCGGTAGGCCATTCAAACGCCGTGCGTCTAGGGACAATCAACTATCGGCTGTAGCCGAAGCCTCGATATGAGCGGGGGTAACTCAGTGGTAGAGTTCCTGCCTTCCAAGCAGGCTGTCGCGAGTTCGAATCTCGTCCCCCGCTCCAGCCTTGATAATTATCATGGTGCCCGCCAGAGCACGCCTGTCTTGTGCCTATCCGCTGATCGTTGCTTTTTAGGTGATCCTATAGGTAGTTCTACCTATAGGCCGATCGGCACGTGCCTGTAGCTCGCGAAACGATTAGGCTGGCTACTAGGAGGATGCCTTTGCAGTACGATGTGATCGTCATCGGCGCGGGCGCGGCAGGAGCTGTGGTAGCGGCTCGCGTGTCGGAGGATTCCTCCCGCTCGGTGCTGCTGCTCGAAGCTGGCCCCTACTACCCGACGACGGAGCAGATGCCGGCCGACCTGCTGGACGGCAACGACAACTCCTATTTCGCCCACGACTGGAACTACGAGGCTGCGACAAATGTGGCGGGCCGGATGGTGCACCTTCCGGCCGGGCGCGTCGTCGGTGGGTCGTCCGCAGTGAACACGGCGATCGCGTTGCGCGGCGTACCGGAGGACTACGACGAGTGGGCAGCGTTCGGCAACGACGAGTGGTCGTGGGAGAAGGTGCTGCCCTACTTCCGTCGCCTAGAGAACGACCTGGATTTCGACGGCGACTTCCACGGCCGTGGTGGCCCGATACCGATCCGTCGCTACCCCGAAGACGAGCTGGTTCCGGTACAGCGCGCGTTCGTGCGGGCCATGCGGGAGCTGGGCTATGCAGAGACAGCGGACAACAACGACCCACACTCCACGGGTCTCGGGCTGCACGCAATGAACAAGCAAGGCCGCCAGCGCATGAGCGTCGCGATCTGCTACTTAGAGCCTGTGCGGCATCGGCTGAACCTCACGATCCGAGGCGGCTGCCTGACGCGCCGGATCATCGTGGACGGTGGGCGTGCGACCGGCGTTGAGGTGGAATCGGGCAGCACGACCCAGATCGTCGAGGGCGAGCGCATTGTGCTGGCGGCGGGGGCGATCGGTTCGCCGGCTATTCTGATGCGATCGGGCATCGGGCCGGAAGCGCACCTGCGTGAACTAGACATCGATGTCGTGCAGAACCTGCCCGGCGTCGGCGAGAACCTCGACGACCACCCGATGCTGGCCGCGGTGTTCGAGCCAAAGGACGGCGTGCTCAACGACGGCGATCCGGTCGTGCAGGTCACCTATCGGTACAGCTCGCCGGACGGCACCGAGCGAAACGATATGCAGCTCATGCCGGTGTCGCAGGTGCGCACACGGAGCGGTACCCTGCTCTACGCCATCGGCTCGGTGATCTACCGGCAGAAGTCGATTGGCCGCCTCACCCTGCGGTCGGCCGACCCGCACGTCCATCCGCACGTCGAGCAGCGCTTTCTAGAGCACGAGGATGATGTGCGGCGACTCGTCGATGGCGTGCGCCTGGCGCTCGAGGTAGGGTCGCACGAGGCCTTCGCGCACATCAACGACGGCATACGGACGCCGCCCGCCGCGGCCATCCCTGACGATGAGGCGCTGGCAGGCTGGTGCAAGGCCGTGGCGTCGAGCGGGTTTCACCCTAGCTGCACGGCGAAGATGGCGACTGCGGACGATCCGATGGGCGTGGTCGATCAGCACCTGCGCGTGCGCGGGTTCGACAACCTCTTCGTCGCCGACGCCTCGGTCATGCCGAAATGCCCTCGCGCGAACATCCACCTGACAACGGTCATGATCGGCGAGCGCGCCGGCGAATGGCTGCGCGAAGGAGTGGTGTAGGACGGCGGACGGACTGCGAGCGGTCGCTCCCAGCCATCCACGCACCACGAGCATCTCTGCTACACCGCTACGCACGGTGTCAAAGCTCACCGCCTGCCTTCCAAAGCGCGCCGAGCGCCGGGCCGGGGAACTGCTGGCGGAAAGAGAGAAGCACCTGGGGGGGGCCAGCCGCAGGGCCTCCCTAAACGACACCTCTTACTCACTATCGTGCTCATGCCCATCCTGAAGACTACTCCTTGGCGTCTACCAGAGCGCAGAAGTCGCTTTCCCCGAGCATGCGTATGGCCTGACCCTTTGAAATCAACTCCTCCGCCTTTCGGTGTTTAGCGCTTGTCTCATGACCAGCGAGTGCCCGCAAGTCTTGGTCACCGACAACGACAATAGTTGTCTGCTTCCCGACGCTTGTCGCGACGTCACAGCCAGCAGATACTGCCAAGTTCGCCGCTGTCCGCCTCGGCATCGACAGCGCACCGGTGAATACTACGACCTCTCCGACAAGAGGCCCATCGGGATTTCCAGACCTCCGGATAGCCTTTGCACCAGGATCGACAGGCTCCTTGACTCGCTTGAGCCAATCATGAACTCCCAGTCCCGTATCCTGCATCGCGCGAATTAGGATCAGGCCGGCTGCACGCGCGTCGTCCTTGGCATTGTGGTGAAGGAACTCAATTCCGCACCACTCGGCAACATTCGCGAGGCCGTATCCTCGTTCTCGAAACTGGGGCCAAGCGCGTCGGCAGACTGCCGCACTGTCAAGCCACGTACAGTCGATGTGGGCCAACGAATTCTTATCGTGCACGCGCATCAGGGCCACTCGGTCGAAAGGCGTGTGACTGACGACTACATGACCTCCCAGCATCCTCGCCATGTCCGGAGCCACTTCAGAGAAACGCGGGGCGTCGACCACATCGCGGTCCTCGATTCCGTGGATGCTAGTGTTGATTGCAGCGAAGTAGTCCTCAGGGTTCACGAGCGTTTCCCAGCTTTCTCGTATCTCGCCGTTGACGAACCTCACGAGTCCTATCTGGCAGATGCTGGCGAGGTCTGGGTTAGCTGTCTCAACATCAATCGCGACGAAGCCCTGCTCCTCGATCGAGACGCTAGCGTACAGTTCCGCTGTCATGTCGCCCTCCCAGTTCAGCACAACCGCCTGCTGTGGGTGGTCCGAGTGTAGCATGCTCGCGGCACTGTCCCCGTCGGCGTCGCGCTACACTGGCACCCGTGCGCCGAGGTATTCAGTCCGTACTAAGCTTGCTGCTCCTCGCGGCGCAAGCGTCCGTGTCGCTATCTCTGCTAGACTTTCTCCAACACCACGGCTGACCCCAATCGGAGTGAGTGATGCCAGCAAGCGCGACCCAGGCTGCCAAGCAGCCGCAGCAGGTGCGGCGGATGTTCGGCCGCATCGTCCGGCGCTACGACAGGATGAACGGGCTGATGAGCCTGGGCATGGACAGCCGCTGGCGCCGGCACGCGGCCAGCGCCGCCCGGCCCGAGGGAAGCGTAGCGCTCGATCTGGGCGCCGGCACGGGCGACCTGTCGATGGAGCTCGCCAGGCAGGGGGCGGCGCACGTCGCAGGGACCGACTTCTCGCCGGAGATGCTGGCGGCGGCTCGCAGCAAAGCCGCTGCGGCAGGGATCGCGAACGTCTCGTGGACGATCGGCGACGCCCTCCACCTCCCGTACCCCGCCGAGACGTTCGACTGCGTGACGAACGCGTTTCTCCTGCGAAACCTGGCCGACCTGCCGGCGGGGCTGGCGGAGATGGCGCGGGTGCTCAAGCCGGGCGGCCGGCTGGTCTGTCTGGACATGACCCAACCGCCGCCGGGACTCTTCGGGGCGTTTTACAAGCTCTACTTCGGCCGCCTGATGCCGCCGATTGCGGGCCTGCTGAGCGGCGATCCCGCCGCCTATCGCTACCTGCCGAACTCGCTCCAGGGCTTCCCAAACGCCGCCGCCCTAAGCGCGCTCCTCGCGGACGCCGGCCTGGCGCAGATCGAGCTGCGTACGTTCGTGGGCGGGACGGTGGCACTGCACGCGGCCACCAAGCCATCGCACGGCTAGGGAACCGTCGACACCCTCACCAGCCCTCGCGGACGGCGCGACGGAGCAGCTTGCCGGCGGCGTTGCGCGGCAGCTCCTCGACGAAGCGGATACGCGCGGGCGCCTTGTAGGAGGCCAGCTTGCTCCGGCAGAAGGCCAGCAGCTCCTCTTCGTCTAGCTCGACCCCCGGCCGAGGCGCGACCGCCGCCGCGACCTGCTGGCCCCAGCGCTCGTCAGGGAGGCCAACGACCGCCGCATCCAGCACTCCCGGGTGCGACCGCAGCACCTCCTCCACCTCCGCCGGATAGACGTTCTCTCCGCCCGAGACGATCAGATCGTCGCGCCGGTCGAGCACGTAGAGCTCGCCGTCCGCGTCCAGGTAGCCGATATCGCCGGTGTGCAGCCAGCCGTCGCGCAGCGCCCGCGCCGTCGCCTCCGGGTCGTTGAGATAGCCCGGCGTCACGGTGGGCCCGCGCACCACGATCTCGCCCGGCTCTCCCGGCGCGAGGGCGCGGCCATCCTCGCCCTCGATTCGCACCTCTGTGACGAAGAGCGGCCTGCCCGATGAGCCGAGCCGGCGCGACGCCTCGTCCAGGGCCTGGGTCGTCACCTGGGAGGCGGCCTCCGTCAGCCCATAGGTCTGCACGACGGGAACGCCGCGCCGCTCGCACTCCTCCAGCAGCGGCCGGGGCAGCGGGCCGCCGCCGGCCAGGACGCAGCGCAGGCTATCGGGGTACGAACGCTCGCCGCGAGCCTCGAGCATCCGCCGCAGCATGGTAGCGACGACGGAAACGATGGTGACCTCCTCGTCGTCGATCGCCCGGTTGACGGCGTCTGCGTCGAACGACTCGTGCACCAAGACCGTGCTGCCGTAGATCACACTGCGCAAGAGGATCGAGAGGCCGCCGACGTGAAAGAGCGGCATGCAGGCGAGCCAGCGGTCGTCGCCGCGCAGGCCCAGGTTCAGCGCCGAGCCCATCGCGCTCCAGAAGTAGTTGCCGAAGGTGAGCATGGCGCCCTTGGGCCGGCCGCTGGTGCCGGAGGTGTAGATCACGCTGTGCACCGCCGAGAGATCGACGCGCTCCAGCGCGAGATCGACACCCTCCTCGCCCCGCTCAGTCAGCTCTGCAAGCGACAGGTGCGTAACGGCGGGCGCTATCTTCTTGAGGCCGGCCGCGTTCTCCGCGTTCGGCTCGTCGTAGACCAGGCAGCCGGCGCCGGCATCGCGGAGCTGCCAGGCGAGCTCGTCCGCGGTAAGCCGAACGTTCAGCGGCACGAGTGTCGCGCCGAGTCTGGGCACGGCGTGAACGATCTGCACGAACCCGCTCCCGTTTCGAGCGAGCAGCGCCACCCTACCCCCCTCCACCACGCCTGCCGCCGCCAGCCGGCCCGCCACCGCCGACACACGTCGATCCAGCTCCGCGAACGTCCAGCGGTCATCGCCGCAGATGAGGGCCAGCCGGGCGGGCGAGAGGCGCGCTCGCTGGCGCAGCCACTCCGGCATCGAGTCCCCGTGCGGCATTAGGGCGCCTCCCGCGTAACGCCGCCGTACCGCGCCAGCTTCGCCTCGTCCAGCTCGACGCCGAGGCCGGGGCCGTCGGGCAGCGCCATCGAGCCGTCGCGGACCTCGAGCGGTCGCACGATGAGGTCGTCCGCGAGCAGCGAGCCGGTCGCGAGCCCGCAGGCCGGACTACCCTCGGGCAGCGTGGCAGCGAGATGGAGGGCCGCCGCGACGCCGACGCCGGCGTCGATCGTGGTGGTGACGATCGTGCCGACGCCCGCCTCTTCGGCAAGCTCCACGATCCGGCGCGCCGGCCGCAGCCCGCCGACCACCATCGGCTTGACGACCAGTACGCTCGCGGCGTCGCGCTCGAGTACGCGACGGGCGGCGTCGAGGCCGGTGACCGCTTCATCAGCGGCGATGGGCGTCTGCACCGCCTGTCGGACACGAGCCATGCCGTCGAGGTCGCCCGCCGCCACCGGCTGTTCCACCAGCTCCAACGCGAACTCCTCCAGCGACCGGATCGTCGCTATCGCCCGCTCCGTGTCCCAGGCTCCGTTCGCGTCGATGCGTAGCCGCACCGCCGGCCCGAGCGCCCGGCGCACGGCTGCCACGCGCTGTCGCTCTTCTTCGACGCTGGCGGCCATCCCCACCTTCAGCTTCACGCAGTCGAACCCGGCCTCGCGAGCCGCGGCTGCCTGCGACGCGGCCTCGGCCGCGCGCTCCGTGGCAACGGTCGCGTTGACCGCAACGGCGGCGCGAGATCGTTCGCTCAGGAGCCGGGCGACGCTGATGCCGCGGCCGCGCGCGAGCGCATCGCAGGCGGCGGTGTCGAGGGCGCAGGCGAGGGCGGGCGGCATCGCCGCCGCCGGCTGCTCCAGGCAGCCGACGTCGCCCCCCAGCAGTCCGGCCGCAGCACTGGCCAGCGCTCGATCCAGCTCACGCGTCGCCTCGGGCCCAGCCGCCGGATGGGGCGACGCCTCGCCCAGCCCGACGACGCCGGCGTCCGTTCGCAGGCGCAACACCAGCCCCTCGCGATGGGTCATCTCGCCGCCTGCGGTCTGGAACGGCGCGCGCAGCGGCAGGCGAAAGCTCGTCCAGGAGAGGCCGGTCACGTTCACAGCAGTAGTCCCAGCGCCAGCAGCGCGCCAAAGGCGAAATCGAGCTGGGCCGTTCGTTTGAGGACGGCGTTCAAGCCGGTACCCGTAGCGCCGAGCAACACGCCGCGGCTGAGCATGAGCGCGATAGGCAGCGTCAGCCAAGCGAGCCCAACCCAGATGCTGGCGTCGACGAGCAGCAGCGCCGGCACGCAGGCGTACGGCACCAGGACGAGCAACACGTACTGCACTCGAGTGGCTTGCTCGCCTAGGCGCACCGCCAGAGTGCGCTTGCCCGCCCGCCGGTCCGTCTCGATATCGCGCAGATTGTTCACGACGAGGATGGCGGTGACCAGGAGGCCGACGGGCACAGCGACGAGGAAGGCGGTGGCGCTCACGGTCTCCGCCTGCAAGTAGTACGTGCCGACAACGGCCACCAGGCCGAAGAAGACGAATACCATCAGATCGCCCAGGCCGTGGTAGCCCAGAGGCCACGGGCCGCCGGTGTAGGCGACGCCGGCGACGATGGAGAGCACGCCGATCACGAGGATCGGCCAGCCGCCGGCGAACAGCAGGTAGACGCCGATCGCCAGCGCCGCGCCAAACGAGAGGAACATCCCCAATCGCACGCGCTCCGGGGGAATGAGGCCGCTCTGGGTCACCCGCGGCGGCCCCAAGCGCTCCGCCGTATCCGCGCCGCGCTCGAAGTCGAAGAGATCGTTCGCCAGGTTCGTGCCGATCTGGAGCAGCACGGCCGCCGCCAGCGTCGCGGCGAAGACGAGCGGTCGAAACCGCTCCTCGACGCTGCCCGCCGCGGCCGCGCCCACCAGCACCGGCGCGACCGCCGCCAGCAGCGTGGCCGGCCGCACAGCGGTCAGCCAGTGCGACCACGGGATCGCCCGGCGAGAGAGAGCTGCACTGCCGGTCACAACGCGCTCCTCAGGGCAGGCGCGGGAAGCGCGAGAAGTCCGGCTTGCGCTTCTCCAGGAAGGCGTTGCGGCCCTCCTGCGCCTCCTCGCTCAGGTAGAAGAGGAGCGTGGCGTCGCCGGCGAGCTGCTGGAGGCCGGCCAGGCCATCGGTATCGGCGTTGAAGGCGGCCTTCAGGAAGCGCAGCGCCGTGGGGCTCTTCTCCAGCATCTCGCGCGACCAGCGAACCGTCTCCTCCTCCAACTGCTCCAGCGGCACCACCACGTTCACCAGCCCCATCTCCAGCGCCTCCTGCGCCGAATACTGGCGACAGAGGAACCAGATCTCTTTCGCCTTCTTGTGGCCGACGATACGGCCGAGCAGCGTCGCGCCGTAGCCCGCGTCGAAGCTGCCCACCTTGGGGCCGGTCTGGCCGAAGACCGCGTTGTCGGCGGCGATGGTGAGGTCGCAGACGACGTGCAGCACGTGGCCGCCGCCGATCGCGTACCCCGCCACCATCGCGATCACAGGCTTGGGGATCGTGCGGATCTGGCGCTGGAGCGGCAGCACGTTCAGCCGAGGCACGCCGTCGTCGCCGACGTAGCCGCCTTCGCCTCGAACGCGCTGGTCGCCGCCCGAACAGAACGCCTCGGTACCGGCCCCGGTCAGGATGATCACGCCGATACTCGCCTCTTCGTGGGCGTGCGAGAAGGCGTCGCTCAGCTCGAAGATCGTCTTGGGGCGGAAGGCGTTCCGCACCTCGGGACGGTTGATCGTGATCTTCGCCATGCCTTCCGCGTGTTCGTAGATGATGTCCTCGTAGTCGCGAACCCCTTGCCAGCTTACCGACATGGCACACCCTCCTTGCGTTCCTCACTTCGCGCGCACGATTCCAGGAACTCCCCCACCGCGCCGTCGAACGCCTGCGGCTGCTCCAGATGCACGGCGTGCCCCGCATCGGGCACAATCCGCAGCCGGGCGCAGGGGAGCGCAGACGCCGCACGTCGAGCGAATGCGCAGTACTTCTCGTCCAGCGCGCCCGCGAGGAGCAGCGCCGGCGTGCGAAGCTCGCCCAGCCGGTCGAAGACCGGCTGCTGCGCGCCCGCGCCCATCCCGCGTAGACTGTTCGACAGCCCAATCGGGTCGTTGCGGAGACGCTGACGGCGCAACGCCTGGCGCGCAGACGCCGGCGCCCGCGCTTGCGAGGCGAAGAGCGGTAGCGCCTGCCAGCGATCGATGAAGGCGGCAACGCCGTCGCGCTCGATCGCGTCGGCCATCGCCGCGTCGCTGCGCACCCGCTCCTCGCGTTCGGCGGCGTCCTCGATGCCGGGCGATGCGCTTTCGAGCACCAGCGCCCAGAGCCGCTCGGGCGCGTGCAGCGCCAGCCGTAGCGCCACCCGTCCGCCCATCGAGTAGCCCAGCACGGCCGCGCGACGGATACCTAGCTGGTCGAGCAGGGCCGTCAGATCGTCCACGCAGCGCTCCATTCGATAGCGAGCCGGGTCGCGCGGCCGGTCCGATTCGCCGTGGCCGAGCAGGTCGACCGCCACGGTGGTGAACCCGCGCCAGGCCTCCAGGTGCGGCGTCCAGGTCGCGCCGCTGCCGGTGAAGCCGTGCAGCAGGAGCAACGCCGGCCCCTCTCCTCGCTGCTCCACGTTGAGCTGTACGCCGTTCACGGCGATGCGCGTCATGGCGTCGCTGCCTTCTCAGCAGGCATCCGCACGGCCTCCGATACGGCGGCCCACAGCTCTCGGTGCAGCCGCACGTTTTCGCGACGGTCGGTGCGCACTTCGACCAGCCCCACGCCGGGCGAGCCGAGCGACGCCTCGATCGCCTCGCGAAAGTCCTGCCAGCTCTCGGCGCGACGATAGGCGAGCCCGTACAGCTCCGCCGCGGGGCGAAAGTCCAGCCCGTGCGGCGTGCCGAAGAGCTCCTCGAAGTGCTCGGCTTCGTCGGCCTGCGGCAGGAAGGAGAAGATGCCGCCGCCATCGTTGTTCAGCAGCACGATGGTGGCGTTGATATCGTGTCGTTGGACGGCCAGGAGGCCGTTCATGTCGTGGTAGAACGACAGGTCGCCGATCACCAGCACGAGCGGGCCAGACCCGACAGCGCTCGCGCCGAGGGCGCTGGAGACGACGCCATCGATGCCGCTGGCGCCCCGGTTGGCGAGGAAGCGAACGGGCCGTGTCGCGCCGGGGAAGCAGCTATCGAGGTCGCGCACGGGCATGCTGTTGCCGGCGAAGAGCGTCGCGCCGGCCGGCAGCAGCTCGGCTAGCTGGGCGAAGACGCCCGGCTCCGAGAGTCCCGGCTCGGCGGCGAGGCGACGGCGTAGAGCGGCGCCGGCCTGGCGCGCGATCGACTGCCAGCGGCTCGCCCAGTCCGAGGCCGCCCGTCCGGTTCGCCGATCGGACGCTTGCAGCGCCGGGAGCAGCGCCTCGCACAGCGCCCGCGCGCCGGCCTGGATCGCGGGGCTGGCGGCCAGGGCCGGATCGCCCCACTTGCCGCTCTCATCGACCAGTATCTGGCGGCAACCGGCATGGCGCTGGAGGTAGAGCAGGAGCGGCTTGGAGACCGGCGTCCGGCCGAACCGCAGCACCACGTCCGGCGCCAGCTCGCGGGCGATCTCCTCGTCGCGCAGGAAGGCGTCGTAGCTATCGATGACGAGATCGCTGTGGTGGGATCCGCAGCGCACCTGCGAGAGCGGGTCGGCCAGCAGCGGAAAGCCCAGCTCCGCCGCCAGCCGCGCGGCCGCACTCGGGAAGTCCGCGTCGTCCTGAGGCCCGCAGACGATCAGCCCCTTGCCGGCCGCGAGCAGCTCCTCTGCCAGCGACGCCACCGTCGCAGGATCGGGGCGTCGCGACGGCTGTTCCGTGTTCTCGACGGCCGAAGCGGACGTCTCTGCATCGCCCGGCGCGGACGCGCCGTCACGGCCCGGAGGCGGCCCGGCGGCGGCGGGGATGAGCGGCTCTCGGAAGGGGAAGTTGATGTGCACCGGCCCGGCCTCCGCCCGAGCGGTGGCCGCTGCGCGAGCGGCGATCGTGCGCGCGTGGCGCAGCGCCTCCGGCGAGCCGTCCGGCAGCATCATTTCGACGAACCATTTCGCGTGCGTCCCGTACAGCCGCGTCTGGTCGATCGTTTGCGACGAACCTATGCCCTGGAGCTCCGGCGGGCGGTCGGCGGTGAAGACCAGCAGCGGCACCCGGCCGTAGTACGCCTCCACGACGGCCGGCGCGAAGTTGACCGCCGCCGTGCCCGACGTTGAGAGCACGGCTACCGGCTCACCCAGCGCCTTCGCCATGCCGAGCGCGAAGAAGCCGGACGAGCGCTCGTCCAGGTGCGTCCAGACGCGAATGGCCGGGTGCTCGCGCAGCAGCAGGGCGAGCGGAGTCGAGCGGGAGCCGGGGCTGAGGCAGACGTGAGCGACGCCCGATCGCGCCAGCTCGTCGACGAAGGCGCCCACGAACCGGCGGAGGGTTTCGCCCGCGGTTAGCTGTCCTTGCCGCTCATCGCCCATAGCATCGGTTCCAGCTTGAGACGCGACTCCTCGTACTCGCGTTCTGGGTCGGAGGCGGCGACGATGCCGCAGCCGGCGTAGAGCAGCGCTTCCCGCTCCCGCAAGAGCGCGGAGCGGATCGCCACGACGAACTCGCCGCCGCCGCGGCCGTCGATCCAGCCGACGGGGCCGGCGTACCAACCCCGGTCGAAGGGCTCGTACGATTGGATGAGCGAACGCGCGGCGTCCTGAGGCACTCCGCCCGACGCCGGCGTGGGGTGCAGCCGCGCGACGAGATCGAGCACGTGCCGCTCGTCGCTCAGCGTGCCCTCCACCGGCGTGTGCAGGTGATGGACGTTGGGCATCTGCAGCAGCCGCGGCTCCTCCGGCACGTTGAGCGCGCTCGTGAGCGGCGTCAGCGTCTCGCGCAGGGCCTCGACCACCAGGGCGTGCTCGTGCCGCTCCTTCTCATCGCGCAGCAGCGCTTCGCCCAGCGACCGGTCGTCGCCCTCGGTGGTACCGCGCGGGGCGGAGCCGGCGAGGCAATCGACCCGCACGGTGCGCCCGTCCAGCCGCACCAGCCGCTCCGGCGTCGCTCCCAGAAAGCAGCTCGCGCCGCGGGCGAAGGCGAAGGTGGTGCAGCCCGCGTACCGCGTCCGCAAGCGGCGGAGCACCGGCCCCCACGCGAGCGGTTCACCGGCGCGGACGCTCACCCGGCGGGCGAGCACCAGCTTGCGGACCGCGCCCGACTCGATCTCGCGCACGACGGCGGCGACGGTCTCTTTCCATTGAATAGCATCCGGCTCGTCCGCCACGGCGATGTCATCGCTCGACGCCTCAGGTACGGATGCGCCGTCCGCCCGCGCCAGGAGCGCAGAGACGTCGGCGAGCGCCGCCTCCGTCTCAGCTTCGGCATCGTCGCCCGGGCCGACGAGCGCGCTTGCGATCAGCCAGGACGAGCCGCCCTGCGAGACGAAGAGAAATCGAGGGACGGTGAGGAGGGCGTCCGGGTAGTCTTGCCAATCGTCCTCTCTGCCATCGACACCCGCGGCCGCTTCAAAAGCGAAGCCGCCCAGGCAGACCGGCGCCGCTACGGGGCACCCATCGAGCGGCCCGCTGACCGCATCGGCCGTGAGCCGCCGCCAGTCCGCGGCCACCTGATCGAATCGATCGCTGCCGGAGCCGGCGAGGCGCACCGCCACTCCAAATGCAGCCAGCGAGAACTGCGCCTCCGGCTGCTGCCAGAAGGCGCGTTCTTCTGTCTCTAGCCCTGGCGTCTCCGGCCCTGCCGCCTCGAACAGCGCCAGCGGGTCGATCGGTGGCACCGGTATCGTCACGCATACCAGCATCGGCTCGCCACGCTGCGCCGCCTCCCGCGCGCCCTGCGCGAGCGCGCTCCTGAGCGGCTGTCTCAGTGCTGATATAACGGTCTGCTCTTGGAGAGAGGTGGTCATGGCATCACCCGCGCGCGGTCTGACGGGTTGACTGCGCCCACGCTCCGCATGAGGAGCGGCCGTAAGGCGGCGTAGGTATCCTCCAGCCGATCGGGCCGCTCCAAGAGCACCCAGTCGGTGATCAGCTCGTTGAGCGCGCCGAACCAGGCCCGGCCGGCGATCTCCGTATCGAGCGGCTCGATCACGCCCTGCTCCACCGCCTCGTCCAACTGGCGCTGGATGATCGTGGCGAACTCAGCGTGGACCTCTGCCATCCGGCGCTGGAAGACGTGGCCCGCGCCCATCGTCTCGACCATGAAGAGCCGGGCTAACGCGCGATGCTTGGCGAACGTGTGCAGCACCGCCAGCAGCGCGGCGTCCGCCTTCGCGATCGGGTCGTCGTGTTCGGCCAGCGCAGCATCGATCTTGGCGCGAAGGCGCGCCACGGTCCTATCGAGCAGGTGGAGGAAGATCGCCTCCTTGCCGGGGAAGTGGAAGTAGATGCCGCCCTTGGAGGTGCTGGACTTGTCGGCGATCTCCTCAACGCTCGCGTCCCGATAGCCCCTGCGAGAGAAGACCCGCAGCGCGGCGTCGAGGATACGTTGCTGGCGGGCGCGCGCCCGGCCTTGTTGTAGCATCGGTATCGCCATAACTAACCGACTGGTCGGTCGGTTTCATCGTATATCTTCGCGTCGTCAGAGACAAGTGAAGGCTCAGAACAACCGCGCGGCTGCCGACAATCTTCCCGAGAAGGTGATACACTTTGAGTGAGGTCAGCCAGATGCTACGCGCCGCTCTTCGGTTGTCGTTCATCGCCACGGTTCTCGCGCTCCTTGTCCCTGGTCGCGGTGGCAAGAAGCCGCCTTCTGCGCCCGACGCGACAGCCACGCCCGGGCGCTCGCGGCAGTCCGGCGCCCGCGCCCTCGGCGCGTACCTCACCGTCCTCGTCGGCGCGATGGTCGCGCTTGTCGCAGTCGGCGGCTGCTTCGTCGGATCCGGGTTCGTCTGGTCGGCCGAGCCTCTCACGCCAACACCGACGCCTACCGCCACGGCCACGCTGACCCCAACACCGACCGTCACGCCCAGCCCAACCCCGACGGCCACGCCAACCGCCACGCCAAGCCCGACGCCGATACTCCCGTCCTACCAGCCGTCCGACCTCTCGATCGCGCTGCCGCCGCCCGGCCCGCAGGAGCGCTGGATAGAGATAGACCTGAGCGAGCTAACGACGACGGCGATGGTGGGCGACACGCCGTGGTTCACAGCCTTGGTGACCACCGGCAAGGAGGACTGGGAGACGCCCACGGGCGAGTTCCGCGTGCTCTACCGCGTCTACGACGAGACGATGTCCTCCGGCGCGAACTCGAGTGAGTCCTGGTACGTGGAGAACGTATACTTCACGCAGTACTTCACCAACCGCGGGCACGCGCTCCACTTCAACTACTGGGCCGACGACGCCGTCTTCGGGCAGCAGAACACCAGCCACGGCTGCGTGGGCCTGCGCTACGACGACGCCCACTTCTTCTGGCACTTCGCCGACTACGGCACTCGCATCGTCATCCACGAGTGATCGCCCGGCAGGTGAGCTGCTGCCTCAGGCCGGTACGCGGCCGCTAGTCATCGTCATCGAAGTCGTCGTCATCGAAGTCATCGCACACCGGCCCTACCGTGATGGTGCCGCTGGGGCCGCCGTCGTCTAGCGTCACCGTGTACGTGTCGAACGAATCGATCACGACCCTAGCCTCGGCGGTTCCGTCATCTCCGGCCGTAGCGGTGAACCGACCGTCGCCCAGCACGCCATCGCCGCTCACGGTGCCCGAGACCGTCTCGCCCGGCTGGAGACCGTTGATCCTGACGATGATGTCGCTCTCCTCGCCGGGGATCCTGTGGTCGCAACCGATGTCGAGCGGAGGCTTGGGCGTGGGCGAAGGCGCAGGCGTGGGCGCCTCCAGCGCGGAGGTGCACTCGACCTCGCTGCCCACGATCACGGTCAGGTAGGTCTCGCTGTCATCCTCGTCGCCCTTGCCGCTCAGGACGCTCGTGGCGTAGACGCGAACGTAGTAGAAGTCCTCGCCTTCTTCGTCGCACGAATACGTTGCGGTGCCCTCGATCTTCTCGCCTTGCTCGAGATTCTTGGGGCTAACGGGGAAGCGCCGCTCGCCGACGACCGAAATGACGTTCGCCTCGTGGAGGAACTCGCCGTTCGTCGCTCGTAGCACCACCTGCGCGGCGCTGGCGTCGGTGTTCGTCGCTGTCGATTTCACCGTAAACGTGCCGCCCAGCGCCACCTGCGGCGCCGCCTTCTCAATCTCGACGGACAACGAGCCCTTCGTCTTGCCGATCCAGCTAAAGTGGCTGAGTTCGCCGCGGACCGTGACCGTCGCATCTCCCACCGTCCACTCCGTCGATTGCTCGGTCAGCAGCTCCAGCCCGTCGCCCTCGCGGAAGCTGACCAGCGCGTAGGCCGTGATCCCGTCGTCGGGCTCGCCCTCAAGATCGGCGCGGTCGAGCGTCAGCGTGGCCGTCGCAGGCGGGCTGAACTCCAGCCCGTCCGGCTGCAAGCGATAGCCGGTGCCTGCCCCGCGAACGCCCTGCAGCTCCCGCGGCAGCACTTCGATCGAGACGGCCTTGATCGTGATCTCGACCTCGTCAGCGACCGCGCCCGGCGGGATCTCCAGCGTCAGCTTGCCATCGTCGCTGGTGACCGTGCGAACGTCCGGCACAGGCGTCGGCGTAGACGTCGGCTCATCGCCCCCGCCGTCTCCGGTACAGGCGCTCAGGACGACTGCGGTGATGGCCACGGCGAGTAGCAAGGGCAACGTTCGAATCGGCATCGTAGACCTCCTGCGCTCAGGCCGCTGGGCGGCGGACGTTTGGCGCACTATACACAACGGGAGGCGGGAGACATAGGCTGCTCCGCTCAGGCAGGCGATCGGATAGTCGGGAATGGTAGCGCGTCAGTTTAACCTGACCTATTACTCATCGGGAATACCCACGTTGACCGCGTCGCCGAGGCGATGCTAGACTGAAGCTACGAGGGTGTTCAAGTACCCTGGGGTCGAAAGGCTGGGCGCCTCGGCCCCTCTTCTCTGAAGAGCCCTGGAGGCAGCAAGCCACATGATCGCCACCGTCGTCAGCAGCTATCCGAAGATACCCAACCGGCCCAGCCCCGCGCGTCTGCGCAACGCCATCAACCGCTTCGACCGCGGTGCGATCACGGAGGAGGAGATCCGCCGCATCGAGGATGAGGTGACGGAAGAGGCGCTCCAGCAGCAGGCGGAGGCAGGCCTGGACCTGGTGACCGACGGCCAGATCCGCTGGGAGGACGAGCAGACGTACCTCGCTCGCCAGCTCAACGGCATCTCGCTCAACGGCCTCACCCGCTGGTTCGACACCAACATGTACTACCGCCAACCCGTCATCGAGGGCGCTATCACCTGGCAAAAGCCGATCACCGTAGACGACTACCGCTTCGCCGTTGAGCACAGCGAGAAGCCGGTGAAGGCGGTGCTTACCGGGCCCTACACGCTCGCCCGCCTCTCGGTCGACCAGCACTACGGCTCCGTCGGAGCGCTGGCCAAGGCATACGCGGGGGCGCTGAACCGGGAGGCGAAGGCGCTGCAGGAGGCCGGAGCAACGCTCATCCAGTTCAACGAGCCGGCCATACTCCAGCATAAGAGGGAGTTCGAGCAGTTCGCCGGCCTCTGCCGCAGCCTGGTCGATGGCATCACCGTGGAGACGTCGCTCTACCTCTACTTCGGCGACGCGGAGGGGATCTACCCGCAGATCCTCGACCTGCCCTTCCAGCTCATCGGGCTCGATTTCGTGATGGGCGCCAAGAACGAGGCGCTGCTCCAGAGCGCACCCTTCACGAAGAAGCTGGGGCTGGGGATCATCGACGCCCGCAACACGAAGCTGGAGTCCGTCGATGAGATCGCCGAGCGCATCCGGTCGCTGGCCGCAGGGCTGGCGTCCGACCAGATCCACGTCAGCCCCAGCGCGGGGCTGGAGTTCCTGCCACGCGAGGTGGCCCAGGAGAAGCTGCGCAGGCTCGCGCAGGGCGTGCGCCAAGCGGAGGCGGTGCTGGTATGACCAAGGGTCTCTTGACGACAACCGTCGGTAGCTTTTCGAAGCCGGACGCCCTCCAGCGCGCCCGCAACCAGTACGCCCGCGGCAAGCTCTCACGCGAGGAGCTGCTGGAGCTGGAGCGCGAGGCCACTCGCGATGTGATCGCCCTCCAGGAAGACATCGGCCTCGATATCCTCGTCGACGGGGAGATGGCGCGGGGCGACATGGTGGCCTACTTCGGAGAGCTGCTACCCGGCATGGAGCTGGGCGGGCTGGTGCGCTCGTACGGCAACCGCTACTACCACAAGCCGATCATCAAGGACGACGTGCATTGGCAGGAGCCGCTCACGCTGGAGATGTGGCGCTTCGCGCAGGACCTCACCGACAAGCCGGTGAAGGGCATGCTCACCGGCCCCTACACCATCGTCGAGTGGTCGTTCGACGAGTACTACCCCAGCCGCCGCGACGCGGTGCTCGCGATGGCGCAGGTGATCCGCCGCGAGGCTCAGGAGCTGGAGCAGGCCGGCGCGAAGTACATCCAGATCGACGAGCCGGCCCTCTCCACCCGCGTCGATGACCTGGAGATGGCGCTCGAAGGGATGGCCGTCGTCACGGAGGGCATCAAAGCGAAGACGATCACCCACGTCTGCTACGGCGACTTCGCGTCCGTCTACCCCGGCTTTCTGGAGATGGCCGTCCAGCAGTTCGACCTGGAGGCGGCGAACAGCAACTACGACGTCGCCGATATGTTCACGAACGGCACCTTCCCGGAGGAGAAGGAGATCGCCTGGGGCGTGATCGACGTGCACAGCCACGTCGTCGAGTCCGTCGACCAGGTGAAGGCCGGCATCAAGCGCGGCCTGGAGATCCTGCCCCCCGAGCGGCTCTACATCGACCCCGACTGCGGCCTCAAGACCCGCACCTGGGAAGAGGCGACGGAGAAGCTGCGCGTGATGGTCGAGGCCGTCCGCGCCGTGCGCGAGGAGCTCGGGATCGAGTAGCGCGAGCCGTGCGGGTGGCGGGCGTCGATCACGCTGCTGGCTCTGACTAGCTTGGGCTTGATTGTTTCTGAAGATCTGGCGGCGGTTGGATTCCCTTTCGACTGAATCGATTTGATTGTTCGCTCTCGGGACGGGAGCTGCAACAGCCTCGCATACTCGTTGATGGCCTCCTGCAAGCGGACGCGGCGGCGCTGCTCGATGCGGCTGAAGTGAAGGAGGGCGTTGCGCGTCTGGGGGAAGGCCATCAAGGCGATGATGAGGACGCGAAGCTGCTTGGAGCGGGTGCCGTTCTTGAGGGCGTTGA